>JBBQCC010000055.1:0-18084 GCA_038318285.1 Planctomycetota bacterium | reverse complement strand
GTGCGGGAAAACCGCACGCTCCGTTCGATGTGGCGGGGGCTGGAAACGACACGATGGAACTCCCTACTCGGGCACGCAGCCGGAAACGGTGGATACAGACAAGGGAGTCCCTGAACGTGACGCGCCAGCCCCCGACCCGACTCTGCACCTGCTCGGTGAGGGCGAGGACGCGCGCTCGATCGCGCGCGGCATGCAGGGTCTTCTCGTGCGCGTCGCGAAAGCGCTGAACCGACACTGGGGGCGACGCGGCAAGGTGCTCGTCGATCGCTACCACGCGCGGATCCTGCGCACGCCGCGCGAGGTGCGGAACGCGCTGGTCTACGTGCTGCAGAACGCGCGCAAGCACGGCGCGCGGATCACGGGGATCGACGCATGCTCGTCCGGCGTCTGGTTCCGCGGCTGGTGTGACCGAGTCGCTCGGGCCGCGAGCCCGCTGGCAGAGGCGCGGTCGTGGCTCCTGTCCACGGGCTGGAAGCGCACCGGGCTGCTCTCCACGCGGGAATCGCCGCGAGTCCGTGCGGCCGGGCCGTGAGGATCCCTCCGATTCTTCCCTCGACGCTCGGCACAGGATCGGCACCCGCCTGGGCCGTGTCGCGAGCGCCGGGCCAACTCGCGGCTCGAACGCACGGGCCACGCAGCCGCACCGGGGAACAGCAGAAGGGGAAGAAGGGAGCCGCCGGACCCGACGTGCCGGATTCGTGGCCGTCCCCGGTTGCGCGCGGCGCGCGGGATGGTGGATGCTCTCTCGATGCGCGCACGCTGGACGATCTGTGCCCTCACCCTCGCGTTGGCCGCCGCGTGCTCGCACGAGTCGACGCCGGCCGCGCTCGCGAAGTCGCCGGAGGAAACGCGCAGCACCGCCGCCACGACCGCGGCGTCCCTCGCGGAACGGGCTGCGCCCAAGCCGGAACGGGCCGAGCGTTCGACCTCGGCAGGCATCGTCCGCTTGCGGCGCGCGATCGAATTCGGCGACTGGAACGGCGCGCAGGTCGCGCTCGCTGGCATCGACGAGGCCGGTCCGGAAGGCGTGCTGCTGCGCGCGCGCTTGGCCGGGCTCGAGGGCCGCGGCGTCGAAGCGATGCGCCTTCTCGAAGCGCAGAAGGTCGCGCGGCCGCACGATCCCGACGTCTATGCGACGGCAGCCGAGGTGTACGCCTCGCGCGACGCATTCGACACGGCCTGGATGGAGATCGTTGCGGGCGGGAAAGCCTGTGGTGCCGCACCCGAGCTGGAGCGCGCGAAGGGCGTGTGCTGGATCTCGCGCGAGGGCGGCGTCGAGCGCGGGCTAGCTGCGCTGCAGGCGGCGCGCGCGAGCGATCCCGACCTGCCGTTCTGCGATCGCGCGCTCGGTCAGGCCCACCTCTTGATCGCGAAGCAGTTCGCGAAGGCCGAGAAGCTTCCCGAGGCGCTCGTGGCCGTGCGCGAGTCGCTCGTGCACGATCCGCTCGACGTCGATGCGCGCCGTTTCCTCGGCGACTGTCTGGCTGCCATGGGCGATCACGCCGGCGCGATCGCCGTGCTGCGCGAGCTGATCGCGCAGGGCGAGCCGCTGCAGGGCGAACTCGCACTGATGGAGAAGCGCGCGGGCTTCGCGCGCCTGCTCGCGAACGACAAAGCCGGCGCCATCGACCACTTCCTTTCCGCGCGCGCGGCGGGACTGACGGACGAGGATCTCGCCAGCGCGGCCGAGATCCTGTCTCAGGCGGCGCAGACGCGCTGCGACGCGGGCATCGAGGCCTTCCAGGTGAACGACCTCGAACGCGCCGAGGCCGAGTTCCGCGCCGCGCTCGACCTGTGGCCCGACGACATCGCCGCGAAGAACCACTTGGCCCTCGTGCGTTTTCGCCGTGACGATCCGGCCGAGGCCGCGCGACTGTGGCGCGTCGTGCTCGAGGTCGCGCAGCGCGAGCACCTCGAACTGCCCGAGCCCGTCCACGTGAACCTCGCGCAGGCCGAGCTCCGCCGCGGCGACAAGGCGGCGGCGAAACGTGTGCTGGAGGACTATCTGCGCGACGAGCCCGAGGGCGAATGGGTCGGCGTGACGCGCACGGTGCTCAAGCAGCTCGAGACCGATGCGAAGCGCTGATCACGCGCGTCAGAGTTCTTTCGTCCCGCCCAGTTCGCGGTAGCGCGCGTACGCGGACGCCGAGGTCGTTGCGTCGCCCGCGTCGCGCGCCAGCCGCGCGAGCGTCCAGTGCACGTCGACGAGCTCGGAATCGCAGAGCAACGCCTCGGCGCAGCGCGCACGCGCGACCTCGGTCGCACCGCTTCGGCGCTCGATTTCGGCCGCGAGCTCGATGCCGCGGCAGAACTGCGCGTCGAGCGCGATCGCGGAATCGACCGCGTCTCGGGCGCGGTCGAGTTCACCGGCCGCGAGCCACAGTTGTGCCAGGCCGAGCCTGGGCAGCGGCTCCGCTGGGTTCGCGCGCACTTGCAGCCGACGCGCGCGATAGAACGCGTGCCACTCGACGCTCTGCTGACGCGACGACTCGCGCCGTAGCGCTTCGACTGCGTCGCCACGCGCGCGCGCGGCCTCGACCAGCAGGAACCAGGCTTCCGGCGCTTCGACGTGCCAGGGCGCGCGCCGCACGAACTCGGCCAGGTGCGGCTCCGCGCGCGCGAGGCGGCCGGCGCGTGCCTCGGCGCGGCCGAGCAGCAGCCAGGACTCGGAATCCTCGGGAAAACGAGGCTTTTCGAGCTTCAGATCGTCCTTGCCGACCAGCAGAGCGCGCGCGCGGGAGACCTCGTCGTCGTCGAGCGCGATGCGGGCTGCGGCCAGTACGAGCGGCGGCGCTTCGGCGCGCGCGCACAGCTTCGCCGCGCGCTCGTCCTCGCCCGCGGCGTGCAGGGCGCGCGCGTAGAGCGCCGTAAGCGTGACGTCGGCGTGCGCGTCGGCCTCGATCCATGCGCCGTCCGCCAGGATCTCGCCCGGTTCGTCGAGCTCGATGTCCTCGCGCCAGCGCGCGCGCAACGCGTCGACGTCGTGCAACTCGGCCGGCGGCTTCGCTTCGATCGTGCGGTCCACAGGAGTCTGCGCGTCGTGAGACGGCGCGAGCGCGAGCGCGAGCACGAACGCGGCGAACGTCGCGAGCGCGGTCATCGGAACGCCTCGCGCGCGACGACGCCTGCGCCCTCGCGCACCGTGATGCGCGCGCCGGCCGCGCCGCCGGGCAGTTCCTCGACGCGACCCGACGGCCAGCGCACGATCAGCTTCGCGTAGGACTGCGCGGCGCCCAGGCCGAAGTGGAGCCACGGACTCGAGGCCGACTGGAATCCGGCTGCGGTCTGCACTTCGCCGAGCAGCGCGTGCTCGCGCGCGCCCGTGCCGACCACGAGGATCGCCTTCGCGCCGTGTCCGTCGCGCGGCGTGCGCGGCGCGGACTCCGTCGGCGCGTCCGGCCCGAGCAAGCGCACCGCGAGTCGCGCGTTCTGCGCGCCCTGGCCGTCCATTCCGAGCGCGGCCGGCGCATCGATCCGCGCCAGAACGATGTCGGGCGCGCCATCGAGGTCGAGGTCGCCGACCGCGCTGCCACGCGCGCCGATCGCCGGCGCGAGGATCGAGTTCGTCCCGCGCGGTTCGATGCGCGTCGCCTTGTCGCCCGGACCGAGCCGCCACAGCGCCGCCGGCTGTCCGTAGCGCGTGCCCGTGTTCGGCTCGTCGGCCTGCGGGTAGACGTGCCCGTTCGTCGTGAAGAGCTCCAGCCAACCGTCGCCGTCGAAGTCGACGAGGTGAACGCCCCACGACAACAGGCTGCGCGTCTCGCGCAAGAGCCCCAGCGCGTTCGTCATGCGCCGAAAGCCCTGCGCGGCGCCGAAGTACAGCTCGGTCGGCTCGTCGGAGAAGTTCGTCACCGCGAAGTCGAGCAGCCCGTCGCGGTTCACGTCTCCACTCGCGACGCCCATGCCGGCCTGCATGCGTCCTTCCGACGACAGCGCCACGCCCGCCGCGCGCGCGACATCGGTGAACACGCCGCGTCCGTCGTTGATCAGGAGGAGGTTCGGCGTGCTGTCGTTCGCGACGAACACATCCGTGTCGCCGTCGCCGTCCGCATCGAAGGGCAGGACGCCCAGCGTGTAGCCCGGGACGTGTCCGGGCAGAGCGGTCGCTGATCGATCTTCGAACGTGCCGTCGCCGCGCCCGTGCAGAAACACGTCAGGTTGCGCGACGAGTCCCGCCGGACCGCAGAACACCGGGTAGCTCTTCCACGTGCACGGCACGGCGAGCGGGCCGTCGCCGAGCCGATCGCGGATCGCGCTCGCCGGATCGAGGTCGAGGTAACGACCGGCGTACAGGTCGAGCACGCCGTCGTGGTCCGCATCGAAGAGGGCGATGCTCGTGAACCACGACAGGCTGCGGCCCGCGCCGCGCTCGACGGCGAACACAGCGCTCGGGATCGCCTGCGAGTTCACCGCCAGCTTTCCGTCCGCGCCCTGCAGGTACACGAAGATGCCCCCGAGGCCACCGACGACGAGGTCGTCGTCGCCGTCGCCGTCGACATCGCCCGTGGCCAGGCCGGTCGTCCACATCAAGATGAGATTCGCGAGCGTCGCGCGCCGGAAATTCCCGCCACCGACGTTCTCGAACACCTCGATCTTCGCCGCGGCGAAATCCCCGTCGACCGACGCCGCGCCCTGGGCGAATACGACGTCGAGGTCGCCGTCGCGGCCCAGGTCGAGCAGCGCGACTCCGGCGCCGTTCGCTTCGAGGATGACGCGCTTCTCGGGCGACCCGGAGACGTTGCGGTAGTCCAGGCCGCGGGCGGCGGCTTCGTCGACGAGATCTGCGGGCCGGGCCGCCTGCGTCAGTGAGGAGTCCGGAGCCGAGGAGCCGCGCTCGGCCGTCGCCGGAGCACCCTTGGCAGAGGCCGGGGGCTTCGGTTCGGCAGCTCCGCCGCAGCCTGTCGGGGAGAGGCTCAGGACGGCCACGAGGCCGAGGAGCCCGAGGTCGCTCGGCGCACGCACGGGGCCGTGTCTAGCCGTTCGGCGCGCGGGAGAGAAGGCCGGAGGCACGGGGCGGACACCCGTCGCGACCAGTCTGCGCGTTGACCCCCTGCGTGAGGCCGCGTACCTTCTCCCGCCCGTCTGGCTACAGGCCAGCAGTCCGTCCATGGCCCTCCGACGCCCCAACCTGCTCGACGCGTTTCGACGCGTGCCCATCGCTCCGCCCGCGTCTCCCGCGAGCGGTGCCGGGACGACTCCGTCGCGTGCGCCCAACCCGGCCACGACGAAGGCCGGCGTGACGCCACCGACGACAGCGCAGCCCACGGCGCCGGCGCCGCAAACACCGGTCGCCAAAGTGCCCACTCCCGCGCGCACCGCGAGTTCGAGCATTGGCTCCGCACCGATTCCGGTCTCTCCGAAGCCGGTCGCGCCGCAGCTCGCGCCCGTGCGCCCGACTCCGGTCGCACCCCCGGCTCGCGTGCAGCCCGCACCCGCGCCGCAACGCATCGTCGAGCACTCGACTGAATCGTCGGAGGCCGCAGCCGTGGCCGAGGCGCTGGCGCCGCACGAGCCCGCGCTCGCGCCGCCCGCTCTCGCGCCGAACGAGCCCGCGTCCGCGCCCGCGCTGCGTGCGAACGCACCGGCCGTGACGCTGCGCGCCCCGTCGCGCGAGCGCATCGTGCTGCTCGCGTTGGCGCTCGCAGTCGCGATCCTCGTCCTCGTGTTGCTGCTCCGCCGCGACGGCGGAATCGGCGCGGAAACGGGCGTGCAGGCCGCGAACCCGACGCCGACCGCGACGCCGACCGCGACGCCGACGCCCGGCACGAACGCGAGCGCGACACCCACGGCTGCGGCGCACGCCGGGACGTCGCTGCCCGGCGTCGACGCTGCGCTGCACGACCCCGCCAATCGCTTCACCGTTCGCTTGGTCCAGTACCCCGACGACGCGAAGGGCCTGGCCTTCGCGACCGATGCGTACCGCTGGTTGATCAAGGAGGGCTACCCTGTCGGCAGCCCGATCCGCCTCGCCACCGGCCGCGGAATCGTTCTGTGCGCCGACGCGAAGCCCACTTCCGTCGACCTCGTGCCGATGCGCGACAACCTGCGCGGCGTGCGCTACCCGACCTCGTCGAAGACGATGCCGTTCTCCGACGCCTACATCGACGAAATCGACCACGTGCTGGCGCGCTGAGCGCTTCACGAAACCCATCCAACGCGCCGTATGGCGCGAGTTCCGAAAGCGAAGAAGACGATCATGTCCATCCACTCCAGCCTGCGTGTCGGCGACAACCTGAAGGGCGAGCGCAGCGTGTTCACGCGCGTCGAGCGCCTGGCGATCCTCAAGAAGGCCGGCAAGTTCAAGGAGGAGGACGGCATCGTCCACGGCCTCCCCAAAGTGCGCACGCGCTACAAGCTCGCGGTCGTGAAGAAGGTCAAGGAAGCGGCCGCTCCGGCGGCGGGCGGGACGGTCGCAGCCCCGGCCAAGGGTGCACCGGCCAAGGGCGCGGCGGCGGCCCCGGCGAAGGCCGCGGCTCCCGCGAAGAAGAAGTGACCCGCTCCGGCGCGGCGCCTTCCGCCGCACCGGTCCTCGAGGTCTTCGCCTCGATCCAAGGAGAGGGCAGCTTCGTCGGCGAGCCGCAGGTGTTCCTGCGGCTGCGCGGATGTCCGCTGCGCTGCCGCTGGTGCGACACGCCCGGATCCTGGCACCTGCACGCGGACGCGACGGCGCGCATCGACGCGGCCGGGCGTCCCGCGCGGCGCGAGCCTGCGTGGGCGTCGCCGTTCCAAGCGGCGTGTTGGGTCGCCGAGTGTGAGCCGGGCTCACCGCGTACGGTCAGCGTCACCGGCGGAGAACCGCTGCTGTGGCCCGAATTCGTGATCGGCCTGCGCGCGATGCTCGGCGCGCGGCGCATCCACCTCGAAACCGGCGGCGCGCATCCGCGCACGCTGTCGCGCGTCGTGGACCGCGTCGATCACGTCAGCCTCGACCTGAAGCCCGACCTCGACCTCGATCCGCCCGAGGAACTCGCGGACGTCGGCACGGACGAGCGCGCGCCGACGACGCCGGCCGAATGGCGCGCGGCGCGGCGCGCGTCGCTCGCACTCGTCGCCGATCGAGATGCCTGCGGCAAGATCGTCGTGTCGGGCGAGCGCGATCTGCTGGACTTCGCACCGCTGCTCGACGAGGTGGAGGACTGCGCGCCGAGGCTGCGCCTCGTGCTGACGCCGGCGACGGCGATGGGTGGTGCGAGCGCGCCGCCGATGGACCTCGTGCTGGCGGTGGCCGAGATGGCGCGCGATCGCGATCTCGACGTGCGAGTCGTGCCGCAGGTCCACCGCCTGCTGCGCATCTCCTGACGCAAGCAGGGGCGCGCGCGCATCCGGACGCACGCGCGCCAGCGGCACTGCGTCAAATCGCCAGGAAATCGAGCAGATCGCGCGTGAGCTTGTTCGGCAGCGTCGCGAACACGCCGTGCGGTTCACCCTCGTACTCGAGCAGCTTCGCACCGGCGATCTTCTTGGCCGCGACGTGCCCGGTGGCCTCGATCGGCACGGTCTTGTCGTGCGTGCCGTGGATGACGAGCGTCGGCACGCGGAACGCGGCCAGATCGGGGCGGAAGTCCGTGTGCCCGAACGAATCGGCGCAGGCGAGCGTCGGCCGCAGCCCGGCCTGCATGCACATGTTCCAGGCCCAGTCGAGCGTCTCCGGAGCGACAGGCTTCGACACGAGCCCGACGCCGAAGAAGCTCTTCAGGAAGTCGGCCATGAACTTGGGCCGATCGGCGCGGATGCCCGCCCCGATCTCGCGCAAGACTTCCTCGGGAACGCCACTCGGGTTGTCGTCCGTCTGCAGCATGTACGGCACGACGGACGAGATGAGCCCCGCGCGCAGGACGCCCTTGCCGCCGTGCCGCGACATGTAGCGCGCGACCTCGCCGCCGCCCATCGAGAACCCGATGATCGTCGCGTCGCGGTCGGCGCCGGTGGCCTTCATGACGTCGGCCAGGTCGTCCGTCAGCGAGTCGTAGTCGTATCCGTTCCAGGGTTGGTCGGAACGGCCGAATCCGCGGCGGTCGTAGGCGATGACGCGGTGGCCGGCTTCGGCCAGCGCGACCGCTTGCACGTCCCATGTGTCGCAGTTGAGCGGCCAACCGTGGATCAGCACCACGGGACGACCGGAGCCGAAGACCTTGACGTAGAGGTTGTGACCGTCGCGCGTTCGAATCGTGCTCATGCGCGAATCATGCAATCGGCGAGCCGCTTCGTGCAAACGCGCGACGTCGCACGTGTGCGGATCGGACGGGCGCGCGACGATGTAGGAATGCGCTCCTTGCAAGACGCGCGTGTCACACCGTCGGCGGCGCGGCGCGTTCCGGTTCGAGGCGCGGAACGAAGAACAGCGTCGCGAGCCCGACGAGACCGAGCGCGCACACGAGCCAGAAAAAGCGCTCGAAACCCAGGGATTCGACCAGGTTGCCGCTCCAGCGACCGGCCAGCCACGCCGAGAGGCCCATGATGCCCGTCGAGATCGCATAGTGCGTCGTGGCGAAGCGCGACGTGCGCGCGAGCTGCAACAGGAACACCATGTACGCCGAGAACCCGAAGCCGTAGCCGAGTTGCTCGAAGCCGATCACGCAGGCGGTGACCAGCGGTTCGGGTCGCGCGTGTGCAGCCCAGGCGTAGAGCAGGTTCGGCGCGTGCAGCGCGAGCGCCATCGGCCAGATCCAGACCGACAATCCGTGGCGTGAGACGAGCCAACCGCCCGCGATGCCGCCGACGAGCAGCGCGACGGCGCCGAACGTGCCGTAGTAGAGGCCGAACTGCGCCTCGCTGAGCCCGAGTCCGCCGGATGCAGCATCACCGAGGAGGAACGGCGCGAGCATCGGCGCCAGCATCGACTCGGAGAACCGGTAGAAGAGCACGAACGCGAGGATCGCTGGGAAGCGCGGTCGGCGTACGTACTCGACGAGCATGGCGAGCAGTGGCGCGCGTGCGCTCTGGGAGCCCACCGACGCTCCCACGGCCGGGCCGTCGGCGACGGGACGCGGCGCGAACACGGCGGTCGCCAACCATCCGGCGCCGTAGACCGCCGCGCCGACCGCGAACGCGACGCACCACGCGTCGCCGCGCGACATTCCATGCGCGAAGAGGCCCGTGCCGCTCTCGACTTGCAACGCTCCGGCCAGCGCGACGACCCCGCCGCCGGTCAGGATCTTCCCGAAGCGGTAGCACGCGTTGCGCACGCCGACGAAGGCCTCCTGCTCGCGCTTCCCGAGCGCGAGCATGTAGTAACCGTCGCACGCGATGTCGTACGTCGCCGACGCGAACGCGAGCAGGATGCACGCGGCGATCGTCCACTCGACGTACTGCGCACGCCCTGTCGCGAAAGCGAGGCCGATCAGCGCGACGAGCACGGCGAGCGACGACGCGAAGAGCCAGCGCCGTTTCGTTCCGTACAGGTCGACGAATGGGCTCCACAGCGGTTTGAGCGTCCACGGCAGCGTCAGATCGCTGCTCCACTGACCGACGAACGACGGCGGCGCGCCCATGGCCGCGAGGAAGGTGTTCGAGGCGGCCTGTACCGCGAAATAGGGCATGCCCTGCAGGATGTAGAGGCCGGGAACGAACGACCACGGGCGGGTCGTACTCGCCGCCGGCCTCGGCACTTCCAGCGGATCGGATCGCGGTTCGGTCGGCATGCGCGCGCGGCGCAGCGTAGCAGTCCGTGCGCGTGTCCTCAGCACGGGTCCGCGGGTGTTCGGGCATCGAAGTCGCCGCCCCGAATGGACGCCCGAGCCACCCGGCCCGTACCCTGTTCGCCCTCGAACGGGGAACCATGCCTACTCAGACCGGAAGAAAACTGCCGCGCGTCGTCATCGTCGGACGACCGAACGTGGGGAAATCGACGCTCACCAACCGCATGTGCGGCAGTCGCGTGTCGATCGTCGAACCGACTGCGGGCGTGACGCGCGACCGCGTCGCGGTGCCGGCCGAGTTGCGCACCGCGCGCGAACGCCGCTGGATCGAGGTCGTCGACACCGGGGGTATCGGCATCGTCGACCGTGACGACCTCGAGCCGCTGGTCGAGGACCAGATTCGGCGCGCGCTGGCGACCGCCGACCTCGTCCTGTGGATGGTGGACGCGCGCGAGGGCATCACGCCGCTCGACGAGGAAGTGTCTCGTCGTATGCGCTCGGTGAAGGTGCCGGTGCTGCTCGTCGCGAACAAGGCCGAGGGCCAAGCGCGTCAGTGGGATGCGGGCGAGTTCCATCGATTCGGGATCGCGGACGGTCCATATGCCATCAGTGCGCAGAACGGCGAGGGCCTGGACGACCTGTACGTGCGTATCCTCGAGATGCTGCCGCCCGAGGACGAAAAGGCCGAGCCCGCGCTGACGCCGGTGATGCGCCTCGCCGTCGTCGGTCAGCGCAACGCGGGCAAGTCGACGCTGATCAACGCGCTCGCGAACGAGCCGCGGATGATCGTCTCCGAAGTCCCGGGCACGACGCGCGACTCGGTCGACGTCCTGTTCGAGCGCGACGGCAAGGCGTTCGTCGCCATCGACACGGCCGGCGTGCGCCGCAAGCGCTCGATCCAGGACGCGATCGAGTTCTACTCCGACGCGCGTTCGCACCGCGCGATGCGCCGCGCCGACGTCGTCATCCTGATGTTCGACGTCACCCAGCCCCTGTTCGGTATCGACAAGGACCTGGCGCGCTACTGCATCGACCACCACAAGCCCGTCATCCTCGGCGCGAACAAGTGGGACCTCGCCGTGGGCTACACGCCCGAAGACTTCCGCAGGTACATCGACGCGGAGATGCCGCAGCTCGATTTCGCGCCCATTTCGTTCCTCTCCGCGCGCGAGGGGAAGGGCGTCGACGAGACGCTCGATCTCGCGCTCGAGCTGTTCGACCAGGCGCAGCGGCGCGTGACGACGGGCGAGTTGAACCGCGTGCTGGCCAAGGCGCTCGAAGGCCGCGGTCCGTCGGCCGGTGGTCACGCCGTGCGCATCCGCTACGCGACGCAGGCCGAAGTGCGCCCGCCGACCTTCGTGCTGTTCGTGAACGACAAGAACCTCCTCAACAAGGATTCGATCCGCTACCTGCAGAATCGGATCCGCGCCGAGCTGCCCTTCCCCGAGATCCCCGTGCGCATCGTGTTGCGCGACCCCGCCCACGCCGACGAATCCGAGGAGTCCCGATGAGTTCGCTGTTCCCGCGCCTCGGTCGCCGTCTGTCGCGTCTGGCCGCCTGCGTGCCCGCCGTGTTCCTCGTCGCCGCGTGTGCATCGACCCGTTCGGAGGACTGGGTCGAGGGCGACGTCACGATCGCCAGCGAGCGCGTGCTGCGACAAGTCGCCACGCTCGCGATGGAGAAGAACGGGTTCCCCCCCGGCGCCGAGGCCGCCAACGCGGAACGCACGGTGTCCTCGAGTTGGAAGGTGCAGCTCCAACCCTTCAAGGGCGAGGGCACGCGTTCGCGCGCGCATTTCGAGTACGACGAGAAGACCGCCGGCGTCTTCCATGTCTCGGTGCGCGTCGAGAAGGAGACGAACGAGGAGTTGGCCAAGCCGCTCGAGCTGACGCACGCCGATTGGACGTCCGGTCCCGACGACGAGGAGATGGCGAGCCGCATCCTGCGGTACCTGCAGACGCTGATCGGAAAAGAGTTCCAACTGTCGCCCGAGCAAACGCCGCCGGTTCCGGACTCGCGTAAGGGGGGGTGACCGCGAAACGGCCGCACCCGTGCTGTTTTCCGACCGATAGAGGTCCACTGCCGCTCCCCGCGGCACATCATGTGGACGACCCGATCCCTCGATCCGGCGCTGGCCCGCGTCGGGATCGCCGACGCGCCTGCCGCGAACGCCGCCCGTTCCCGTCTGGGTGCGGTGGCGCGTGATTTCGGACCGCTCGCCGCGGCGCTCGCGCTCGGCGCCGGGATCGGCGCGGTCTACCGCGACGCGGCGCCGACCGCGCGATATCTGTTCGAGCTCGGGGTCGTCGTCGGCGTCGCCGCGATCGTGTCGGCCGCGATCCTGCCGCGCGCGGCGCGAGCCACGAGCGGCGGGCCGCGCGCCCTCTCCGCGCACCTCGTCCCCGCACTCGCGGCGCAGCGCGCCTTCGCGGTCCTCGCGTGCGCCGCCGCGGTCGCGGCACTGATCGTGCGCGGCTTCGACCCGGCGCTGGGTTGGATCGCGATCGTCCTGCCGCTGCAGCTCGCGCTCGCGAGCGGCTTGGCGCTGTTCGCGGCTGCCGTCGGTCGCACGCGCATCGGTCGACGCATGCCGGCGCGCCTGCTCGTGCCGGCCTGGGTGCTCGCGTCGCCGGGCGCGTGGCTCGTGAGCGCTCCGACCAGCGATTCCACGGTCGGTTGGAATCCGCTCCATCACCTCGTCGCGGCATGGCGCGCGATCCTGGTGCCTTCGATCGGGCGCAACGAGGCGGTGGGGACGGCGGTCCTTCAGCTCGCGCCGGTGGCGCTGCTGTTCGCCTTGCTCGGCTTCGCGGCCTTTGCGGCGATGGACGGAAACGAGGACCCGGTTTCGACGTGAGCGGGCTGCCCTCTTCCCAAAGCGGGTCCGGACGTCGATCCTCTGCGCCCTTGACCGATCCGCACCAGACTTCCGCAGCGCTCGCGATCGAGCGCGCCGTCGGACCCGTCCTGGCGTTCGCGCTGGACGTCGAGCGCGCACGAGCGGCGTTCGGGCCGGCGCTGCGCGCGTTGCGCTCGCGCGGTGTGGACGTCGTGCTCGTGCTCGCGAGCGCCGACGGCGAGCGCGTCCGTGCCCAGATCGCGGAATGGGGCGCCAGTGACGCGCTCTTCCTGCCGCCGCCGAAGGGCAGCGCGGCCGGCGACGAGACGCTCGTCGCGCGATTGCGCACCCTCGCTGCGCAAGTCACGCCCAAGGCGGTGCTTGCCGCGGCGGGGGACAGCCTCGACGAACGGGCGTGCGCGCTGGCGCTCGCGTCCGCCGTTTCGAACGGGCCTGAGCGCGCGTTCTTCGTGCTCGCGGGCGGCGCGGCGATTCGCGCGACAACGAGCGCCGACGCGCGCGCCACGGTGCGGGAGGTCGTGTGCCCGGCGCGCGACGCATCGCGTGCGCGCACGACGGCTGTCGTCTCCACCTGGAACAAGAAGGAAGACCTGCGCGCGAACATGGAATCCCTGCGGGCGCAGACGCTGCCCTTCGACGACGTCGTCGTCGTCGACAACGCCAGCCGCGACGGCACGGCGGCGATGTTGGCGGCCGAGTTCCCCGAGGTGCGCCGCATCGTGATGCCGCACGATCGCTACGGCGCCTGCGAGACGTTCAACATCGGCTTCTCGTCGGTGAATTCCGAGCTGACGGCGATCCTCGACGACGACATCGTGATGCCGCCCGATTGGCTCGAGCGCGCGACCGAACGGATGCAACGCGAGCCGGCCACGACCGCGATCGTGTCGACGCAGGTCATCGAGCCGGGCACGCCCGAGAGCTACCTGGCGTCGCAGGCCGTGAACGAGGAGCGCTACATGTCGACGTTCCGCGGCTGCGCGTCGCTCGCGCGTTCTGACGCACTGAAACGCGCGGGCTACTACGACGTGCGCCTTTTCATCTACGGCAACGAGCGCGACCTGACGTGTCGCCTACTGAATCTCGGCTTTCGCGTGCTGCAGTTCCCCGGTTGCCACGTGTTCCACAAGACGCCGTTCGGCATCAAGATGGGCAAGCGCAGCCTGTATTTCCACGCGCGCAACGCGTGGCTCTCGATGTTCAAGTACGCGCCGCTCGGCGACCTCCTACGCATGCCGTTCCTCGTCGTGTCCAAGGTGCTGTTGCGCGGAAAAGACCGCGAAGCCGAGGGCACGGTGACCGACGCGACCGGGACGATCGGTATCGGTCGGTCGCTGCGCGAGACGCCCGGCGCGTGGTGGGTGCTGCTCAAGGCTGGCGGCAACGTGTTGCTCAACCTGCCCTACTGTCTGCGGCACCGCGCGCCGTGTCGCGCGCCGGACTTCGAACTGCCGCTCTCCTGACGTGGGCGAGATCGACGCGCAACGAGGCGAGAACCGCGGGCTGGGCCCGGTCTCGGTCGTCGTCGTCAACTACCAGGGCGCGGACTACCTGGGCGAGTGCTTGAGTGCCGTGCGTGCGCTCGAGGGGGACGTGGACGAGGTCATCGTCGTCGACAACGCTTCGACGGACGCCAGTGTCGCGATCGTGCGCGAGCAGTTCCCGGACGTACACGTGCTGCCGATGCCGACGAACGACGGACCATGTCCGGCGCGCAACGCCGGCATGCGCGCGGCCCGCAACCGCTGGGTGCTGGCGCTCGACAACGACGCGGTCGTGCAGCCCGACACGCTGGCGAAGCTGTGCGCCGCGGCCGCCGCGGACGCGCGCATCGCGATCGCGCAGCCGCGCAGCGTCTTCGCGTCCGAGCCGACGCGCGTGCACTACGACGGCGGCGCGTTCCACTACGCGGGCCTGATCGCGCTGCGCAACTTCTACCGGCCGATCACGGGTGCGGAGGGGAACGGAACCGTCGACGTCGACTGCGCCGTGGCCGTCGCGCTGCTCGTGGACCGCGACGCGCTGATCGCAGCCGGCGGTTACGACGAAACGATGTTCATCCTGTTCGAGGACCTCGATCTCTCCTACCGCCTGCGTGCCGCGGGAGCGCGCATCGTCTCGGTCGAGGACTGCGTCGTGCTGCACAAGGGCGGCACGCCCGGCATCAGCTTTCGCGAGGGGCCGCGCTACCCCGGTTCGCGCGTGTTCTTCCACTCGCGCAACCGCTGGACGTTCGTCGCGAAGTGCTACCGCACACGCACGATCCTCGTCGCTCTGCCGGGCCTCGTGCTGTACGAGCTGGCTTGGTTCGCGTTCGCCGCGCTGCAAGGGCACGCCGGCGACTGGTGGCGGGGCAAACGCGCGTTCTTCGGGCTGAAAGCCCGCCGCCGTGCGGACCGCGCGCGGTTCCAGGAACTGCGCACCGTTCCCGACCGCGCACTGCTCGTCGGCGGTCCGCTGACGATCACACCGGCGTTGAAGGTCGGCGGATGGCGCGGCGTGTTCGACGCGCTGTTGAGCACCGCGCTGCGCGCGTGGTGGTTCGTGGCGCGGCCGTTCGCGGGCTGAGCGCGCGTGAAGAAGTCGAGCGTACGCGCTCTCCGAAGTTCGTGGCGCAGCTCCGCAGCGCTGGAGCGTGTGAATTCGTCACAGGCTCCGTGATCACTCGAAGCTCGCGAGGACTGCGCGGCCGTCAGACGTCGCCTTCGCTCCAGGTGCGCAGCACTTCGACCTCGGCGGGTGACAACTTCGCGTCGGAGTGCATCCGCAGGTAGATGTCCAGCGGCATCTCCCCGTCGTCGATTTCGTCCAGCATGTTCCCTGCCGCCGAGTCGCGCTTCTTCTGCGGGAGGTCGCCCCAGTGCGAGAAGTTCAGGTGGCTGCGGCCCTCGTCCGTGTCGTGCACGACCAGCCACGACACCGGCGCGACGTAGGCGTACCAGGGCCACTGCGTCTCGTTCGAGTGACAGTCGAAGCAAGACCGCCGCAGGATCGCCAGCACCTCGGCCGGCGCCTCGATCGACTTCGTGACCGGCGGGTTCGTGCGGCCGGCCGGGACGAGTTGGATCGCGAGGAAGATCCCGGCGAGCACGAGGGCGATGCGAACGAGCCAGCGTTTCATGCGCGGATGGTAGGCGGGGAAGGTCCGACGACAAGCTCCGCCCCGGAACGGAGCCCGGCATCGGGTACTCTGCCGTCCCGACCGTGCGCATCCTCCTCGTCAGCCACAACGTGCCGCCCCACGGGAGCGCCGGTACGGAAACCTACACGGCCGATCTCGCGCGCACGCTTGCGCGGCGGGGGCACGCGGTAGCCGTCTTCGCGGCGAAGAAGGACATCGTCCGCACGGACGGGCGCGTCCTCATGCGCGAGGAGGGCGGCGTCGCGATCCACGAGATCGTGAACAACCTCTACCACGCAGATCTGCGGGGGACCTGGGACAACCCGCGCGTCGAGCGCGCGTTCGTCGAGATGCTGCGCAGGCACCGACCCGAGGTCGTGCACTTCCAACACCTCATGTACCTCTCGGCCGGCTGCGTGGGCCTCGCGAAGGACAGCGGCGCGCGCGTCGTGTTCACGCTGCACGACTACTGGCTGACGTGCGCGCGGCTCGGGCAGCGCGTGCACTCGGACGGCGGTCTGTGCGCGACGGTCGACTTCGCGCGCTGCGGCACTTGCCTCGTCGACCATCCCTGGACGCAGCCGCGCGCGGCGCGAGCGGTGGGGCCCGCGCTGGCGGCGCTGTACGAGACCACCGGCCTCGACCTGGCGGACACGGCGCGCCGCGCACGCGTGTTCTTCGCTCCGCGGTCGGCGCCTCCGGGCCCGGCGCCGCAAGCTCCGCACGCGCCCGAGCCCGCCTCGGCGCCGACGAGCGCGCCTGTTCCTGAGGCGCCGCACGTGTCGGACACGGCCGGAGAACGGGCCGCGCTACCCGGCGCAAAGGCGCCCTATGCCGGGGACGCTGCCTCGCGCGAGCTCGCGCTGCAGGCACGCACGCGCTGGGACGAACTGCGGCGGCGCGTGGGCCAGCGCGTCGACCTCTTCCTCGCGCCGAGCCGCTTCCTGCGCGACAAGTTCCTGGCGGAGTGGAAGCTGGACCCCGCGCGCATCGAGTGGCTGCGCTTCGGTTTCGATCGCGCGCAATTCCACGGCGTGCGCACGCCGCCGACGGACGGTCGCGTGCGCATCGGATTCCTGGGCACGCTGGTACCGCTCAAGGGGCCGCACGTCCTGCTCGAAGCGTGGCAGCGCATCCCGATCGCCGTGCGGCGTCGCGGTCGGCTCGTTTTGCACGGCCCGGCGCGCTACGGGCCCGAGTACCAGGAACACCTGCTGCAGCTCGCGCGCGCGAGCGGCGCCGAGATCCCCGGACCGCTCGCGCGCGATGCCGTCGCTCAGTTCCTCTTGGCGACGGATCTGCTCGTCGTGCCGAGCCTGTGGTTCGAGAACTCGCCGCTCTCGATCCAAGAGGCGATCGCGTGCCGCACGCCGCTGCTCGTCTCGGACCTCGGCGGCATGGCCGAACTCGTCGTACCCGGCGAGAACGGCCTGCGTTTCCCGCCCGGCGACGTCGACGCGCTGGCGCGGATCCTCACGGACGTGCTGGAGCGTCGCGCCGGTCTCGAGCAGCTCTACGCCGGCACGCCCGAGCTGCAGACGTTCGACGAGCACGTCGATGCTGTGCTGGCGCGCTACGCGGTGCTCGCGCGCGACGGAGAGACACGATGAGGATCGCGGCGTGAAGGTGCTGCTCGTGGTCGGTGACGCCGGGCGTGACGCGCCCGCTGACGTGGCCTTCGCGCGCGATCTGGCCGCGCACGGTTGGGACGTGGAGTTCCTGCGCGCACGAAACGACCGCGCGACCGCCGATTCCTCGATGCCCACCGCGTCTGCGCGCCTGGAACTGCAGCCCGGCGGCGCGACGCTCGTACGCACGGACGCGGCGCCGCACCACTGGCAGCGCACGCGCTCCGGCGCGGTCGCTCGGCTCGTCCGCGATCACGTCGCCGCGCGCACGCCCGACGTCGTCCACGTGCTCGCCTGGCGCGGAACTTCGCACGACATCGTCGCCGCCTGCGCGGAGGTCTCCGTTCCGTGCGTCGTGACGCTGACCGACGCGTGGTTCGGCTGCCTGGTCGGCGATCGCGTGCAGCGCGCGGACGGCGAGGATTGCGCGGAGCCGCTCGGTCCGTCGCCATGCCTCGCCTGCGCAGAGCTCGAGTTCGGCGCGACGCCCTGGGTGCCGATCGAGGCGCGTTTCCTGGCCGTCGCGGCGCGCCGACGCGACACGCTGCGTGAGCTCGGCCTCGCGCGACGTGTCCTCGTCGCCGACGAGACGGCGGCCGACGCGGCCCGGCACGCGCTGTCGGATTCGCTCGCGAACGTCGCCTTCGTCGTCGTCGACGATCCGCGCGACGCGGCGGCCCACGCACGGGTGTACGCTGCCGCTGCGGCCGAGCGCGCGCGGTTGCCTGCGCCGAAACCGGCGGAATGGTTCACGGAACGCATGCAGGACGAGGCCGAACGCGCTTGGGACCAATCCAGGTGGACGCGCGCGAGCGAGGAACGCGCGTGAAAGCGCCC
>JBBQCC010000054.1:0-18506 GCA_038318285.1 Planctomycetota bacterium | reverse complement strand
GTGGGAGGGGTACTCGAGCATGTGGGAGAGCGGTACTGAGTGTGTCTGGTTGTGCGACGAACTCGGTGTCCGCGTCCTCCTTGTCAACGTGAGCGCGAGACCTTCAACCAGCCCGTTGCGTGTCGAGGGCCGAGGCTGCCTGACGTCGTCCAACATTCCCACCCAGCCGCCGCGCGCGTACCGCGCCGTCCTGTCTGTTGATCGGCGAAACAGCTCATGTTGGAGCCCCGGCGGTTCGTTTCGCCGTCGGCCCGAGCAGGCCGAGTTCAGGAGCCACTCACGGACTACGACGACGCACCGGCACTTGGCGCCATCTCGTGCAGCAACGTCCCGATCTCGGCGCCGAGCAGCAAGTCGTCGTGCGGGCCGAACACTTGTCGCCGCAAGCGTCCCTCAGCGTCGATCAAGATCGTCGTCGGCGTGCCTTGCATCCCGTACGCGCGCATCGTCCGCGGCAGCGGATCACCTTCCGGCCCCGGTGCATCGACGCCGACCGGAAAGGTGACGCGATACTCGTGCAGAAACGCGCGCAGTGACTCGAGCCCCATCGCTTCGTGGTGCTCGAACACCGTATGCAATCCAATCACTGTGAGCGGCGCATCCGCGAAGAGTTCGGCGACACGCTGCGCTTGCGGCAGAGCGCGCGACACGCACCCCGGACACAACATCTGGAAAGCGTGCACCAGCACTACGCGGCCGCGCAACTTCGCCAGCGTGAGCGGTTCGTCCGTGTTGAGCCATGTCGTCGTCTGCCACTCGGGCGGCGTGCGCAGTTTCATCAGAATTCTCCGGCATTGATGTAGGGCTGACTCCACAGAGTCACCTTCAGCAGGCACGATTTCACCCACGCGGCGTGCATCTTCTCGACCTCGCAGGTGGAGTGTCCCTGCTTGGCGAGGAACGGCTTCAGCGTCGTCGTCGCCGGGACAATCCACAGGAACTGACCGCGAAAGGGCACGACTCCCTGCGCGGCGACAGCTTTGTCGGTGCGGTTCTTCACGGCGCGCTGGTGGCCCAACCCGATCTCGTGCTGGTAGTCGAGCCACTTCTCGTCGTACTCGGCGCGCGCGGTGTCCACGATCCACGGTCCGAAGCGCGTGCGCACCGCGCCGAGGTCGTCGCCGAGCGGCTTGCCGACGCTCTTGTCGACGAACGAAGCGAGCAAGTGCGGTTGGCAGCCGACGAAGCCGTACCAGACATCGAGGATCGCTTCGACCTGGGGCCCGACAACCGCGCGGGATTGCCGCAGGTATTCGACGTCGTCGTCGCCGAACCACGCGGTATTCTTCGTCGAATCGAAGTCTTTCAGCGTAACGGGGGAACGCGCGACTTCACTCGTGCCGAAGGTGTAGCCGGTAGTGAAAGGGGACTTCGTCATGGGAAGTCTCCTCGCGAATCGGGGACTGAGCAGCGACGGCGCGTCGCGCGGGACCCGAATCTAGGAGAGTCACCCGGATGTGTCAGGAGGGTACTTTTCGGCAAGGTGGTCGGTCGATGGTTCCCGACGAATCCACACCGCGAGCCAGCGCAAAGTCAGAACGGTACTGCCACCTCCGTAGCGCCGATGTTCGCGAGCATCGTGGGCTGGAAATGGTCGGTGCGCCTGCTGCAACTCGTCGCCGAAGGTCAGCGCCGACCCAGCGCCTTTCTGCGCGCCTGAAAGGGTCTGTCCGTCAAGGTGATGTTCGAGGGTCTGCTCAAGATGATGCGCTTCGGCTTCGTCCAACGCACGATCATCGGCGAGAAGCCGCCGTACGAGGTCGCGTACCGACTGACGCCGTTCGTCCGACGCTTCACCGCCATCCTGGACGAAGCTTGCCGGCTGCAAGACGCCGTGGATCGCGGCGCGGGGCTCGAGGCGTCCCACGCCGAGCGAGCGACGCCTCGCACGGTCCGTCAGAAGCCGCCGACACACCTGGTCTCTGCGCATGGCGCTTGGCGCAGACGCTGACGTGCTGGACCTCCCCCGGTTCAGTGGTCACGGGATTTCGGAACAGGGGCAGTAGGCGGCGATGCCCGACATCGGACCGAAGCCCGAGGTCACCGTCGCGCCGCGCGTGATCGAGGGCGTCATCATCGGCTCGGGCAGCTGAGCCGAGCGGGATCGAGTGCGCGGGGCCGGTCGCCGTCACGGTGTTCGGCCCCGCGCCGTCTTGTCAGGGCAGCGACGCCGGCTCGCCCCGCTCGCGAGGGCGCTACCGATGGGCGATCACAGATCCGAGCGAGCATGCAGGCGCGGAGTTCTGCGGGTCAGGGTTAGGATCGAGAAGCACATGATCGAACTCCTACGAACGCTCGGAACGCAGGCGCGATGACGAAGAGCTCCAGTCGCAAGAATGTCGCAACACGCAGGATCGACCGCGCGAGCGACTCTTGGTTCGATATCCTCGAGCGCGCGACTCGTCGCGACACGCTCAGCTTCGACGACGCTTGGGTGGGGCTGGAACCCACGTTCTCGAGCGCGAAAGCGGTCAAGAAGTGGCGAAAGATGTCGGCCAAGGAAGGTGGCGAGGACGCCTATTTCGAAGATGCCTGGATGCTCAAGAAGATGAGCGCCGTCGGCAAGCGCATCGTCGACCGGTACACCGAACTTCAGCAGGCAAGTGACCCGGCCTGTGTGTTCACCCACGTCGAACGCGAAGTCGACCGTGACCCGTGGGACGTCCAGCGACAAAACCTGATCTTCAAGAACTCGAAGAAGGGCGCCGACTTCGAGGTGCGCTTCGGCATGGACCCCGAGACGTTCGAGTACTCGATCAAGCCCGTGCCGGTGATGTGGCTCTACGACGAGCGCTTCGTCGCGTTCTTGCAACGCTTCGTGTTCGACGTGCCGCGCCAGAAGAAGCTCGTCGCATCGATGGCACACGGCGGCGGCCAGTTCTCGTTCAGCGCGAAGACGTTCCTGGTCGGTTCACTGCTCGCCGACGACGTCGCGACGCGCTTGAACCATCCTGAGCTGTCGACATGGATCAACGATTATCCCAACTCCGATGACCGCAGCTTTCGCGCGACCCGCCGCCGTCTAGCAGGCTTTCAGGATTCCATCGAAGCGTATTGGAAGGGAGCTTTTCACCCCAAGTCGATCGGAGTCTTGACGATCGAGAACGCCTTCCTGGAGCGCGGATTCGGGCCATCGAGTCGACCGGCGGACGACGCGATGGATCCCACGCGCGGGCCCATCGGCAGCGAGCGCGATGTCTTCCAGACGAACTTCGCCTTCGCCCGTGCACTGCGTTGGCAGGGTCAATACATCGATGCGGGTTATTGGCAATCCGCCCATCCGCACGAAGACGGCTATCGCGCGGATCAGATCATGCGCTATTCGGAAGGCAACTTGAACCGCGTTCAGGTCGTCGGCGAATGGCATGTGAAGAGCGGCAAGGTGCTCGAAGTCGAAGAGGTGCCGGACCTCGAGACACCGCTCGATCGGTCGCTTCTCTACAACGAAGCGAGTTGGGAGATGCGCGCTCAGATGTCGAAGACGTCGGCGCGCGATCTCGTCGAGGCCGTGTTGCTGGAGATGCACCACGCACGTTGGCTCGCGAAGCACCCGCGCGTCGCGCTGAAGGGCGCGCTCGCGCAAGATCAACTGCTGATGGACGGCGAAGCGACGCTCGAGGGGCGAGCGCCCAAGGTGCTTGCGAAACTGCGGAAGGCGGCGCGTGCCGCAAACCTGGCAGCGTCCCGCGGACGAGTGAACAGCGACCGTATCGAGCCCGAGGCAGTGTTCTGGCCGGCGTGGCAAGCATTGAAGCCGCGCGAGCAGGCCGAGATTGCGCGCGAAGCCGTGTCGGGCTTCGTCGAACGCGTGCAGCGTGCGGCGGAACAGGATCCGCGTGGCTCCAAAGTGGATCCGATGGACGCTCACCGCCATCGCGTGCACCCGCTGCTCTGGTCGGCGCTGGCCGCTGATCGTGCCGCGCTCGATGCGGGCCTCATCCACGAGCTCGCCGCGTTCGAGCACGAACCGGAACGCTGGCTCGAGCAACGCCCGGTGTGGTCACCGACGGGCGAACCGGCGCCCTGGGAAACGTGATGAATTCGCCGTGCGGCATGTGAGTTGGTGGCGCGACGAACGCGGTGAACGCTTTCTCGGGGGAATTGTTCTCTACCCTCGGCTGCGCAAGTTCTCACTCGGGGACGGGTCCACCATGGCAGGGAGGGGATCTGCGGGTTGGAGCGGGCGGTGCTTCCAGAGAGAACAGTCTGCGCCGGACTCGGGATAGACTGCGACTCGCATGAGCAAAGCCAACGCACTCCACGTTCCGCCCGGCGCTGTCGAAACGCTCGACGACAGCCTGGGTTTCGTCGCGCTCGTCGATCGCATGCAGCACGATCCCGCACTCAAGGTCGTCAACGCCGCGCGCATCTCGTACGAGCGTCAGAAGCAGGGCTTCGACGAGAAGGATCGCGCACTGTGTTCGTTCCTCTGGGAACACGGGCACACGTCGCCGTACCGGCACAGCTTCTACACCTTCCACTGGAAGGCGCCGCTCTTCGTGTTCCGTCAGGCGTTCAAGTACCAGGTCGGCAGCGGCTGGCGCGAGTACGAGGTCGGCGGCGAGAGCGTGTCGCTCGAAGTGTTCGACGTCATGTTCGACACGGACAAGGGCTGCTCGTGGAACGAAGTCTCGGGGCGCTACGTCGAATGGCAGCCGGAGTTCTACGTGCCGCGTGTGTTGCGCGCGAACCCGCCGCACGGGAACAAGCAGGCCTCCGTCGATCTCGATGCGAGCTTCGATCACGCGGAAGAGCGTCAGTCGATGCTGGACGAGAATCGCGAAGCGTACGAGCGGTACGAGGCGCGGATCCGGCGCGGCGTCGCCAAGGAAATTGCGCGCATGTGCTTGCCGCAGAGCTTGTACAGCCAGGCGTATTGGACGGTGTCGCTGCAGGGCGTCATCCACTTCCTCGAGCAGCGCTTGAAGCCTGACGCGCAGTACGAGATCCGCCGCTACGCCGAGGCCGTGCGCGACCTCGTCCGTACCGATCTCGAAAGGCTCGGCGTCGATTTGGGGAACGACGGGAAACGCGCGGAAGCTGCGCGGTAGGAGGCTCGAACATGCGCTACATCCTTGCTGTCGCGGTCCTGGTCGGTTCTGGCGCTGCTTACCTGTTCGGGGCTCCGCTCGCGACGCCCGCGAACGCGCCTGCGAGCCTGTCCGCGAGCCTGTCCGCGAGCACGACTACGAATGCGCCTGCGCAGCAAGGCGAGGCGCCCGCGCCGGAAGTCGCGCAGAAGCTGCGCGAGGTGTTCGCGGCGGAGGGCATCCTGCTCGACGTCGAACACGGCGTGGCTTCGGTGCCGGCCGAAGTCCTCGTGCGCAGCGATCTGCTCGAGTACCTCGTCGTGAACCCGCGCGGCGCGGCGCACGAGAGCGCGTTCCTGACCAGCATCGCGGCCAGCCGCATCAACGCCGCGCTGCTCGCGCTGGGTGCCGAACCCGGCCGGAACGCGCGTTGGATCCCGAAGGATCCGCGGCCGACGCTCGAGGAGATGCGCGACGGTGCGCCCGCGTTCGACGTGGTGCCGCCCGAGGGCGACGGCTTCTACCTGTACGTCGCCTGGAAGCTCGACGGTGAGACGTACTTCTATCGCATGGAGGACTTGATCCTCGACCTGCGCACCGGCGCGACGATGCGTCGACACCGCTGGGTCTACCTCGGTTCGCGCATGCTCAAGATGCGCGGCGACGACGGCCAGGAAGCGTTCGCCGCGGACCTCGAGGGCAACCTCGTGTGCATCGCGTTCTTCGAGCAGGGGAACACGCTGCTGACCGGCGCGTTGCCCGAGTGCATCGATCAGACCATCTGGCAATCGAACTTCTGGTTGCTGCCCGAGCGTGAAAGCCCAGTCGAATTGGTGTTTTCGCGCGAGCGTCTCGACCACTGTCCGGCGGACGTCGACAGCCGGCTGCGCGAGGCGACGCGGGTCCAGCCGCGCGAGCCGCGTTGACACGGACTGCGCCGAGCGGGACCGCGGGCGAGACGTTCGCTGCGCGCGGAGGATCGAGTCGTGAGCTCGTGCGCGCGGCGGAACTCGGCGCACGCGTGCAGATCATCACCGCGCTGGTCGAGTGCGCGGCGGTCGGTTCGCTCGCCGGCGGGATCGTGTTCGCCGCGGGGATCGCGAGCGACGCACCGCTCGCGCGCTCCCTGATCGCCGTCGCGGCGGGGATGGGCGCGTTGACCGCGGTCATGTTCTGGTGCGAGCGGCCTCCGCGCGCCCGCCGACTGGTGAACCGCGCGGACCGACGCGCTGGACTCGACGGCGCGCTCGTCGCGGCGCTGGATACGACACGGAACACGACACGGAACGCACGCGTTTCGCGCGTCTCGGAATTGCTCGCCGAGCGTGTGCGCACGCGCGTCGGGCCGCGTGAACTCGTCGCCTCGGCGCTGCCGCGCACGCCGCTCGCCGTCGTCGCGCCGCTGCTCGCCCTCGTCTTGATCGCGGGTGTCGAGGAACTGCGACCGCCGCCGACTGCAGGGGCGGCCGGGGGAGCCCTGGCAAGCGCTGCTGCCGACCTGCGCCGTGCCGCACAGAGCCGCCGCGCGCAAGGCGACGCGGCCGCGGCCGACGCACTCGAGATCGCCGCGCGCGGCGTGACCGCACTGGCCGCCGACCCGGACCGCGCAGCGGCCGCGGAGCGCGCACTCGAAAGCTCGTCGCCGGGTTCACGTGGCGGTCCCGAGACCGCCGCCGCCCGCGACTTGGAGCGTCTCGCGGCTGCGGATCTGGGGGATGCGAGCCTGCGCGAGGCGCTCGAACGCGCTCGCGCAATCCTCGATGCCGACCCGAACCGGACCGCCGGGCTCTCTCCGGATTCGGGCCAGGAACCGGTCGCTTCCGGCGCCGGCGGAGAGTCGGGAACCGGTGCTTCCGCGGGCGGGAATTCCCACCCGGGGGACGGCTCCGCGGACGGGGCTCTCGCAAACGGGCCCAGCGACGGCAGAATGCTCGGCCCCCAAGGGCCCGGGGAGTCCCGACCGCGGTCCAGCGACCCCCTCGACGGGACACTCGCCACGGGGGGGCCAGGCCGCGGAGTCGTCTCCGCGCGCTGGTGGCCGAGCCGCTACGACGCCGTCGTCGAGCGGTACCTGACTCCCTGACCCACGCCGATCCCCACCGCGATGCGTTCCGAACCATCCCCGCGCGACACGAATGCGCGCCGTCTGGGTCTGTGGTGCCTCGGCGCCCGCGGATCGATCGCCACGTGCCTCGTCAACGGGCTGCACGGTCTGCGCGAGGGGATGCTCGAGCCGACCGGCATCGCGACGGAGCGCGAGCCGTTCACGCGCTTGCCGCTCATCGGTCTCGACGATCTCGTGCTCGGCGGACACGACGTGTGTCGTCGCGACTTCTCGGTCGGTTCGGCCGAACTCGTCGCGAACGGCATCCTGCGCGCGGACCTCGTCGAGGCGGCAGCCCGCGAAGCCGCGAACTACGAGGGCCGCATTCGCCCCGGAATCCTCGATCAAGCCGACGTCGGTTTGGCCGACCTCGATCCGCGTTCGGCGCGCCTGGGCGCGTTGCCGCCGCGTGAGCAGATCGAGGCGCTGTCGGCCGACATCGAGAGTTTTCGCCGTGAAAACGAGCTCTCGCGCGTCGTCGTCGTCAACCTCGCCAGCACCGAAGCGCAGCGTGCGACGCGCGCCGAGTGGCGCGACCTCGCCGCGTTCGAGCGCGCGCTCGACGGCGGCGACACGCAACCCGCGTCCGTCGTGTACGCCTACGCGGCGATCACTTCGGGCTCGCCGTACGTCAACTTCACGCCCAGCCTGGGCGCGTCGATTCCGGCGCTGCGCGCGCTGGCGAAAGAACGCGGCGTCCCGCACGCGGGCAACGACGGGAAGACGGGTGAGACGCTGGTGAAGACCGCGCTCGCGCCGATGTTCCGCGCGCGTGCGCTCAAGGTGCTCGCGTGGCAGGGGTACAACATGCTCGGCAACCGCGACGGCGCGGTGCTCGCGGACCCGGCGCACAAGGAAGCCAAGGTGCGCAACAAGGACGAGGCGCTGCGCACGTTGCTCGGCGGCGAAGGCGCGCACACGCACGTCGGCATCGACTACGTGCCCTCGCTGCAGGACTGGAAGACCGCCTGGGACTTCATCCACTTCGAGGGCTTCCTGGGCGCCAAGATGTCGCTCCAGTTCACCTGGACCGGCAGCGACTCGGCCTTGGCGGCGCCCCTGGTGATCGACCTCGTCCGCTTGGCGGACCTGTCCGCCCAATTGGGCGAGGGGGGCGAGATGCTGCACACGGCGGCCTTCTTCAAGGCGCCGGTGGGGGGCGGCACCCACGATTTCCACGCCCAGGTGGTGGCCCTGCACGAGTACGCCCGCTCCCGGGCCGTCCCGGCGGCGGGAAATGGTCGGTAGGTCGCCGAAAGCCTGAATCTGGCGTCAACGAACGGGGGAATAACCCCGTATCCTGCGCGTAAGATAGCGCTAGAGGTTTCTGTGAAGCGCTCGCTCCTCGATCCCCTGCCCAGGCAGCTCAGCACGCCGGCCCTTGTGGCCCTCGTGGCGCTCGTCGTTTGTGGGACGGGAGTGGCCGTCGCGCGCTACCTGGACAGCGACCCGCACGACCTGCGGTCCTCGGGAGCGGTGCACGCTGCACCCCAGGAATCCGATCTGAGCCCGAGCAGCCCGACCGACCTTCGCTACGGCGATCGACCGACCTCGCGGGCCGGCCTGACGGTGAACTCGCCGGCCTCGAACGCGTTCGCGAGCCCCGCGCGGGGCTACCGCGCCTCTCCGATGGTGGACACGTCGAGCGATTGCCAAGTGCGGCCGAGCAAGCCGGCCTGCTCCAGCGTTGGTTACGACGACGCGCCCAGCCTGTACCAGCCGACGACGCCCGGTAGCTGAGTCGGATCAGCTGACGCGCGCGCTTGGGCCGAGCTCGCAGGCACGGGCCGCGCGAGCCGTAGACTGCCCGGGATGCGGTCGCTCCCGACTCCCAAGCTCCAGACGTCCACGCTGTGGTTCCATCCGTCGGGCCAATACGGCGAACGGCCGATGGGCGTCCCCGGGTACCCGGGCGCGACGCCGGCCTGGGTGGTGTGGAACCTGCTCGAGCGGTACACGCGTGCGGGTGACTTCGTGCTCGACCCGTTCTGCGGCGGCGGCACGACGAACGACGTTGCGTTGAGCCTTGGTCGGCGTGCCTTTGGCGTCGACCTGCAGCCGCAGCGACCGACCGGCATCGCGCTGGCGGATGCGCGGCGTCTGCCGCTGCGTGACGGGGTGGTGGACTTCGCGTTCCTCGATCCGCCGTACTCCACGCACGTCGAGTACTCGCGTCGCGCGGAGTGCATCGGCGAACTGGACGCGTTCGAGCCGGCGTACTTCGAGGCGATGGACGCCGTGTTCGGCGAGATCGAGCGCGTTCTGAAGGACCGCCGCTACTTGGCCGTGTACTGCTCGGACAGCTACCGACACAAGAAAGGTTTCGTGGGCATCGGCGCGCGATTCTTCGAGATGCTCGAGCGTCGCTTCAAGCCTGTCGACCACTGCATCGTCGTGCGCGGCAACAAGAAGCTCGGCGCGGATTCTCACCACCGCGCGGCGAGCGAGGGGAATTTCTTTCTACGCGGGTTCCAGCACCTCTTGATCTTCAAGAACGAGCGGCCGGAGGCGCCGGCGCCCAAGTCCCGTGCACGACGGACGCGTTGACAGGCAGCGTGTCGACTCGGACGAAGATCCGTTCGCGCGCACGACGATCGACGTCGCGCGCGCACTGATCGGGGCGCTGCTCGTCCACGAGACGGACGAGGGAATCGTGTCCGGTCGTATCGTCGAGACCGAGGCTTACCTCGCCGCCGACGATCCGGCATCGCACAGTCACCGGGGCGAGACGCCGCGCACCGCGTCGATGTTCGGCGAGCCCGGCTGCGCATACGTCTACACCAGCTACGGCGTGCACCGCTGCTTCAACGTGGCCACGTCACCAGCCGGAATCGGCGAAGCGGTACTCGTCCGCGCGCTCGAGCCGCTCGACGGCTTGACGCTGATGCGCGCGCGGCGCGGCGGTGCGCCCGACCGAGAGTTGTGTCGCGGACCGGGAAACGTGTGCGCCGCGCTGGCGATCACGCTCGCGCACGACAGTTGCGACTTGCGGCGCGGCGCGCTGCGCATCGTGTGGCCTGATCACAGCGAACCCGTGCCCGAGATCGACGTCGGTCCGCGCGTGGGCATCTCGCGAGCGACTGCATTGGCCCTGCGTTTCGCCGCGCGCGCGAGCCCTTGGGTTTCGCGGCCGCGCATTCGCACCTGAAACGGTCGCATGCAGTGCGCTGAACACGAGCGCGGGCCGCCTCCAGCGCTGGAAGCGGCCCGCGCGGGGATTCGAGACGCTCAGCGCTGCGGCGGTTTGGATTCGGGCTCGACCGGCGGCGTCACCGCGCCATCCGCGGGTTCGCCGTCCGCATCGCCCGGAGGCGTTTCGCCCTTCGCGCGCGCCGGTCCATCGACGGTCTTGTTGCCCAGCGATTGCTGGTGCGCCTTGATCTGCTCGCGGATCTCGGGCGGCAGATCGCTGGGGATGACTACGGGATTGTCCTCGCCGCCCATGCCGTCGTCCTCGGGCGCGCTCGGATCGGCGTTCGGGTTGGCAATCGCGGGCGGGGGTGCCGGATCCTTCACGAGCTCCGACATCTTCTTGCCGACTTGGGTGCGCGTGTAGGACGAGATCACGTAGGCCCACTGCGAGAGGCGCGCGTTCAGAGATTCCGCTTCCTTCCTCACCTCGTCGGCCGACTTCACGGCGGTTGCGACAGGCGTCGGCGCTTCACCTTCCTTCGCTTCCGGCGCCGGCTCCGGAGCAGCGGGCGGCGCCTCGTAGCTCGCGACGAAGCTCGCATAGGACTTCCCGTCTTGGTCCTTCGTCGTGACGGTGACCACGAGTCCGTCAAACGTCGTGTAGCGCGCGATCGGCCCGGCCCCGGTGGTGAAGTCGACGTCGGCGGCAGGCTGCACGTCCTCGAGGTTCACGTACTCGAGGCCCGAGGCCAGCGAGTTCGCGACGGTGGGATACGTCGGTTCCTTGCCCGTGGGGACGTCGTGCAGCGTGAAGTCCTTCGTCTCCTTCGTCGGGCGGTCGACGAGCAGCGTCGCGCCGTCCGGTTGGCGGATTTCGATGGAACGGATGCGATCCTGCGGGACCTTGACGATCTCCTTCGCCAACCAGTCCGTGCCATTCTCGTGCAGGCCGAGGTCGAGGTTCGCGAGCCACGATTGCGCTTCACCCGCGCGACGCACGTAGGTCTGCTTCGAAGGCTGAATGCCTGCCGATTCCGCTTCCTTGCCGACGATCACTTTCGCGATGGCCTTCCCGTCCTTGTCGGACAGGGTGACCAGCGTCGACTTCGAATCGGGCGCGTCGATGTCCTGCACGCCGAGCTTGGCGTACTTCGCGGGATCGCTGGTTTTCGGATCGATCAGCGTCGCGTCGCCGAGCCCGTTGACGAGCTTGCGCACTTGATCGATCTGGACCGGGTAGTCGCCCTTGTCCTGCAGCGTCCACGTGTCACCGACGCGGTGTAGCGTCGAGCTCTGACCCGCGCGCTGGATCTGGATGGACACGACGGCGTTCCGCCTGTCCGCGGTCGAGGGCTGGCCGGAATCGGGGGCGGATAGACCGGGCAGGAGTTTCCCGCTCGCGGCGTTCTCCCCGGCGCTCGACGAGCTGTTGCGCAACGCGACCGCAGCGACGGCAATCGACACGCCCGCGACCAAGACAAGAACCGTGAGTGACTTCGCGTTCATGGCATCAATTCCCGGCGCGGCTCGTCCGCGCGTCGATCATCTTCTTGCGGCGCACGCCCCAGACGGCCAGGCCTGCGAGCGCGATGAGGAACGGAACGGCGAGTCCATTCAGCAGCACGAGACGCGTCTTGAGCTGTTCGATGTCCTTCTGCAGATCGGCCTTCACGGCGCGCTGCTCTTTGCGGGTTTTTTCCGCGTCCTCCTTCAGGCGATCGATCTCGGCTTGCTGTTCCGGCGACAGGATGAGCGCATTCGCCTGGTCCTTGTTGCCCTGCAACTCGTTGATGCGCTGCTGGGCGTCTTTGGCCTTGGCTTCCAGGTCCTTGTAGCGCGCGCGATACTTGCTCTCCGCGTCCTTGCGCAGTTCGTCCACCGTGTCGAACGGCCGCAGCGAGCGACCGCGACTGCGCAACGAGATGAGGTCGCTCGAACCGGACAGGTTGTCGGCGACGTTCACCGCAAACGCGCCGTTGTCGGCCTGCGTCATCGCGATCGTCTGTCCGAGGAAGTTCTGCGTCCGGACCCACATGCGGTCCGCGAGCATGTCCACGTCGGTCACGACGACCAAGTTCACGGGGACCTTCGATTCGCGCAGGAACTCCTCGTTCGGGTCTGGTGCGACCTCGGCGTCGCCTTCCTGCTGCTTCGGACGTCCGTCGGGGTAGGCCGACTTCACGTTGCCCGTGATGCGCGCCGCGAGCATCAGCTTCTCGCCGCCCGACTGGTAGCCGTTCAAGAGTTCGGCCGGGTCCGGGCCGAATTGGATGCGCGACTTCGGGATCTTCATCGCGTTGCGTGAAGTCTCCATCAGCGCCGTGATCGTCGTGTCCGCGCCGTCCTTCTTCTTCAGGTAACCGGCGGCGGCCATGTGGACGTTGTCCAGTTCGCTCGTCGTGACGTCGTCCTTGCTGAGCGCGCCCTTGTCCTGGCGCAGGCCGAGCCAGAGCACGTAATCCACGGCCTGGTTCTGCCAACCGACGCGCAGCGCGAGGTCCTTGTCGGCCGCGAGTTCGTCCGTCGGCATCTCGATGCCCCACGCGGACAGCAGCGGCTGCAGGTTCGACGAACGGTCGGCCATCATGGACTGCAGCGGATTCTGCGGATCCTGCGGCACTTCCTGGGCTTCGCAGTAAGGGTCGAGGAACACCACGGCGCGGCCACCGCGCAGCACGAACTGGTCGATCTCGAACAGCGTCGCGGCCGCCAAGCCTTGCGGGTGCACGACGAGCAAGAGGTCGAGGTCCTTCTCGAGCTTCGTCGTCGTCGCCTCGATCATGCGGACGTCGAACGTCTGCCGCAGGTACTCGACGAAGTACCAGGGATCCGCGGACGCTTGCGGGTTGCGCATGCGCGCCATCGGATTGCCGTCGAGCGGCAGCGCCGTGAGGATGCCGACGACCTTCTTGTTCTTGCCGCGCAGGTTGTCGACGAGTCGCGTGACGTCGTACTCGAGGAACTCCTCGCGCTCGTCGCGGAAGAAGGGGATGACTTCCTTGCCGTCGGTCGTGTTCGTGCCGACGAGGCCGAAGTACAGCAGTTCACCGGCCGAGTTGGCCGGCACGCCCTTCAGCCCGAAGGACGTGGCTTCGTCCTCGACGTCGGTGTTGGGCACCGGATCGGCGACGAGCAGGCGGATCTTGCCCTTCGAGAGCGTCTGGTATTCGTGCAGGAGCTGCTCGACGCGCTCGGCGTAGGTCACGATCCCGGGTGCTTCTTGCGCGAGCTTCTTCGAGAAGTAGAAGCGCAGGGTGATGGGCTCGTCGAGGCTGCCGAGGATGTTCTCGGTGCCCTTCGACAGCGTGTAGAGCTTGTTCTCGGTCAGGTCGACGCGTCCGCCGCGGAACCACGCGTTCGCGACGACGTTGAACGCGACGAAGATCAGGAACAGTACGGCGAGTCCGCCGAGGGACATCCAGAAGCGCTTCATGGCGAGGGGGTCCTAGGAGGCCTTCTTGAGGTCGAGGGTGACGACGCAGGCCGCGAGGCAGGCCGCGATGAGCGAACCGAAGAACGCGAGGCTGCGCACTTCGATCACGCCGCTCCCGATCGAGTTCATGTGCGTGAGGAAGCTGAACGAGCGCAGCGAGTCGACGAACACGTCCGGCGCGAACTGGCGCGCGAACTCGAGGACCAGCGGTGTGCCGGCCAGCACGAGTAGCAGTCCCGCGACGAAGGTCAGCACGAACGCGATGACTTGGTTCTTCGTGACGGCCGAGAGGAAGGAACCCAGCGCCAAGTAGCCGCCGGCCAGCAGGAAACTGCCGATGTAGCTCGCCAGGATGACGCCGTTGTCGGGCTTGCCGAGGTAGTTCACGGTCAACCACATCGGGAACGTCAGCACCAACGCGATGCCCGAGAACAGCCACGCTGCGAGGAACTTGCCCATCACCGCCTGCGACATCGAGATCGGCAGCGTCATGAGCAGCTCGATCGTCCCGCTCTTGCGCTCCTCGGCCCACAGGCGCATCGAGATCGCCGGGATCAGGAACATGTAGAGCCAGGGATGCAGCGCGAAGAACGGCTGCAGGTCGGCGACGCCGCGCTCGTAGTAGCCCGTGACGTAGAACGTCAAGAAGCCCATCAGCGCCAAGTAGAAGAAGAGGAAGACGTACGCGACGGGTGTCGCGAAGTAGCCGGCGAGTTCACGCTTGGCCAGGATCCAGACGTTGTGCATGGGATCGGGTCCTCGAGCTCAGCTGGCGATGCGGTCGCCGGTGGTGATCTTGCGGAAGACTTCGTCGAGCGGCCCGCGTTGCGCGAGCGCCTCGGGCGTGCCGTCGAACAGCACCTTGCCATTCGCGATGATGATCGCGCGGGTGCAGACGGCCTCGACCTCCTCGAGGATGTGCGTGGACAGCACGATCGCCTTCGATTGCGCCATCGAGCGGATCAGTTGGCGCACCTCGAACTTCTGGTTCGGGTCCAAGCCGTCCGTCGGTTCGTCGAGCACGAGCACCTCGGGGTCGTGCAGGATCGCCTGCGCCAATCCGACGCGGCGCTTGAAGCCCTTCGACAGCGTCTCGATCGGCTGGTGCAGCACCTGGTCCAGGTGGACCTCCTTGACGACCGCCGCGATGCGCGCGGCCTTCTTGTCGCCCGTCAGTCCGCGGATGTCCGCGATGAAGTCCAAGTAGGCCGCCGGCGTCATGTCCGTGTAGGCCGGCGCGCCCTCCGGCAGGTAGCCGAGCTTGCGCTTCGCCGCCATCGGCTCCTTCTCGACGTCGTGACCGCAGATGCGCGCGGTCCCGGCCGTCGGCGTCAGGAAGCCGGTCAGCATCTTCATCGTCGTGGACTTGCCGGCGCCGTTGGGGCCGAGGAAGCCCAGGACCTCGCCCTTCTTGACCGTGAACGTGATCGAATCGACCACGCGCAGCGGCCCGAACTCCTTGGTCAGGTTCTGGATCTCGATCATCGAGCAGGATCTCCTCGCGCACCTCGGGGAGGGCGCGCGCGCGTGTCGAACCGCCCTCGCGACCCGCGACGCGGGCGACGAAAACGGACTTGGGGGGCAAAGGGACTACCCGCTGCCGACCTCCAGGGTCAAGCGCGAAGCATGTGGAGGGTGGAACGGGTGCGGGCGAAGCGCGCGCTTACGGAGCAGTCGCCGAGCCGTTGGCGCGACGCGGCCCTTGCCTGACCGGCTATAAAGAGGGGCTGACGATCGAGCTCGAGTTTCGGTCGGTGACCTTGGACCCCATCCTGCTCTCGACCGCGCTGGGACTGCTGGCCGCGAGCGCCGTCGGCGCCGTGCTGCCCCTGTTCCGTCGCTGGTCGGAGCGCGGCCTGCACGTTTTCGTGGCGCTGTCGGCCGGGATTTTCCTCGGGACGATCTTCTTCCACCTCCTGCCGCACTTGGCCGGCGTCGAGCACGCCGACGCGCCCGGCCACGCGCACGGGACGGCCGCCGAGGCCGTCGCGCACTCCGTCTGGCCCTGGGGCGCGGCGCTCTTGGGCATCCTGCTCCTATTCCTCTTGGAGAAGGTCTGGCTGCCGACGCGCACGCACGGCGCGGGATCGAACCCGCACGCGATGCTGTGGTCGGCGACGTTCCTCGGGCTGGCGCTGCACGCCGCAACCGCCGGAGTCGCGCTGTCGGGCATCCTCGAGATGACCGAGGGTCGCGCGCAGTTCCTGATCTCGATCCTGCTGCACAAGGCGACCGAGTGCTTCTCGCTGGCGACCGTGATGCGCCTCGCGGGCCTGCCGACGGCGCGGACGGTCGTCTTGCTCGCACTCTTCGCGCTGATCGAGCCGTCGGGTCTGCTGCTCGGCGGCGAGCTGGCGACCGCGATGCCGGCCGCGTCGCCGATTCTGACCGGGTTCGCATGCGGCACGTTCCTGTACGTCGCGGTCGCCGACCTCCTGCCCGAAGTCTTCCACGGCGCGGGCAACGCACGCCTGAAGATCGGCGCGGTGCTGACCGGCGTCGTGATCCCGACGCTGACGCTCGAGCGCGTCGAAGCGTTCCTCGATTTCGGTCGCACCAGCCTCGTCGAAGCGGGCGCGCTGTTCCTGCAGATGGCGCCTTATCTCCTGGTCGGTTTCGCGCTGGCCGGCGTGGTGCGTCAACTGCTGCGGCCCGAGCGCGTCGTGCGCCGACTTGGCCGCGACGACCTCGCCTCGGTGGGCTGGGCGACGTTGGTGGGGGCGCCGTTGCCGCTGTGCTCGTGCTCCGTGTTGCCGGTGGCGCTTTCGCTGCGCAAAGCGGGCGCCAGCAAGGGCGCGACCGCCGCTTTCACCGTCGCGACACCCGAGACCGGCGTCGATTCGCTGGCGGTGACGTGGGCGCTGCTGGATCCCTTGATGACGATCGCGCGGCCGATCGGGGCGATGATTTCGGCCTTTGCGAGCGGCGCGGCGATCAATGTGCTCGTGCGTCGCGGTCTGGACACGGATTCCGCTGCTAGCGCGACGCCCGTCGTCGCGGCGAGTTGTTGCAACGAGACGTCCGTGCCCGATCCGGCGCCAAGTCCCGCGCCGAAATCGTGCTGCGACGTGGCCGCGGAGCCGCCCGTTGTCGCGCAGACATCGCACGCCGGGCACGCGCACGCCGAGCACGCGAACACGGAACATGCGCCGACATCGCGCGACGAACGTCCGCGCAATTTTCTGCAGCGCGCCCTGCGCTACGGGTTCGTCGACATGCTCGACGACATCGCGCCGTCACTGCTGCTCGGGCTCCTTCTGTCGGGCGCAATCGTCGCTGTAATGCCCGCCGGCGCGCTCGAGCACCCGATCGCGCACGGACCCGTGGGCTACTTGCTGATGCTGCTCGTCGGCATCCCGATCTACGTGTGCGCGTCGGCGTCGACGCCGATCGCGGCTGCGCTGATCTTGAAGGGCTTGAGCCCGGGCGCAGCGTTCGTGTTCTTGCTGGCGGGACCCGCGACGAACGTCGCGTCGCTCGTCGTGCTGTCGCGCGCGCTCGGAACGCGCGCGGTCGCGCTGCAAGTCGCGATGCTGTCCGTGTGCGCGGTCGCCCTGGGCTTCGCCGTCGATCGCGCGTACGCCTGGCTCGACATCGCGCCTTCGGCCGCCGTGGCCACGGCGCACGAGCACGGCCCGACGTGGATCGCGTACACCAGTGCGGTGGTGCTCGCCGTGCTGCTCCTCCTGTCCCTCGTGCGCAAGTACGGGACTCGCGACGTCTTCGCGACCCTGCGCGAGGGAACGAACCCGGCCTAGAAATGCACTCCGAACCCCAAGGAAAACCGATGTCCGCTGCTACGTCTTCTCCGATCGCCGACGGGATGGTCGTCACGATCCACTACACGCTGACCGACGACCAAGGCTCCGTGATCGACAGCTCGAGCGGCGGCGAACCGCTCGAGTACCTGCACGGCCACGGCAACATCGTGCCCGGCCTCGAGCGCGAGCTGACCGGCAAGAAGGTCGGCGACGCGATGAAGGTCGACGTCGCGCCCAAGGACGGCTACGGCGAGCACAATCCGGCCGGTCGCGGCAAAGTTCCGCGCACGTCGTTCCCCGACGACATGGAGATCGAGCCCGGCATGCAGTTCAGCGGCGAGGGCCCGAACGGTGCCGACCACGTCGTCTGGGTTGCCGCAGTCGAAGCGGATCACGTCGTGATCGACCAGAACCACCCGCTCGCCGGGCAGACGCTGCACTTCGACGTCAAGGTCGAGACGGTGCGCCCCGCGTCGAAGGAAGAGCTCGAGCACGGGCATGCGCACGGAGTGCACGGTCACGGGCACGACCACGAGCACGGCGCGCACGGTCATCATCACGGACATGACCACGAGCACGGCGAGCACGAACACGGCGCCCACGGTCACCACCACTGACCGCTGAAGTGGAAGACGAACCGCGCCCGATCCCTCGCCGCCGCTTGCGCCCCGACCGACGCGTGCCGACCGAGGGCGTGTATGTCTGCGACTCGTGCAGCGAGGAGATCGTCGTCCCGCTCGACCCGAGCGGCGGTGCGACGCAGAGCTACGTCGAGGACTGCCCCGTGTGCTGCCACCCGAACGTCGTCCACGTCGAGATCGACGCGGACGACGGCTCGGCGCGGGTGTGGAGCGAGGCGGAGTAGCGGATCGACTCCTCATTCGAGCGGTTCCCACAGTGCACCCCTTGCCGAGAGCCCGCGACCTTGGCCGCGTTCTCGTAGCGCGCACCTTTCCGTCGTCAAGCTGCGCCGGGTGCGGTGAGCGTGAGCGGCCACTTCGACGGCCGCAAGGCGGAAAGCGCGGGGCTGCGATACCGACCGCTCG
>JBBQCC010000053.1:0-18508 GCA_038318285.1 Planctomycetota bacterium | reverse complement strand
GATCGTGTCGTTCGGCGTCAGGCGACGCGTACGGTTGAACTCGAGGCAGTCTTCGCCGTTGATGTAGACGAACTCGACGTCGACCGTGCCGGCGAAGAGTTGGCCGACTTGGTTGAAGTCGTTGTTCGTGTTCGTGACCGTGATGAAGGTCGACGAAACTTCGGTGTTGTGGAAGTACGGGAAGATGAGGAGGCTGCCCGGCTTGTCGAGGCTGTTTGCGGCTTGGGCGCTAGACCCAAAAGCGAACGCGGAGCCCGTGACGAGCAGAGCCGTGAGGAACTTGTTCATGGTTGCGACTCGTGATGAGAGGCGAGTTGGGGAATCAGGGGGCCTCGGGGCCCCGAGGCCCGCGCCGACTCCAAACGAAGTCGATCCACGCGTGCCGGGCTCGATGGCCGAATCGCTTTGACTGTAACGACTCCCTAGGAACGTGCAATAGTTTCCTGGTCAGGTCGGACCCCGGAACCGTCCACCCGTCGCCCAGCCTTTGGCCGACAAGCACTTGCGCCGGTTCGTGAACCCCCGATCCGGGCTCGGACAGGCCCTTGAGATCGGGGCCGAAAGGCGCTTTTATCGTCCGGACGGGGAGGAGCGAGCTCGGACCCCACGTTCTTCACGGCATTCGATGAACTGGGACCACGCCCGGCGGATTCTTCCCTGGGACGGTCGCCGCGCCAACGCGGCGTCGGTCGTACCGCTGCGTCGGCGTGCGTTGGGCCCCGGAACGCATGCGCGTTCGTTGTGCATCGCGAGCGGCAAAGGCGGCACGGGGAAGTCGATCGTGACCGCGTCGATCGCATCGGTGCTCGCCGAGTCACAACGCGTGCTGCTCGTCGACGCGGATCTCGGTGTGGGCAACGCGCACATCCTGCAAGACGTCGCGCCGGAACGATCGCTCGTCGATCTCGTCGAGGGTCGAGCGTGCGTGCGCGACGTTCTCGCGCACTGCGGACAGAACCTCGACCTGCTGGCGGCGGGTAGCGGCGTCTCGCACATGGCGTCGCTCGAACCGCGCGAGCTGTCGCTCATCGCCGACGCCGTGGCCGACCTCGAACGCGACTACGACTGGGTGCTCGTGGACGCCGGCGCGGGCATTTCCACGCAGACCGTGGCACTCGCGGCGGCGTGCGACCGCAGTCTGCTCGTCACGACACCGGACGTCACCGCGCTGACCGATGCGTACGCGTTCCTCAAGGTCTTGATCCACCGCGACGCGCGCGCGGCGCCGTGCTTCGTCGTGAACCGCGCGACCTGCGACGCGGAGGCGGACCAGGTCGCGCTCCGCCTGTCGGGAGCGGCCCGCAAGTTCCTCGGTCGCGAGATCGCGTGCTGGGGTTGGTTGCCCGACGATCGCGCCGTCGGTCGCTGCGTGAACGCGCGCGCACCGGTCGTGCGCCGCGAGCCGGACTCGGCGTTCGCGTTGCGCCTGCGCGAACTCTGCGAGCGCGTCGCTGAAGGTGCCTCGGCCGGCCCCACGCTCGGCATCGGTTCGCGGCTGGGTCGATTCGCCAACGGGATCTGAGCGCCTCCGAGCCTCCGACTTCGCGGATCCCACCGACCCATCCGGCGCGCATTTCAGGCGATTTCCAGCGACCCACGCCGGGTGCGAACGTCTCCACACGGGGGACATGCCATGCGATTCCAGGGCTCCAGCGCACCGATCTGGTTCTTCAACGGTCTCTTGATCGCGTGCGCGGCGCACATCGCGCTCGCGCCGAGTGGGGCGATCTGGAACGGCGCGGACTCGATCCTGACGCGTGCCGTACGCTCCGATCCCGATTCCTGCCCGGCGCGCGACCTGCGCGCCCTGCCGGGAATCGGTCCGACACGGGCCGCGGCGATCGTGCGCGCGCGCTGGGAAGGCCTGCGCGGTGGTCCCGCGATGTGGCAGGCGATCCCGGGCATCGGGGAAGCGACCGTCCGGGTCGTGACCGAGGCGCTATCCGGCGGCGCGTTGGAGCCGTCCTCGGAACGCGCGTACACTTCGCGGGTCCCCCCGTGAGCGCCCGACCTCTGGATCCCGAACCGACCGTCTCGATCTCCGACGCCGGTCGGCGTGCGTCGGATTCCCTGCCGGCTCCGCGGACGGGCGCGCCCCCGCCCTTGGCCGCGGCGGACATCGATGCCGTCGTGCGACCCGCGCTCGCGGAGGATCTCGAGAGCGGCGACATCACCTCCGCGCACGCCGTCCCAGCCGACGCGCGCGCGATCGCGACGCTCGTCCCGAAGTCGGAGGGCGTTGCATCCGGACTTGCGGTATTCGCGCGCACCTTCGAATTGTGCGATCCGACGGCCGAAGTCGAGCTGCTCGCGCGCGACGGTGATCGCATCGCGCGCGGCCAAGTGCTCGTGCGCGTTCGTGGCGCCGCGCGTGCGTTGCTGTCGGCCGAGCGCACGGCGCTCAACTTCGTCCAACGCATGTCGGGCATCGCGACGCTGACCGCGCGCTACGTCGCGGCGGCGCGCGGAGCTTCCCCGCGGAACCCGCGGATCCTCGACACGCGCAAGACGACGCCCAACCTGCGGGTGCTGGAGAAGTACGCCGTGCGCTGCGGTGGCGGCGAGAACCACCGCTTCGGCCTCTTCGACGAGGTCATGGTGAAGGAGAACCACATCGAGCTGGCCGGTCGGCCGATCCAGGTTCTTCTCGCGGACCTCCGCCGCGCCGTCGGACCCGCGGTCCGCATCACCAGCGAAGCGCGTGACGAGCGTGAGGCCCTGGCCGGCGTGGACGGCGGAGCGGACGTCGTCCTGCTCGACAACATGACGCCGGCCGAGATGGCTCGCCTCGCGCCGATCCTGCACGCGCGCGCGGCCAGCCGCGGCCGCCCGCTGGAGCTCGAAGCGTCGGGCGGGATCGACGAACGCACGGTGGCCGACGTCGCACGGTCGGGCGTGGATCGGATCTCGGTCGGGGCGCTGACGCATTCGGCGCCGGCGCTGGACCTGTCGCTGGATTTGTCGCTGGACCCGGCGCCGCCGCCGCGATGACGCCGGACGACGCCCAGAATCCGCACGAGCTGCGGCTCGACCTGCCCGCGGCGCACAGCGCCGAGCGCATGGCGCGCGGCGTCCTGCGCCAATTCGCCCTGCGCGAGGGCGTGCCCGAGGACGAGTTGGACACGCTCGAGTTCGTCGCCGGCGAGCTGCTCACGAACGCCGTGGACCACGGTGGCGGCGAGCGAGCCCTGCGCGAAGAAGACCTGCGCTCGCGCGTGCGCATGTCGCTCGTTCTGCTGTTCAGCGATGACGCATGGACGTTGCGCGTCGGCGACCAGGGCGGCGCGGATCCCGACGAACTCCGCCAGCGCCTCCTCGTCACGGAGGAACCCGACCTCGAGGATGACCGCGGTCGCGGGTTCTACCTCCTGGCCCAGATGGTGGACTCGCTCGACGTCGTGCGCAGCGCGGACGGCCTGGGTGTCGAGTTCGTCGCCGTGCGCGCGTTCGTGCGGAAGTGAGCGCGTGAACGCCATCCGTGCCCTGATCGCTCGTGCGCGAGCGGTGCATCCCGCGATCGGATTCGTCCTCGTCGTCGCCTGGATGGCGCTCATCTGGAACCTGTCCTCACGCACACCGACCGATCTGTCGAAGGGATCCGTGATCGGCTCGTGGGTTTCGAACCTCGCGCACGGGCCCGAGTACGCCGGTCTCGCGACCTGGATCGCGCTGGCCGTTCGTCGGCCCGGTGCGAGCATCGCGCCCAGCGCGCGCACCGCGTTCACCATCGTCGTGTTCTGCGTCCTGCACGGCGTCGTCGACGAACTGCATCAAGGGACCGTGCCGGGTCGCGACATGTCGGTGTTCGACGTGTTGACCGATCTGTGCGGCTCCGCGTCCGCGCTGGTCGTGCTGCGCGTCGCGCAGGACGAGCTGCGGCTGGCCCGCGCGATCTTGCTCGGCACCGCGGCGTGCATCATCGCGGCAGGACTCGCTACCTTCGTGCCGCCGATGGCACCCGAGATCGAATGGCTGTGAACGAAGACCAGGACGTACAGGCGATCGACCCCACGGATCCTTCGACGTCGTGGCGATCGCCGCTGTCGGAGCGCTACGCGAGCCCCGCGATGCTGGCGAACTTTTCCGAGCGGACGAAGTTCACGCGCTGGCGACGCCTGTGGATCGCGCTGGCCGAGTCGGAGCGCGAACTCGGGCTGGCGATCACGCGTGAGCAGATCGCAGAGCTCGAGGCGCACGTGGACGACTTCGATTTCGCGGCCGCCGCGCGCTACGAGCGCGAGTTGCGCCACGACGTCATGGCGCAGATCCACGCCTGGGGCGACGTGTGCCCGACGGCTCGGCCGATCGTGCACCTGGGCGCGACGTCGTGCTACGTCACGGACAACGCCGACCTGCTCGCGATCCGCGAGGGCCTGCGCGTGGTCAAGGCGAAGCTCGTCAACGTGATCGCGGCCTTGGCGTCGTTCGCGCGCACGCACCGCGCGCTGCCGACGCTCGGTTGGACGCACTTGCAACCGGCGCAGGCCACGACGGTCGGTAAGCGTGCCACGCTGTGGCTGCAGGACCTCGTGCACGACCTCGAGGACCTCGAACACGCTGAGCGCACGCTGCGGTTCCGCGGCGTCAAGGGCACGACGGGCACGCAGGCGTCGTTCCTCGAGCTGTTCGGCGGCGACCACCAGAAGGTCCGCGACCTCGACGCGCGCGTGACGGCGCGGTTCGGTTTCGAGCGCTCGTTCGGCGTCACCGGACAGACGTACCCGCGCCAAGCCGACTTCCGCGTGCTGCAAGTGCTTTCGTCGATCGCGCAGAGCGCGCACAAGTTCGCGACCGACCTGCGCCTCCTCGCCAGTCGCAAGGAGATCGAGGAGCCGTTCGAGAAACATCAGATCGGTTCCTCGGCGATGCCTTGGAAGCGCAATCCGATGCGCTCGGAGCGGATCTGTGCGCTCGGTCGCTACGTGATCAGCGCGCTCGACAACGCCGCGCACACCGCTGCCAACCAGTGGCTCGAGCGCACGCTCGACGACTCCGCGAACCGCCGCATCGTGCTCGCCGAGACGTTCCTGGCGACGGACGCGATCCTGATCCTCCAGCTCGACGTGTGCCGCGGCCTCGTCGTCCGGCCCCACGTGGTCGCCAAGAACCTCGCGGCCGAGCTGCCCTTCCTGGCCTCGGAGCACCTGATGATGGCCGCCGTGCAGATGGGGGCCGACCGGCAGGACGTGCACGAGTCCATCCGGCGCGCCAGCCGGACCGCCTCGGAGGCGATCCTGGCCGGCCAGGAGAACCCGCTGCGCCACCTCTTGGCCGCGGACCCGGGCGTGGGCCGCCTAGCGGATCGCCTGGACCACCTGCTCGACCCCAGCCGCTACGTCGGCCGCGCCCCCGAGCAGGTCGACGAGTTCCTGGAGGCCGAAGTCGTCCCAATTCTGGAACGGAACGCGGCATCCCTTGGGGCCAGCGTGGAAGTCCGCGTCTAACTGCCGGCACCAGGCCGCCTTGGCGAAGCCTCGCGCTCGCCCTTGGCGTTTCCTTTTGGGGCTTCCTATGTTCTGCCCCGGGGCCGCTCCCGAGTCGCATACCCGAGCCACTTCTCGACGGGTGATCGGCTCGGCAGCGAACGCGGAATCGGAATCCCTTTCCACGTCCTGACCGAAACCAGCTTGGCGCGCCGCAACCTGCGTCCCATTCCTGATGTAGGTTTCCGCTGAGGTCTCTCGCGCCTCGTGTCGAATCCCAGAAGTCCCCCCTCCGAGGAATCGTCCTGGCGCGGGGAAGAGGTCGGTAGTCTTGACGCAGCCCGGGATCCCCAACGAGTTCACGCTTTCCACGACCTGCTACGGGTCGCGGTTGAAGACCATCGAAGACCAGGCGTTCGCCGCGGTCGCGATGGGGTTCCGGCGGATCGAACTCGGCCTGCTCGACGCCCCCGTGAAGCTGAACGGCTTCGAGGACTCCCGCCGTGAGACGGGCATCTCGGTCCGCTCGATCGTGACGGGCTGTCTCGACCCGCGCTCCGAGCACATGTCGGGGACGAAGCTCGGCTCGCTGTCCGAGGACCAGCGCGAGATGGCGGTCAACTCGCTGCGCCGGCACGTGCGCTTGGCCCAGCGGTACCAGTGTCCGACAGTCATCGTCCGCGGCTGCGAGGTCGAGGACAAGCCGCTGCACGAGGAGTCGGACCGGCTGCGCGCGCGCATCGTCCGCGAAGGATCCACCGACGAGACCAAGGAAGCGGTCCGCGATCTGGTCGGTCGCGTCCAGCGCCGCGGTCAGCGCCAGGTCGAACACCTGTGCCGTTCGCTGCACACCGTGATGGGGGAGTTCCCCGAGACGCGCGTGGCCATCGAACCGGGTGACAGCTTCCTCGACCTGCTGAACTACCAAGCGGTCGGCTGGGTGCTCGACGACCTCGAGCGGCGCGGCCTCGCGTACTGGCACGACACCGGTCGCATCCACCTGCGCGAGCAAGCCGGTTTGCCGGCGCAAGGCCAGTGGCTCGACTCCTACGCGCCGCGCATGATCGGCGTGCACCTGCAGGACGCGGCCGAGGGCCTGACGGAGATGCCGCCCGGCTCCGGTCAGGTCGACTTCAAGTTGGTCTCGAACTACATCCCGGGCAATGCCGAGCGCGTCCTCGAGATCAATCCGCGCCACGGTCGCGCGGAGATCCTGGCCGCGGTGCAGTACCTGGTCGACGCGCGCTTCTGATCCGGCGTCACCGACGGGCTTGCCCGCTCTATTTCTTCACGGGCTCTCGCGCTGCGGAGCCACTCCTCGTCTGAGTGACCGTACGCTCGATTTCTCTACGGGTGCTCAACGTGCCCGGTCCGAGACCCACTGGACCCAGCCCTTCTCGATCGCGTCCACCTTTGCGCCCAGCGCTTCCTCGAGGTTGGACGACGAACCCTGGCCGTTCCACGCGCTGCGCAGGAAGTCGAAGAAGCGACCCTGGTAGCGGCCGCCGTCGGCGGCGATCAGGAAGTGCACGAAGGTGTACGACTGCACGTACTTCAAGTCTTGTCGCGACGTCGCGCGGTAGTCGCCGCTATCGAACGTCAGCACCCGCGAGAGTTTGTACGTCTCGGACGCGTGCTCCTGTGAGCGCATCGAGCGCGCGTCGATCGCGTTGGCGTCGTAGACGAGTCGCCCCGGCTTCCCGCTCGTCGTCGCGCGGAAGTACTCGGCCAGGCCTTCGTTCAACCAGGGAGAGATCGCACCCTTCCCGCCGCGCGACAGCTCCGCCGTCGCCGCGAGCAATTGGTGGATCGCCTCGTGCACGAGCAGACCGCGATCGACGCCATTCGTCGCGTTGAGGATCAAGACGCGCTGGGAGGGGTCGTAGAACCCGCGGCTACCGCCGAGTTCGGGGAACGACGTCGCGTCGGCGTGGATCTCCGCGCGCAGCGGTGCATCGACGTGGTAGGCACCGACCTCGCGCGCGATCTGGTCGAAGAAGATCTCGTAGACGCACTCGAGATCGAGGATCGCGTTCGTCGCGTCGGCCAGTGGCTGGTTCGAGCGCACGATCCAGTGCGTCGTCTCGAGTTCCCACGCCGTGCGGAATGTCTCGCTCTTCTTGACGCGGTCCTTCCACGTCCAGCGTCGGCCGTCCTCGCGGAACCCCCAGTCCTTCGACTTCTTCTCGTGGCCGAGCAGCTCGCGCGCGACCTTGCTCTCCGGATCGACGGTCAGGGCGCGGTACGCGAACACGCGCGCTTCCTCCGCGAGTCCGACGCGCGCGGCGAACGTGCCGATGTCCGCGATCTTGGTGGCGTCCTCATCGTCGAGGAGCTGCCAGCGCTCCATCGCCTCGCGCCAGACCGCCAGACGGGACTCGACCGAGCGGACCTCCGATCGTTCCAGCACGCGGTCGCGCGACCCGATCCGCAGGACGACCTGATTCGCGTTCTCCAGGACGACGCGCCCCTGGAGCGGGGTCCCGTCGTTCAGGACGACGTGGTCCAGCGGGCGTTCGTCACCGACGGGCAGGAGCAGGGCGGCGATCGTGAGGCAGGTCGAGATCACGCTGCCCGATGCTAACTCCGAGGCCCGTCCGGGTCGCTCCGCGTTCGGACGCGGCAAGCTCGGGAGACCTCGGATCGATCCGCGCCCGCCGTCGGTATCCTTGCGCGACTCATGCAGCGGATCGCCCTCGCTTTCGCGGTCTGGAGCCTCCTGCTCCTGACCATCGCCGGTTTGGCGATGCTCGCGCTCCCCGAAGTCGGGCCGCCGATGCCGCGCCGCCCGACCGTGCGCTCTCCGATGGAAGCCCTGGTTCCCGAGCGGGAGGTGTCGAGTCCGTCGAACGCGCGGCCACTCGCGCCCGACCAACTGTCGGGCACTGTTGCGCCCGAGGTCGTCCCGTCCGCACCGAAGTCGCCAGACGCCGCACCCACGGTCGATGAGCCATCCGACGCGCCGTCGCCCGGCGTCGACGAGACCGCCGCGCCACATGGCGAACGGACGCTTCGTCCCGCATCTACGGAATTCGGCGGCCGTGAAGCTGCCGGCCGTGAAGCTGCCGGACAGGGACTCGCCGGACAGGGACTCGGCGTGCTGCCGCCCGGGGTGCCGGCCGAGGAGGAAGGTCTCGGATTGCACGTCGTGCGTTCTGACGGACGTCCGGCGATCGGAGCGAGCGTGCGTTGGATGTTGCAGCGCGACCTCGACGCGCTGCAGGCGCAGGGCCGGGACGTGGACTCGCCCGACCCTGCCGAACTGCTGGCCGGCTCGACGCGCACGGCGAGCACCAACTCGTCCGGCTTCGCGATGCTCACGAGCGAAGCCGGAACGATGTGGCTGGACGCGCGCATGGGCGATCAATACGGCTGGGCGCGCATCCGTCGCGAGGATGGCGGGTACGTCAAGCTCGTCCTTTCGCGCGACACGACGCTGTCGGTCGAGGTCCTCGACTCGACGGGTCGTGCGCGTGCCGGCGTGCCCGTCGTGCTGCGCGGCGTCGACTGCCGCGCGATCTGGAGCGGGAAGACCGGCGTCGACGGCCGCGCGCGACTCGCGCACGCCGACGGCGTGATCCAGGCCGCGCACGCGCGGTTCCAGGACCTGACGCTGACTGTCGACGTGCCGAACGGCGATGCGCGCGTGCTGGATCGCGGCGAGATCCCGACGGAGGCCGTACGCCTCGTCGCCGAGCCGGGCCAGCGCGTCCTCGTGTGGCTGCGCGATGCGCACAACCAGCCCTGCTCGAAACCGACGCGCGTCACGCTCGCGCCGGTCGGGCTCGAAGCGGATTGCAGCGCGCGGCGCGAGCGCATTGCGCTCGACGGACTCGCTGTTTTCGAGGAGGTTCCGCCACAATCCCACCTCGTCGTCACCGCCGAGGGTACGTGCTCGCCGGTCCCGTTGCGCGCCGAGGTCCAGGTCGCGCAGGCCGCGGAAGCCAACGTCATCCTCGCGGCGACCGCGGACATGCCGCGCGTCGTCGGGCGCTTCGTCGACGCGCGTGGTGGGCCCTGGCGCTCGTTCCAGGTGACTGCTTTCGTTCAGATGGGCGGGACGTGGGTCGCGCAGGGTTCGTCGAGTACCGGCGATCGTGGCGAGTTCGAGCTGGATCTCGCGCCGCTCCACGACGCTCGGGGGCCCGTCACGATCAGCCTCGTCGCGCGCAACGATTACGGACGCACGGTGGTCGCGCAGCCGATCGAACTCGCGGTCCAACCCGACGCGACACGGCGCGCGCTCGGGGACGTCGTCGCCGCAGATTGGCCGATCCTGGTGCGCGGCACGGTGCTCGACGAAGACCAGCGCCCGATCGAAGCTGCCGTCGTGGAACTGTGCGACGCGTCCGGTCGCCCGGATCCGCGCACGCGCACGACCAGCGACGATCGCGCGCAATTCGTGCTGCGCGGTCCCGCTCCCGAGGGCGAGGCGGTGCTCGTGCACGCCGTCGAACCGGAGACGCGCGCCGCGGACGCCACGGTCGCGATGCGTCGCGGCGACTGGCGCGAGAAGATCGTGATCGCCGTGCACGGTCGCGTGCGCGGTACCGTCGTGCTGCCCGAAGGCGCGCCGTCCGGTGCCGTCATCGTGCACCTCGTACCGCCCTCGGGCACGCACCTCGCGCTGAGCGTGGATGCCGTCGGCGCATTCGAGTTCGCCAACGTCGAGCCCGGCGAAGCGCGCGTGTCGTTCACCGTGGAGGGTTTCGATACGGAAATCTTCGTGCTCGATCGCGTCGGTGTTCCGCGCGGTGGAGTGTGCACGGACCCGCGCCTCGCGCACGTCGACCTGCGCGATCGCGTCGCCATCGTCGAACTCGAAGTCGTCGACGAGCGCGGAGAACCGATCGAAACGGGTTGGGTCGGGCCCGTCACCACGACGCGCACGCGCGGCCGGTCCTACGAAATGCTGGACGGCATCGCGCGCGTCGTGATCGTGCGCAACGGTCCCACCGTGCAGGTTTCTGCGGACGGCTACGAGAGCGTCCTGCTGCAGTCGCCGACCGGTCGCGTGCGTGTGCAGATGAAACCGAGCGGGCAGTGAGCGCTGCGCTCGTCCTCGTCGTCGCGGGCTTCGATCCCAGTGGCGCGGGGATCGACGCCGACCGCGATGCGCTGGACGCGGCGGGTGTCACTTGCGACGTGGTCGTGACGGCGCGAACCGATCAGGACGACTCCGGCGTGCGTTCGATCGGCGCGCGCGCGCCGGATACGTGGGGAACGGAGGCCGAGGCGTGCGTGCGCGACGGCGTCGGTGCGATCAAGTTCGGACTCCTGCCCGGTACGGAGCACGTGCTGCGCGCCGCACGGCTCGTCGTCCTGGCGCGCCGTCGGCTGGGCCCCGATCTGCCCGTCGTGCTCGATCCCGTGATCGCCGCGTCCAGCGCAGCGCGCTTCCTCGACGCGCGCGCGGTCGAGGCCCTGCGCGGGGAGCTCTTGGGCCTCGACATCGTCGTGACGCCGAACTTGGGCGAAGCGGCCGAACTGGCCGGGACATCTGCGGACGAGCTCACGACGGACCTGACCGTCCGCGTCGAGGTCGCGCGGCTCCTTCTCGGCCTGGGCGCGCGCGCGGTCGTTCTGAAGGGCGGGCACGGCGGGGAGGACCCGGTGCGGGACCTCGTCCTGGCGAGCGGGTCTCGTCCCGTCTGGCTGGCCCATCCCCGCCTCCACGGTGGCGCGCTGCGTGGTTCCGGTTGCCGATTCGCGGCCCATCTGGCGGGATCCCTGGCCCGCGGGCGGCCGCTGGCCGAAGCGGCGCAGGCCGCGGGGGAGTTCGTCGCCTCTCGAATCGCGGGGGCCGCGCAGCCGGCACCGGGCGACGGATCGCCGCGCGGAATCCGGTCCTAGCCCAGGCTTGCCCTGACGGGTCCGGGCGCTATCCTTCCTCGCCCAACGCGGCTGTAGCTCAGTGGTAGAGCGCCACCTTGCCAAGGTGGATGTCGAGGGTTCAAATCCCTTCAGCCGCTCCAATTCACGCCTCGGTGCGGGACGAATCCGGCCGACGCGCACGCAGGCGAAGCCTGACGCCAATCGACGAAGCCTGACGACCCGTGCCGACCCTTGGTCCGCACGGGTCGCTGTGTTTTCGGACGGCGGGGATGATCCGGCCGGCCGTGCTCCTCCCGACGGCCGTGCTCCTCCCGCCGGTATGGGACGCGCGCGACCGCTCGTGAGCTCCGTCCCCGGTCACGAAACGGCGCGAGCCGGCTCGGGGCCGGCTCGCGCGGAGAAACTCGAGGCGCTGCGGATCAGAGGATCAGCAGGCAGTCCTCGGCGACGAACTTGCACCCGTTGCAGAGGCGACCCGTCACCACGACCGAGACCGCGGTCCCGGCGGGCAGGTTGTCGAGTCCGAGGCGGCAGTTCAGGCTGGAGCGCGAGAAGTAGGCGACCAGGTCCGTCTTGCCGTCCGGCGGGACGTTCGCGCAGGCGCACTCGGCACCACCGGCGTAGTTCGGACCGGCGACGTCCGAGAACTGGAAGCACACGGGCGAGACCGGGCCGCCGTTGCAGTTGCGGCCGTACAGCTTGACCGTGTTCCACTGGATGTTGCCGACGTTGAAGCCGTCGAGGCCCAGGATGGCGACCGGAAGGAGATCGCAGCTGCTCGTGTTGTACTCGTTCGGGCAGACGCCCGGACGGATGTCGAGGAAGGTCACGTTCTTGACGACGTCGATCAGCTGCGTGCACTTCGAGGTGTTGCAGTCGTTGTCACGGGCCTTCCACGTGCGCTCGATGATGTGGTCGAAGCGGTCGGCCGGGCACTCGTTGAAGATCAGTTTGTCCTTGTAGGTGATCGACACGTTGGTGTCGCAGTTGTCGGTCGCTTCCGCGCGGCCGAGCGCGTCCGGCGACGTGCTGCTGCCGCAGAAGATCTTGGCCTTCTCCGGGCAGGTGATGACCGGCGGCGTGCAGTCACGGACCCGGACGCGCGTCGAGCAGGACTTCGAATCGTTCGCGTTGGTGACGGTCAGGAAGACATTCACGTTGAACGAGCAGTCGTCGGTGACCGGGATCGTCAGCGTCGGTCGCGGACTGTTCACGTCGTCGAACAGCGCGCCGGGAAAGTTCGTGGACCAGGCGTAGCCGGTCTCGTTGCGCGAGTCCGTGCCGTCCAGCGTCACGACGACGAAAGGGGCCTGCGCCCCGGCGTTGTAGGGACCACCGGCGTCACAGCGGAGTTTGTTGCCGCCGCCACCTCCGCCGCCGCCATTACAGCCGTTGGCGAAGGACGAGGGAGCGAGCGCAGCAGCGGTCGCGAACAGGAACAGAGCGGACAGGAGCTTGGACATCGGATTGGATGATGGCGAGATTGCGCTCGACGACGGCAGCGAGCGGCGCGGGTTTGCGAGCGGGATTGTTTTCGAGATCGCAATCGCGTTCCTTTTGCGGAGGAGCGCTGCGGTACTCCGGCCTGCCGACCGGAGAGCGATCGAAGAACCGTACCCCGGGCTCACACGCCGGCCAGTCGAGCTCGAACGCGTGCGACACAATCCCGCCCGTTCGCTGGATCTGCGAAAACAGCAAGCAATCCAGCGCCGATTCGCGTTCGGTTCGAGAATGGAATCTCTTTCGCGAACCGGAAGGGCGTGCGCGGAAAGACGTTCAGCTCGCCTGTGCGCGGGCTGCTTCCCCCGACCCGGCCAGCTCCGCGACCAGGTTGCCGGCCAGCAGCAAGCCCCCGCCGACCAGCAGCCACAGCGACCACTCGTCCGCGCCCGCGACCACGGCGATCAGCGTCGCCCAGATCGGCTCCAGCGAATACACGATCGCGGCTCGAACGGGATCCACCTCGCGCTGGTAGAGGTTCATGAACGCCAGCGCGACGACGGTCCCGAAGATCGACGTCAGGACGAGCGGCACGATGAACGCCGGATCGCGGCACAGATCGCCGACGAGCTCGAGTTCGATGCCGTGGCCGCGCGCCTGCTCGAGGCCGAAGAGGAGCGCACCGCCCAGCGCGACCACGACGAACATCGTCAACGTGACGGGCATCGCCGCGTGGCGTTTCGTGACGCGGTCCGTGACCAGGATGTGGATGGCGAACGCGAGCGAAGCCGCGACCGTCAGCAGCTCTCCGGTGCGCCACGCCGCGATCTCGGGGCGTCCGCGCACCAACGCCGCTCCCGCGGTCGCGAGCACCGCGCCGACGGCTAGGCCGACGCGCGGCAGACGCCGCTCGATCACCGACGTGATCACGGCCAGGAAGAGGACGTACAAACTCGTCAGGAACGCCGAGACGCTGGGGGTGACCTCGCCCAAGCCGACCATCTGCAGCACGAACCCGACGACGAGCAGCGCGCCGAGCCACCCGCCGCCGCTCCAGACCCCGGACGTCAGCGCGCGCCGCGAATTCGGCACGAACACGGCCAGGAGGATCGCCGCCAAGCCGAACCGCAGCGCCAGGAACACGGCCGATCCCGCGACGGCGCGACCCGGGCCGGTGACGTGCTCGATCGCGTCCACCGCCTGCTTCATCCACAGGAACGAGAAACCCCAGATGACGCTGACGACGAGCAGCGCGAGCGTGGCGCGGATGCGCATCGATCGCCGAGGGTCCGCACGCACGTCCATGGGCGACGGACGGTAGCCGCGCCGCGCCGGTCCGCAAGTGCGTGCTAGCTTGTGTGCGCGCGACGCCCCCCGCGAAGCACGACCGCGACTCCACGACATGAACACGATCCAACGCATCCTCGCCGCATTCCTCGTCCTCGCACCGCTCAGCGCCTGCGCCACCGATCGCCAGGTGATCGGCCAAGCCGAAGACGCGCACCACGAGTTGGCTCCCGCTGTGCTCGACGACCCGCAACTCGCCGGCTACCTGCAGGAGATGGGGGACCGCATCGTCCACGCCGCGAAGGAACTCTCGGACAAGGGCTTCGGACCCGACAGCCACCGCAAGGAAGACGACGCGTGGATGTTCACCGACGTGAAGTTCCACTTCGTGAACAGCGAGACGCTGAACGCATTCACGACCGGCGGCGACCACATGTACATCTACACGCAACTGTTGCAGCAGTGCCGCACGGAGGACGAGCTGGCCGCCGTGATGGCCCACGAGTACGCGCACGTCTACGCGCGCCACGTGCACAAAGGCATGAACCGCCAATATCTCGCGATGGGCGGCGCGCTGGCGGGCGGCGTGCTCGGCTACACGCTGGCCGACGACGACAAGCTCGAGGTCGCCGCGCTCGCCGCCGCCGGAACGGGTGCGCTGGCGGGATTCCTGAACCAGGGCTTCACGCGCGGCGACGAAGCGGAAGCCGACCAACTCGGCTTCGCGTTCTACGCGCACGCCGGTTGGGATCCCGCGCACTTCGGCGACTTCTTCCAGGCGATGGTCGACGCGGGCTACGACACGACGCCGGAGCTGCTGTCCGACCACCCCTCGCTCGCAAGCCGCGTCGTCGCCGCCAAGGAGATGGCCGCGAAGCTACCGCCCGAAGCGAAGTCGTGGCGCCAGCCCGCGGTGGCCGAGGGCGCAAAGTTCAAGGCGATGCAAGCGCGCGCGGCTCAACTCGCGAAGACGATGCCCGACGACAAGTCGATGCAGACGGCGCAGACGCTGCTGAACGCCGTGGGCAACTGCTTGCTGCCGCAGGACCAACCGCAGCAGATCGAAGCGCGCGCGAAGGTCGAAGCGGCGATGCAACAGTAGGGACGCGCGTCGCCGACGGGTCGCGGACTGGGATCGCGGTCCATCGATGTCCGAGCGATTTCCGCGCGTTCTCGCCAGGGATCGGCCTTCTCCACAGATGGCCAATCAGGTTGGGGAGCGAATCGCGCGCGGGTGTCGGACAATTCCGCTGGTCGCACAGAATCTCCGTAACGCGGCCGCGATCCCGTCCAACACCCAGCGATGGCCAGTGAGACCCCCGAACTGCGCTTCGAGCGCTGGCGCACGCGCGGTGACGGTGCGGCGCTGTCGGACGTGTTCGATGCGCTGGCGCCGGGGTTGTTGCGGCTCGCGATCCACCTCGTCGGTGACGCGGCCGCGGCGGAGGACTTGGTCCAGCAGACGTTCGTGACCGCGATGGAGCGCGCCGCGAGTTTGGACGCGCGACGCCCGCTCGAGCCGTGGTTGCAGGGAATCCTGGCGAACCACGCGCGCGACCTGCGCAAGCTCGCGCGGCGTCCGCACGATCCGGACTTCGACTTGGACGCGGTGTTGGCGCGCGACGAGGACGCGCCGCTGGAGTCGGCGTCGCGCAAGGAACTGTCGGGCGAGCTCGCGCGCGCGGTCGACGCGCTCGACGAGCCGTACCGCGCCGCGGTGCTCTTGCGTCTGCGTCACGGCATGGAAGCGGCCGACATCGCGCACGTGCTGGGCCGCAGTCCGGGCGCGGTGCGTGTGCAGTTGCATCGAGCGCGCGAGCTACTGCGCAAAACACTGCCGGCCGGGATCGCCAGCGCGCTCGTGATGCTGGCCGAGTCCGCGCGCGGACTCGAAACGGTGCGGAATCAAGTTCTGACACACGCCGCGCGGCTCGCACCGGCGACGGGCATCGGTGGGGGACTGATCGGGGGAGTTCTCGTCGTGAAGAAAGTCTTGGTCGCAGCCGCGCTCGTGATCGCTCTCGCACTCGTGGCGTGGTGGGTGCAGCGGGCGTCGGATTCGGTCAAACTTGCCGCGCACGCAACGGCCTCGCAAGCGGACTCGTCGCCGCGCGCTGCAGTGAAGAACGAGAGCATCGTGACGTCGGCTCCGGACGACCTGGCCGAGCGCACACTCAACGCAGCAGCGCTCGAACACACAACCGGCGCTCTCCGACCGTTTCGCTGCCGAGTCGTCGACGGCCTCACGAGCGAGGCTGTCGTTGGCGCTACTGTTCGCTTCTACCCACCGAAGCGTTCACTCTATTCCGAGGTACACGCGCGTTGGCCGGAGCGATTGGTGCACTCGGAGCGTGACGGTGCCGAGCCGCACGATTGGCCGTGGTTTCGTGTGCGTCCGACCGAGGAACAGCGCCTGGATCTCCTACCCGTGCTCTCGTATGAAGCGCCGATCGCGGGTGACGAACCGATCGCGACGGGCACGAGCGATGCACGCGGCGAAGTCGAAGTCGCGCTCGATTCCGATCAAGCCTTCGTCATGGTCGAGCACGCGCAGTACGCGACGCGCGGCATGCCGCCGATCCTGGAACGGTCGGCGTACTACGTCCTGCAGGATGGGAAAAGCCGCATGCAGGCGTTTCGCGACGACGCGCTCGTCGTGAAGCTGTTCCGCGTGCTGCCCGTCAGCGGCCAACTGGTCGATCTCGAAGGCCGAAAACTCGCCCTGCGCATGCAGCTGCTGCTCGAAGGGGACGGACCGGGCGACGTGCTCGACAACGGATGGGCGATCCCGCGCCCGGTCGATTCGTGGACGACGTGGACGGAATCGGACGGCAGCTTCACGGCGCAGGTCGGCGCTCCGAGCGTGCGCATGCGCTCACTGGATCCGACGCGCTTCGTCTCGACAAGGGGTGTTCATCCCGTTCGCAAAGAGCCTTGGAATTACGCGCGTTTCACGGAATTGCCCGCGAGCGAACCGATTTGGGTTCCGATCGCATCGAGGTTCACGCTCGTCGTTCGATCGGGCGAGGACGGCACGCCGGTCGGCGATTATTGGCTGCAAATGCGTCAGATCTCGAACGGCGAACCGTCAGGCAAGTTGAAGCACGTCGTGTCCGATGACGGGCGCACGACGTTCCTAGATGGCTACGAACAGAGCGCTGCCGGTGGCTCCTTGGACCTCGAGCCGCTTGGGTTCCACGTCTGCGCCGACGGGTTCGCGCCCGCTGTGGTCGAGCGCGCGGATCCACGCGCGGGTGGTGAGCTCATCCTCGAGCTGCAGCGCGGAACGTGTCCGCGCATCGAAGGTCGTGTGACGGATGGCGATCGACCGCTCGCGGACGCTGCCGTCCTGCTCTCGCCTTCGGCCCAGGACAATTGGGATTGCAGCACGTGGTTGTCGGGCAATGCGGCGCGTACGGATCGGAACGGGCGCTTCTCGTTCCTCGCGAGTCCAGGGGCATGGGTCGTTCGCGTTTCTGACGGAGCGCGCGAGCAGTGTCGCTTGGTTGCGCATCCAAGTGACGTCCCCGTCGAAATCGACATGGCGACGGACACGGCCATCGACTTCGTGTTCGATCCGTCGAGTCCTTCCGACGCCGACATGGTCGACCGCAACGAGATCTACGCTGCTGTTTCGAGCAAGCACATCAACCGCAACGAGGCCGTCGATGCTCGAGGTCGCGCGCACATCGGTTCGCTGCCGCCGGGTCGCTACACGACTCACGCCGATTCCAAATCAGGCAGTTGTCGCGCAGCTCCGGGAGACGAAGCGTTCGATCTCGCCGCCGGCGAAACGCGCGTCGTTCACTTTGTCCAGGACACAGGCCCGTCTCTGCGGCGCACGCGACTCGTCGTCGATGGAGTGCCCGTACTCGAAGGTTGGCGAGCGCGATGCTGGGCCGCCGGCATGGAGTGGGTCGCTGTCGAACCCGACGGTCGCATCGCGCTGGACATCACGCAGGACGAAGCGCGCGTGCAGGTCGAGGACGCGCGCGGTCGCCAGTTCCAATTCGCGCTGCGCGCCGACGATCCCGGGCCCGAAGTGATCTTGCGCATCTCGCCCGCGCGCGGCGGCTACGCGGGTCGCCTCGTGAGTCGCGAGGGGACGGGGCTCGCTGGTCTGCACCTCGTCGTCCACCTTCGTCGCGAGGACAGCCGTCTGGAGCTCGTGTCGTGCCCGATGGACTCGATGGGGCACTTCGATCTGATCGGATTGCCGCCTGCCGCGCGCAACATCAGCATCTGTACCGGGAATGGCGATGCACCCGAGGGTTTCAGCGAACTCGCGTTCGCGTGCTCAGCGCCACCCGCGGAGAACGGTGGCGAGCTCGTCATCGAGGTGCCCGGCACCGAGAGTCCGCGCATAGATCTGACGGGAACAGTGCGCAGCAGCAGCCCGTTGCTGCCGGGCGCGCTATGGAAGATCCGCGCCATCTCGCGACAGACCGGCGGCGCGCTGTACGCCGAGACGGCGACGCGCCTGTTGTCGGACGGCGGGTACGCGACGACGACGATCGCGGCCC
>JBBQCC010000052.1:0-18518 GCA_038318285.1 Planctomycetota bacterium | reverse complement strand
ACGCACCGCTGTCCTCGCCGCACGAGCTGGCGAGCATGCGCGCCGCCATCGGGCCGTGGCGCTCTACGTCGAGCGCGACGTGTCGCTCCAAGTAGTCGACGAGAATCGTCAGCCGCGGCGCGCCGGCGCTGTCCAAGTCGCTCACGAGACGGCGGAACATGTCGGGGATCACATCCTCGCGGCCGAGCGTGAACGCCGCGGCGATCGCGGGGACCGAGCCCGACTCGATGATCTCGAACGTCGCCTCGCAGAACTCGCGCGCACCGCGCGGAGCCTCCGACAGCGCGAGGTGCAGCGCGTCGCCGCGCCGGAGCCGGATCTCGCGGTCTCGAACGCTACGCCCTACGCTGCACGCGCATGAGCACGACGAGCGGAGTCCTGGCGGTCGATCACGGCACGAAACGCACGGGTTTCGCGGCTGTGGACGCGCTACGCATCGCCGCAGTCCCGCTCGAAGCCTTCCACGGACCGGGGAACGGTCCCGAGATCCTGGCGCACATCGCGAAGATGCTCGACGAGCGCACGGTCGGCGTCGTGCTCGTGGGACTGCCGCGTCACGCCGACGGCAGCGAGGGCGTGCGCGCGGCGGAGGTGCGCGCGTTCGCGACACGCGTTGCCGCGCGCTTTCCGAAGGTCGCCGTCGTGCTGCACGACGAACACCTGACGACGAAGGCCGCGGAGGAACTGCTCCGCGACGCAGGCACGCGCCGTTCCGACTGGAAGGGACGCCGCGACAGCCTCAGCGCGCTCGTCCTCCTGCGCGACTGGCTCGAGTCGGGTGAACCGCACACGCTGCGCGCGGATTGAAGCCAGACGCACGGTTCGGGGTGACAGCCCGAACCCACACCGCCGACTCAGCGCGGTAACTTCGCGTCGAGCCAGCGCACGACCGCCTCCGACACGTCGCTCGCGCGCCCGTCGAGGAAGAGGTCGTGATGTCCGCCCGCGAACTCGCGCACCTCGACGCGCGGCGCGGTCAACGTACGCACGCGCGCGGCCGGCGCGATCGGATCGTCCACGCCCACGACGACCAGCACGGGCATCGCGAGCTGATCCAACTGTGCGAGGTACTTCTGCGCGGCCGCGCGCGCTTCCTCGCCCGCCCGAACGGTGATGAAGTCGTGCGCCGGCTCGCTCTTCAATGCGCTCCGTGCCGCGGAGTCGTTCGTCCGATGCTGCAGGTCCCACCCGATGTTGCCCACCGACTCCGGCCCGACCTTCTTGAACAGCTTCATCAAACCGCCGCCCGGTCGGGGCAAGTCGAAGCTCGGATCGACGAGCGGCGCCGCGAGCACCAGCGCTGCGATCCCGTCGGGCCGCTCGATCGCGTACGCGAGGCACCACAGCGCACCCAGGCCCTGCCCGACGAGCACCTTCGGCGCGTCCGGCTGGCGGTAGGCCAAGTGGTCCTGGACGTCCCCGAGGTCGCGCACGACTTCCTGCACGCCGTGCGTGTGGCCGCGCGGCCCCTCGCTGCGTCCGTGCCCGCGCAGATCGGGCAGCGCGACGGCCCATCCAGCCTCGGAGAGCCGCGCACCGAGGCGCAGGAACAGCCCGCCGTGACCGCCCGCGTCGTGGACGACGGTGACGGCTCCGCGCGGCTCGCCGTCGGCCGCGAGCTCCTGCACGTGCAGCAGGACGAGGCCCTTGCCCGTGTGCGACAGACCGGCCGCCGCCGAGCCGTCCGGGTTGGACTCGCGCAGCTCGAGGTAGGTGACGGTGGGCTGGGTCGTCGCCATGCGGCGCACAGACTACCGTCCAACGCGGTCCCGATGCAGACGCGAGTCGCGGGCGCGGCCTGCTAGGATGCGCGCGGCGTGAGAGGTCCAGGCGGCCGCTCCGACGCGCTCTTCACGGAGCGTCGCCGGGGAGGAAAGTCCGGACTCCACGGGTCGAGGTGGTTGTCAACGACAACCGGTCGCGAGGCCAGGGAAAGTGCCACAGAAAACAAACCGCCTGCGCCTTCGGGCGTCGGTAAGGGTGAAACGGTGCGGTAAGAGCGCACCGCGTCGTGGGTGACCATGGCGGCAGGGCAAACCCCACCTGGAGAAAGACCAAATAGGGATGGTCGAAGCTGGCAACAGCTTCCGGTAGGACCCGAGCCGAGAGCCATCCGGGTAGGTCGTTCGAGGTCGGCCGCGAGGTCGATCCCAGAGAAATGGTCGCCACGCCCTCCGCGAGGGGGACGAACAGGATCCGGCTTATCGGACCTCTCACGCTTTTTTCCGCCCTGTCCACGACGAAGTGGGATCCGCGAGCGGATGGACCGCTCCACTACCGCTTGTGGGTGCAGAAGTGGGACGCCTCTCCATCTTGACGGTTTTCGCGATTGGCCTTAGCGTCAGCACCTTCTTCGAGCGATCGGACCCGCTGCCCGCTCACTCGTACGGAATCTCATCCAGCTCGCGCTGCTGCTGCTGCTGCCCGCCCGCCCTTCCCGCCCCTCTGGCGCGCCCTCCGCGCCCCCGTTCCTCACCGCCATGGAGTTCGTCTTCGTCGTCCCCCGGGACGCTCTCTTTCCGGAGAGCTACCCCCACGGCTTCCAGCCGTTCGGCACGGGCTCCGGGACCGCGGACGCGGCGCACCTCCAGCGTGTGATCGAGACCCAAGGGTTCTTTGTGGAGCGCGCGTACGCCGAGAAGTCGCCGCACCTGAAGCAGGTCATCCCCTACGGCGTGATCGCAGTCGACGGGCGCGTGCTGGTCGTCAAGCGCACGAAGCGCGGCGGCGACGCGCGCTTGCACGACAAGTACTCGATCGGCATCGGCGGACATCTCGAACCGCACGACCTCGTCGAAGCCAACGGCCGCGATCCGCTGCCCGCGGGCACGCGTCGCGAGCTCGAGGAAGAGCTGGTCGTTCGAGGTGTGTACGAAGTCAGCACGGTCGGATGGATCAACGACGACTCCAACCCAGTCGGAGCAGTGCACGTCGGTGTGGTCCAACTCGTCCACGTGACCGGATCGGTCGAGATCCGTGAAAAAGAACAGCTCGAGGGACGCCTTTCGTCTCTCGAGGAACTCGGCGCTCTCCTGGATCAGGGCGCCGACGTAGAGACGTGGTCCAAGCTGCTCGTCCCCCGCCTCGGCGAGCTGCTCCATCAACCGCACATCCAACCCATGGCCGCGCACACCGAATCCGCTCTCCTGGCGAAGACGGCGCGCGAAGCAGCGACCCTGCAAAAGGCGATCAATTCATGAGTACTGCAAGCAAGAAGAACCGCGAGCTCGTCCCCGAGCGCATCTACGACATGCTCCTTTCGGCGCGCACGGCCGACAAGGTGACGATGCACTTCAAGGACGGCCGCGTCGTGGCCGGTGCGTTGATCTTCAACCCCTTCAAGGGCACGGGTCGCGTGATCAACATCGATCAGGAAGTCAGCGTCGATTTCGCCATCGACGACCTGCGCGATCTGAAGATCTGAGAGTCGGCGCTCCGAGCGCCCTCTTCATCCACGCGCGCCTCGCGAGACTCTTGTCCGGCGGGGCGCGTGTGCATTTCACCCACGATTCCCACGGTCACGAATCCGGCGCCGGATCGCATGCGCCTTGCCAGCGCGTTGCACGAGTGCGAGGCTCCGCGCCATGTGGCCCGCGCTGTTCGCGTCGTGTGTGATCGCCTTCGGAACCGAGGAACCGGCGCCGCGCTCGTGCGTGCTGTACGTGCGCACGGCGGACGACTGGGCACCGTTGCGCGCGGGCCCCGAGGTCTTGGAAGTCGTCCCAACGAGTTCACGCTCGGCGATCTATCCGCGTGCGGCGATCACCGCCCGGGGGATCGGATTTCGGCTCTGGGCCGGTACTTCGACCGCCTGTGCACTCGACCAAGTGGAGCTGCGCGCGATCGAGCACAGCAACGATTCGCGGATCCTGATCGACGCCGAGATCAGGCAGCCGATCCTCGCCGATTCTGCGCGCATGCCTCGCGTGCTCGATGCCGAGCCCGAACTCCAAGCATGGCTCTCGAGGGAGGATTGGAACGGCATCGCCGACTGGGATGAACGCCTTTCCAAACTCGCAGTGGGAGACGGCCCCGAACCCAATCTGCGCCAGTACCTCGCGCGAGCGATGGGTTCCTACGTTTCCTCCAAGGACGGCGCGATAGCTGGCGGGCTCTACGATCGCTGGGATGGTTTCCACACGGTCTGGCCAGGCGAACGTTGGGCGAACGGATCGGCGATCGACGCAGTCATCGAAGCCGAGTTTTCACGAGTGCCGGAATCGCGGGGCCGGGCGTGTCGACTGATCTCAGCGAAGCTCGGCAAAGCGGATTTCGAAAGTTGGTCTCCTTGGCACGGTCAGGGCCCAAGCTGGCCGGTGCCGCACTGGTCAGACGCGACGAGTGACGTCACGGAATCCGTCCGTGACTTGGATTCCCAGCACGCCTCGCTGCCTCCCGGGACGTTCGTCGAGTTGTGGTTCGAAGCGCCTCGAGCGGCGGGCGAAGGAATGACCTGGACCTTTCTCTTGTCGAAGCGCGGCGACTTAGGCCCGCTCGATCGGCCTGCGGATGCTCCACGGTTCGCTTCGAAGCCCCGCACTGGGCAGTTCGTCGACGTCGCGCACGAGGTCGGCATCGACATGGTCCACTTCGAAGGGCCGGACCTGCAGCTCGACATCCGACCGACGATGGGTCCCGGCGCGGCTTGGGGCGACGTCGACGGCGATGGTTGGGTCGATCTCTTCCTGCCGCAGGGCGGCGGGCGCGAGGGCAGTGAACCGCCGACCAGTCGCTTCTTCCGTAACGACGGCGGCCAGCGCTTCGTCGACGAGAGCACTTCGCGCGGACTCGCGCTGACCGGTGCCGGCATGGGCGCGCTGTTCTACGACGCGGACGGTGACGGCGATCTCGATCTGTTCGTGGCGAACTACGGGCGCAACCGCTTCCTGCTCAACGACGGCCAAGGTCACTTCACCGACGCGAGCGACGCGGTCGGTCTCGACACGAACTTGTGGCACGCCGCCGTCAGCGCGGCGGACTTCGATGGCGACGGCGACCTCGATCTCTACGTCACGAGCTATTTGAACTACGACACGTCGCAGATGCCCAGCGACGAAGAGCTCGGTCGCTATCAACGCGAGGATCCGATCGAGATGCTGCCGTTCGCGTTCCCGGGCGAGCGCAAGCTGCTGCTGCGCTGCGACCTCACGCCGGGGAAGGACGGCGCGCCGGCGACGATCCGCTACGTCGACGTCGCCAAGGAGCTCGGCCTCGATGACGCGAACGGCCGCGGAATGCAGGCGATTTGGTGGGACTTCGATCGCGACGGCGACATGGACCTCGCGCTGGCGAACGACGTGTCCCCCAATCGTTTTTGGCGCAACGAGGGCGGCGGGAAGTTCAAGGACGTCTCGTTCTCGACCGGCCTCGACGATCCACGCGGTTGCATGGGTCTCGCGATCGGCGACGTCGACGGAGACCTGGACGAGGATCTCTTCGTCACGAACTGGCAGCTCGAATCGAACGCGCTGTACGTGAACAACCTGCGCCACACCAGTTCGCGCAGTCGCGTAGCGACCTTCCGCGATCGATCCGTCGAAGCGGGATTGGCGCAGCTCTCGGTCGGCGTCACCGGTTGGGGCTGCGAGCTGGCCGACTTCGACCTCGACGGCGACCTCGACCTGTTCTACGCGAACGGCTACACGTCGCCCGATTACGAGAGCACGGGCATCTGCGTCGGTCAGCCGTGCCACTACTTCGTGAACGACGGCGCCGGCAACTTCCGCGCAGCATTCGAGGAAGCCGGGCCCGACGTCGCGATCCCCTTGGCGTCACGAGCGGCTGTAGCGTGCGACTTCGATCACGACGGCGATCTCGACATCGCGGTCACGGCGAACAACGGTCGCTTCCGACTGATGCGCAACGAAGTAGCGCGCGGCAAGAATCACTGGCTCGGATTGCGACTGCGCGGCGCGGGCGCGAACACGCACGCGATCGGGGCGCAGGTCGTCGTCGAAGCGGGCGGCAAGAAGCTCCTGCGTTCAATGCGCGCGGGCGGAGGGTACTTGTCGGGCAACGCGCCCGAGTTGCACTTCGGACTGGGCACGGCGACGACCATCACGTCGTGCACCGTGCATTGGCCTTCGGGCAAAGAAACGACACATGCGATCGCTTCCGTCGACGGCTTCGTGACGCTCGAAGAACCGCAGTGAGCCTCTTTCGCCTCTCGAAACCCACGGCAGCAGAGATCCAGAGCTTCCTCGCGACGCAGGCTGCCCTCCCGTTCTCGTACTCACCCGTCGGCATGACGCGCGACGACGTGGATGCGCCCAGCGGCTGGACCGAGGACACGTACCGCACCGTCCTGGGCCCCGGACGCGACTCGTTCGTCCGCGGGACGTCGCTCGTGCGCGCGTGGACGATGTTCGCGATGCCCTGGATCGAATTGCACACGCCCGACGCGCCGATTCGCGAGGGCACCATCGTCGGCGTGCTGGCCCGCTCGGCTGGCCTGTGGTGCGTCAACGCCGCGCGCATCGTGTACGTGATCGACGAGCCGCGTCGATTCGGCTTCGCGTACGGCACGCTGCCGGGTCACGTCGAAGCGGGCGAGGAACGATTTCTGATCGAACACACGCCCGAGGACCTCGTCGCGTACTCGATCCGCGCGATCTCGAAGCCGCGCGCCCTGCTCGCGCGCGTCGCCCAGCCCTGGGTGCGCCGCGAGCAGCGCCGTTTCGGCGCTGACTCACTCACGGCCATGCGCCGCGGAATGCTGAATGGCTGACGCCCGCTACTTCGGTCGCTGCTTCTCGGCCGCCAGCTGCGCGCGCAACTCGGGCAGCCGGGGGTGATCGGGAGCCACCTTCGCCAACAGCTCGATCTGCTGCTCGGCGAGGTCGGGCGCGTGCAGCTTGAGCAACACGATCGCGTACTTCACCCTCGCGTCGTGGTGCATGGGACCCAGGCGAAGCGTGTTCTCGAACGCCTGCACGACCAACTTGGGCTCCGCGCGCAGGTTGTAGAGCGCGTTCGCCTGCACGTACCACGCCTGCGCGTTCTCGGGGTCGATCGCCAGCGAAGCTTCCGCTTCGCGCGCTGCTTCGGCGTCCTGCCCAGCTCGCTGCAGGACGGTCGCCAGGTTCAGATGCGCCTTCGCGCTGCGCGGCGCCGTCGCGACCTGGTCGCGGAACAAGGTGATCTCGTCGCTCCACACGCGATTCCGCTCGATCGTGAGGAAAGCGCACGCCATCAGCGCGATCGAGGCCACGCTCGTGGCGATGCGCGCGTGCCCGCGATCGATCGCGGCTTGGATCCCCTCGCCGGCGAGCAGACAGAACGCCAGCGAAGGCGCGTATGCGAGTCGCTCGCCCGCGATCGTCCCGATCGGGAAGACTAGGTTGCTCGTGACGCCGAAGAGGCAGGCGTAGCTGACGACGGCGATGGCCATGCGAGACCGGCTTTTTCGCAGCACCCAGGCCGCGCCGATCGAACCCGCGACGATCACGGCGAACGCCATCACGCGCGCGTCGAACAGCGAGCGCACGACCGGGATCTGGTCGTAGGAGTAGTCCGACGACAGGCCGACGGGCCAGACGAGCAGACGCAAGTACAGGAGCTGCACGCGCAGCGCCGTCGCGATGCGTTCGATCGTCGGCGCGTCCGCGAGCGGGTTCTCGAGCAGCATGGGCCGCGTCTGGACGCCTTCGAGCGCAAGGGTTCGCTGCTCGAAGTAGATCGCCACCTCAGCCAGGATCGGCAGCCACGTGCGCGCCCGCCTCCACGATTGCCCGTGGATCGAGGCTTCGATCAGGAACACCAGCGGCACGAACCCGAGAGCTGACTCCTTCGATCCCAGCGCCAGCAGCAGGAACACTCCGGCCACGATCGCGTGGCCGCGAAGATGCGCGAGCAGGAAAGAGAGCCCGAACGCCGTCGCGAGCAGCTCCTGCCGCTGGTAGACGTTTGCCACCGCCTCCACGTGGATCGGGTGCAGTGCGAAGATGAGCCCACACGCGACCGCGGCCGTACGCGCAAGGCCGACACGCAGAGCGAGAACCCCGACCAACGCACTCGCGAGCGCGTGCCACAGCACGTTGCCCACATGGAAGACGAACGGATCCGGCGCGCTGCCGCTCCACGCGCGTGAGATCGTGAAGTCCACCGCGAACGAGAACGACGCGACTGGCCGCCAGACGTCGATGTCGTTCGCCGCGGAACGGAAGAACGGCGACGTGAGGATTTCACGCCATGCGGCGAGCGTCTGCACGCGCGGCTCGGCCAGCAGGAGACCGTCGTCGTAGACGAACCCGTGTCCAATCGTGTTCGCGAACGCCAGGATCGCCGCCAGCGCACACGCGCCGGCGACGATCCATACCGTGCGGTCTCGAACCGGAGCCTCCAGGATCAGAGCGACTTCTTGTTCAGGTAGAAGTCGTAGCGCTCGTACTCCTTGTGCGTCTCGCGCTCCTTGACGTCCTTCACGTTTTTCGGCGGCGGAACGATCACCTTCTCGCCCTGCTTCCAGTTCACGGGCGTCGCGCAGGCGTACTGGTCCGTTGTCTGGAGCGCCGTGAGGAGCCGCAGGATCTCGTCCACGTTGCGCCCGACGCTCATCGGGTAGTAGATGATCGCGCGCACGATGCGCTTGGGATCGATGACGAACACAGCGCGGACCGTCGCGGTGGATGACGTGTTCTCGTGCAGCATCCCGTACTTTCGCGCGACCTGCATGTCCGAGTCGGCGATCAGCGGGTAGTCGATGTCGGCGTCGAGGATCTGCTTGAGGTTCTCGCGCCACGCGAGGTGGCTGTGCACCGAGTCGATCGAAAGGCCGATGAGCTTCGTGCCCTTCGCCGCGAACTCGCCCGATCGCTTGGCGAACTCGGTCATCTCCGTCGAGCACACCGGTGTAAAGTCCGCCGGGTGACTGAAGAGGATGACCCAGCTTTGGTTCTGCCACTCGCTGAACGTGATCTCCCCGTGCGTCGTGACTGCGCGGAAGTCCGGAGCGGTGTCCCCGATCCGGGGCATGCCCGTCGGTGTCGTTTCGGTCATCGAAGAATCCTTATCGGAAGTTGGGGGCGCGATTGCGGCCTTCAGTCTACCCCGGCCCGATCACGCGGGCACCCATGCGCGCAACGCTTGCGCCTGCGTCGCCTTGGCCGTCGCCAGATTCTCGCAGCGCAGAGCCGCGTGGATGCATCCGGCGCGCGCGAGCCCGTGGGCGAACGCGGAGTAGCGTCGCGCGAGCACTTCCTCGGACTCGAGGCACAGCCGCAGAACGAATCGCCTCATGCCGAGGCGCGCGAGCAGCCCCCAGACTTGCGCTGCTACCCAACGCCGCGGACTCCACGTTCGACCAGCAGTGTCCAGCTCACGCATCAACGCGCGCACGTCGTTCTCGATCGAGCGTCCCTCGTCGGCGAACGCGAGGAAGAGGCGAGCCAGCTCGTCGTCGCGCTCGGTCTGCGCCAGCCGGCCGTACAACCGGCGCGCGCCGATCTCGTCGCGCAGCGTGCGCGCGATCTCGACCGCGAAGGTTGGATCGACGCTCGTGCTCACGCGTCGGCTGCCAAGGCCTTGCGAATCGCGGCGAGTTCGCGCCCATCGACGGCGACGCGCGCCTGGCGCTCGAGGCGCGCGCGAACTTCGGGCGTGACCGCCTTCGTCAGCGCGGTGATCGCGTCGCGGCGCAAGTTGCCGCGCAAAGAGTCGAGAACGGCGAGCAGTGCCGCGCGCGAATCGCCATCGTCGGCCGCTGTCCGCGCGAGCTCCCCGATCGCGATGCGCCGCGGCGCGTCGGGCACATTCTCGTCGGCGGCGACCGCGCACATGAGCGCTGTGCCGCGCGGGTCGCCGAGGCGCGCGATCTCGGACAGAACGCGCGCCGCGCGCTCTCCGTGCGGGGAGGGCGCGCGCCATTGCGCCGCGAGCTGCTCGAACCGATCGCCCTGCTCGGCGCGGACGAGGGCGCCGAGCGCGGCGCCAACCGCCGCGTAGCTCACGTCCCGGTCCACTTCGGCGCGCGCGAACCGTGCCACGGTTTCGTCCGTACCGCAGGCCTCGAGCGCGCGAAATGCCGCGGCACGGACGGCGGGGTCCGTGTCGTGCGCTGCCAGGAACACGAGGGTGCCCATCTCGGCGCTCTTGTTGGTCGGGTCGAGGAACTCGGCGATCCGCTTGCGCACCACCGGCGACGAATCCCCCCGCGCCGCCTCGGTCAGGCCGCGCGTGATCGCTGCCCACAGAGCCGCGTCGATGGGCTGGCGCGCGTGCTCGCCGAGAAACTCGGCGGCGGCGCGCCGGCCGGCCGCATCCGGTGCGCTCGCGAGGATCGCGAGCCACTCGTCGTACGTGCGCGACTCGACGATCTCGGCCGGCAGCGCGGCATACGGATCGAGGCGCACCCACCGCGGCTTCGAGGCTTGCGAGAACACGAAGCGCTCCGATCGACTCTCGAGCTCCATGCGCTCGACGCGCAGGCCGTGCACGTCGGCGATCTCGATCTCGACGAGGCATGGGAAGGGCGCGTCGTCTTGCGTCTGACGCACTTCGACCATGGTCTCGCGCCTTTCGGCCGAGTAGTTCGTCGCGACCTCGATGCGCGGATGGCCGGGGGCGAAGAACCAGCGCTCGAAGTGCGCGCGCAGGTCGCGGCCGGAAGCCGATTCGAGAGCGCGCCGCAGGTCGTCGGTCACGACGCCGCGTCCGCGGTTCGTGCTCAGGTAGTCCTGGATCCCGCGAAAGAAGGCCGCGTCGCCCAGCAGACGCCGCAGGTGGTGCAGGCGCACCGCTCCGCCCTCGTACACGTGGCCCGAAAAGAACGCGAGGATCGGATCCCCGCTGACCGCGTGCACCATCGGACGGCGGTTCGCGCCGACGTCGCGCGCCAGCCAACCGCGGCGCTGATCGACCATTCCAAGGAGGAACGCGTCGTTCCCGAGCGCCGACTCCATGTACAAGTCTGTGAAGTAGGTCGCAAAGCCCTCGTTGAGCCACGCGTGCGACCAGTCGGCGCATGTCACGAGGTCTCCGAACCACTGGTGCGCTGCTTCGTGCGCGATCAGCCCGCGCGCCGAACCGTCCGCGCGTCCGCGCATGTCGGTGATCGCCGTGTCGATCAGCGTCGTCGCGGACACGTTCTCCATGCCGCCGTACTGAAAACCGTCGACGGAGGCCTGCGAGTACTTCGAGTACGGATAGCGCACACCCGTGCGCGCCGACAGGAACGCGAGGACGTCGGCGGTCTCCGCGAACGTCGGTACCAGCTCGGTCGCGAGACGCGGCGCGGCGGCGTACACCAACGGAATGCCTTCCCACGACGAGCGCTCCACCGCGAGCTCGCCCGCGACGAGCGTCTCGAGGTACGCCGGGTGTGGAAACGCCATGCGCCACAGCTCGATCGCCTCGTCGCCCTCTTCGCGGCGCTCGATGCGCTCACCGGCGGCCAGCACTTGCCACGCGCGCGGCATGCGCACGCAGAGTTCGCTCGTCGCGCGCTCCCAGGGTTCGTCCTGGCACGGGAACCACGCGCGCGCGTCGACGCACTCGCCCTGCGTGTAGACCTGGGTCGGGACTCCGTCGCGCTCTGCCGTGAAGTACATCCCGCGCGCGGGCCGACCGGAATAACGCACGGTGAACTCGACCGGCGTGCCCTTCGCGGTGCGCTGCGCGAACTCGACGCGCACGCCGGCGGCGTCCTGCCGGAACTGCAGCGCGCGACCCGCGACGTCGACGACTTCGTCCACCTGCATCCCGACGAAGTCGAGTTCGGCGTCGGAGATCGCCGCAGTCGTCGGCCACAGGCGAATGCGGCACGCGCCACGCAGTGTTCGAGTCGCCGGATCGATCGCGAGATCCAGCGCGTAGTGCTCGACGTCGAATCGCGCGTCGCTCTCCGCGCGTGCCTCGCGCGCGGAATCGGCGACCGTCGCGCACCCGGGCAGCGGGGCCAGGATCAGGAATAGCGGAGCGATCAGCCGAAGGGGCGACCAAAGCCCCGGTGCCGGGTTCACGGGCCGGTCGCCGCGCGCAGGGGGGAGCATCCGTGCAGGATAGCGACCCGTTCCGGTTGCTCGGACGCCGCGCGTCGGCGAAACTCGAATCCCGTGGACTTCCTGCTCGAGTGCGTGGGCTTCCCCCCCGACCACCCGCTCGACGACATCGTCGGCCGCGCGCTGCGCGACGGCGAGCCGGCCGCGTGGCGCGGCGATCCGCGCACGCATCGCCGACTGGCCCTCGTCGGCGGCGTGGACCTCGCGATCGAACGCGACGATCCCGGACTGGACTGGACGATCGTCCCGCACTTCCGCCAGGACGCGCGTCTGCGCGTCGCGGTCGAGGAGATCCGCAAGGTCCCCGACTCGCGCTTCGACGCGCTGCTCGTCGGTTGGGCCGCGCCGCCCGTGCGCTCGCCCGAGGACGCGGCGCGCGCGCGTATCGAGGAGAGCGCGGGACTCCTGACGCTCGCGCACGCCGGCGCCTACCCGATCTCCGCGTTCCTCACGGATGCACGCCGATTGCCGGGCAAGTTGCTGCAGGGACACGTGCTGGCCGTCGCCATCGCGGGCTTCGCGCTCGACGTCACCTACACCGGCATCGACGGCGGCACGTCGCGCCGCGAGGTGCTCGACCTCGAGAACGGCGCCAGCGTCGAACCGCTCGGCGGCCCGGCCGATCCGGGCGGCTGCGCCGACGTCTCCGCGCGTGTCGTCGCGGTGCGCCGTCTGTACAACCCGATCACGCGCTGCGAGTTCGACATCTTGACGGTCGATGCGCCCGAACGACCGTTGACGCTCTTCGTCAGCCGTTGGCAGCTGGAGAAAGACGGCCTGCCCGCGCCGCGCGTCGGCGACCGCATCGAGGGCGTGTTCCTGTTCAGCGGGCGCATCGCCGGTGGCCTGCCGGGACCGCGCGCTTCCGCAGCGACCTTCGGCTGAAGCGTCAGCGGCCGTCCTTCACGACGGACGCCGAGGCCTGTGCCGACCAGCGCAGCTTCGCCGCCGCGACGCTCTTGTCCGCGGGATCCGCGATCGACGCGGCGCGCAGGACGACGAGCTTCGACTCCGCGCCACCCGGCGTGTCGATGTCGAAGAACGTCGGCGTGAAGCGCGGCACCCAGCCCGCCGTCGTGTCGCGCGCACTGGTGAACACCTCAGGTCCGGACTTGCGCACGGCGTCGGCGAACTCACCCGCGTCCTTCTCGGTGTCCCACACGGTCACGAGCTGCAGCAGACGATCGTCGCCGCGTCCGAGCAGCACGAGACGGTCGCCGCCCCAGCCCTCCGCGGCCTTGTTCGTGAACTTCAGGCCGAGCAGCGACATCGGGTTCGACATGTCGAAGCCCTTGCGGGCGTCGCGCGGCGTCGTGAGGAGTCCCAGGACGAGCTCGCCCAGCGTGTCTTGCGCCAAGACATTCCACCCGGCGGGCGCCGAGTCGAGTTCGTACTGCACGCGCACCGGATCGTCGCGCTGCTCCGACTTCCAGTAGCGGTCGGGGTGCAGGATCTGCTCCGTCGAGCGCGGCGGCGAGCGAAACGCGTGTTCGACGTCCGCGGGCTCGGCGGCGTGCAGCGTCAAGTTCATGCCGCCGCTGCGCGCGAGGAAACCGTCGCCGGCGAAGTACGAGGCGATGAGCGGCTTCCACAGGTAGGGCGGCGCCTTACGCAACGCGTCCGCGCCCATGTCCTGCAGCTCGGCCATCTCCGACGCCGGGATCTCCGTGGCGTGCGCGACCGCCCAGCGGTTCATCAGGTTCGTTCCGCTGCCCTCGACCACGGCGCGGATCGCGAGCTCCGCATCCGTCTCGTCGTGTGCGTTCTTCAACACTGCGTCGAGGTCGTAGAGCTGGTCGTCGAGCGCGTGCGTCAGCTCGTGCGCGAGGATGACCTTCGCGACAGAGCCCTTCATCGCGTCCATCAGGAAGAACGTGTCGCTGCTCGGGTCGTAGAACCCGCCGACCTGTCCCTCGACGATCTCCACTTCGAGCGCGTGCAGGTCGAGTTCCGGCGCGACCAGCCCGAGTAACTTGGCCGTGCACTCGTCGCGGTGCATGCGCGCGGGCGTGACCGTCTCGGCCTCGCGATCCGTCATGTACTTGCGCAGTCCGGCCGTGTCGGACAGCTTCACCTGGACCGGTCGCACGAACTTCGCGCCGCGCAGCACCTCGACCTGCGCCTGGATCTCGGCCGAAGTCGCTTCGAGTCGGGCTTGAGTCCAGGTCGAACCGTCGGTCGAACCGGCCGCCGGGGCGAGGGCGCCGACGAGGAGGGCGAGGTGTTGGATCGTGAAAAGCATCAAGGGTCTCGAGCTGTGTGGAGGAATCGTGGGCGCGCGTCCGTAGGATGCTCCGCGAGGCTCCCCGCCATGTCCACGCCGATCCGCGTACACGTTGCGTCGCGCGCGAGGTTCGCCTCGCCCGGCCCCGGCTCGCTGGCCCTGATGGCACTCCTCGGGTTCGGCGCGTGTGCGGACCGACCGCCCGTCGACTACGCGGGCCTCGATCGCCCCCTGGATTTCGAACATCCGCAGCCCGTCAGCGTGGGCGTCGTCGCCGACGTCACCGGGGCGGGCCGCGACGCGGGCCGCACCTTCGTCGAGGAATTGCGCCGCAGCTTTCAGCGCGACAGCGGGGCCGCGCCTGGTACGGACCTCCGCGTGCCCGACATGCGCGTGAACGTGCTCGACGATCGCGGCACCGCAGTCGGCGTGCGCGCCGCTGCGAGTCGGCTCGAGGCGAACCCGGCCGCGCACGTCGCGATCGTCGAGCCCGGTCTCGGCCGTGCGGCGGCCGCGGGCGAACTCGCGCCGCGCACGGTCGTGGTCTGCGCCGGCGGTGATCCGTCCGAGGCCGTGCGCGAAGGCGTGTTCGTCGTCACGGTCCGCGAGAATGCACCGTCCGCGGCGGCGACGTGGATCCAGGACGCGATGGTGGGCCGACGCACTTGGCCACCGCGCGAACTCGCCGAACGATTGCGCGTGAGCGAACCGCCCGCGGGCCACGCGCGCATCGAGGGCTCGGCCCCCGCGCAGGGCCCGGATTTCTTCCACGAGCGCGGGAATGCCGCCGCGCAGCGCTGAAGCCCCAACGGAACCGATGACGCAAGCCCCCCCGACTCTTCCGAACTCCCCCGCAGCCGGGTCGCGCCCGCCGTCGCTCGGCCTGTCGCTCGTCCCCGTCGTCGCCTTGATCGGATTGCTCGCGCTGAACGTGCGCGTCTTCGATTCGGGGGACAACCAGGTCTCGCTGATCCTGGCAACCGGCATCGCCGCGCTGATCGCTGTCTTCGTGCTGAAACAGCCTTGGACAGAGATCGAGGACGGCATCGTGAAGTCGATCACGGTGGCGTTGCAGGCCGTGTTCATCCTGATGGTCGTCGGAATGCTGATCGGCGCGTGGATCGAGGCGGGCGTCGTGCCGCAGCTCATCGTGTGGGGCCTCGACCTGATCTCGCCCGACGTGTTCGTCGTGACCGCGTGCCTCGTGTGCTGCGTCGTCTCGGTCGCGACCGGCAGTTCGTGGACGACGGCCGGTACCGTCGGCGTCGCGCTGATGGGCGTGGGTCATACGCTGGGCATCGACATCGGACTGGTCGGTGGCGCCGTCGTGTCGGGTTCCTACTTCGGCGACAAGATGTCGCCGCTCTCGGACACGACGAACCTCGCGCCGGCCATGGCGGGCGCGACGTTGATCGAACACGTCAAGCACATGGTCTGGACGGTCACGCCGTCCCTGCTCGTCGCGTTAGCGCTGTACGGGTTCCTGGGCGGATCGCACGGATCGGGAGCGGAAGGCCTCGCGCGCGTGGACGCCACCGTCGCGGTGTTGCGCGAGAACTTCGTGCTGTCGCCCTGGCTGGCGCTGCCGCCCGTTCTCGTGCTCGTGCTGGTCGCGACGCGCGTGCCGGCCATCCCGGCCCTGATCGCGGGCACGTTCGCGGCGGTGGGTCTCGGCCTCGTGATCCAGTCGAGCCCGGACGGCGTGCTGGCCCAGCTCGGCCGCTCGTTCGGCACGCTCTTCGGCGGCTTCACGATCCAGATCTCGGGCGCGGTCCCCGCTGGAACCGAACACGATCTGCAGCGTTCGGCCGCGCTGACCGTCGAAACGCTGCTGCACGAGCGCGGCGGCATGAAGAGCATGATGGGCACCGTCGCGCTGATCTTCTGCGCGCTGGCCTTCGGGGGCGTCATGGAGCGCTCGGGCATGCTCGGCACGATCGCGAACTCGATCCTGCGGCTCGTGCGCGGCACGGGTTCGCTGGTCGCAGCGACGATCGCGACGTGCATCGGCGTGAACGTATTGGCCTCCGACCAGTACATGGCGATCGTCGTCCCGGGCCGCATGTTCCGCACGGCCTACCTGCAGCGTCGCCTGCACCCGAAGAACCTCTCGCGCGCGCTCGAGGACTCGGGGACCGTGACCTCGGCCTTGATCCCCTGGAACACGTGCGGCGCACAGATGGCGATCGTCCTCGGCGTCGCGACGACGACCTACGCGCCCTACGCCTTCCTGAACTGGCTGTGCCCGATCTTCTCGATCATCTACGGCTTCACCGGTTTCACGATGACGCGCATTTCGGACGAGGAAGCGCGCGCGAGGCTCGCGGCGAACTGATCCGCGGATCGTCCGTCCCCTTTTCGAGGGATTCGGGAGGTCGTGTGGGCCGTCAGCACCGGCGCGGGCTTGCGGGTACTCGCCACCGAAGTTCGGCCCCAGCGCTCGCAGCGTCTCCGATCTTCGAAGCCCATCCGACGTCGTGGGCGGCACTGCAACCGACGATCGACTGGAGAACCTGGATGGACAAAGGAAGGACCGGCGTCGGGCCGCCTACCGCCACGAGCGCACGAAGCGGTGGCGAATTGCGGGTGAGCGGCTCGAAGCTCACGTGGACGGCTCGAGGTCTCCGTCAGCAGGCCTTCGGGTGTTTCTCACGCCCTTCCGGCCCGCGTTCAGCCGCGAGGCTACGTCTGGAGGGGATGTGCGCGGAATCATCGGAGCGACGGAACTGAGCGTGCGCACCGGATCCAGCGACCTCGGTTGCGGCGTCCTCGCTCGCTTGCTGGAGTCGAGCTGGGGGCGACCTGTTTCCATGGGTCCGACGGTCCGACGGTCGAGGCGCGAGTGTCGAGTGTCGAGTGCCGACTGCCCCGAGTGTGAGGTGCTGAGTGCTGAGTGCTGAGTGCTACAGACCGAGTGCGAGTGCCCTCCTTGCCAACGTGAGCGGGTGCTGAGTGCAAGGGCGGAATGCGAGGGCGAGCGCCCTGCACTAGACCCCGCTCGCCCTCGCGCACGCTCTCGATGCACATCCGATCGACGCCAGCAGCGATCGAACCGACGCGACCTCACCGGCCAGTCTCGCCGAAAGTCCGCGGAATCATCGCGCAGTCTGGCGGGTGCTCGAGCCGAGCAGTCGGACTTCGACTCGTTGGACCCGAGCACGTCGGTCCGGCCGCGACGTGTGGAGCACAGCGTGTCGAATGTGCGCGGAATCGAATCCAGCGCTGGGGACAATCGTCGAGTGCGAGGTCGAGTGCGAGTGCGAGTGCTGAGGGCTGAGTGCTGAGTGCGAGGTCGAGCGCGAGGTCAAGCGCGCTGCACCCGACATGGATCATCCTCGCGCATGCTCTCGATCCACGATCGATCGACGCGGGCAGCGAGCGGACGATCGTTCCTCGTCGAAATCACCGACGCCGACATCGCCAGGCAGTCTCGCCGAATGTCCGCGGAATCATCGCGCGGTCTGGCGGGTGCTCGAGCCGAGCGGTCGGAGTTCGAATCGTTAGACCCGAGTACGCCGGTCGGGCCGCGACGTGTAGCGCACCGCGTGTCGAATGTGCGCGGAATCGAACTTGGCGCTGGGGACCGTCGCCGCATGCGATGGCGAGGGTGAGGGTGAGGGCGAGCTCGCTGCACCCGACATGGATCCTCCTCGCGCATGCTCTCGATCCAAGATCGATCGACGCGGGCAACGACCGATCGAACGCTGCTCGTTGGACGAACCAGCGTGGACCTCACCGGGCTCTCGCCGAATGTCCGCGGAATCGAACCGCGCGCTGATGGCCGCCTCGTTCGACGCTTGTTTTCTAGTGATTTTCGACGACCCGAGCGTTCACCGCGCGTTCTATCGGAAGGAGGGAGTCGCTGGAGCACACGCACGCACTCGCTCTCGCTCATCGAGTCTCGGTCATCGAGTCTCGCTCGCCGTCACGCAAGCAGTCGCAGTCACACATGCCGCCGCAGTCCCAATCCATTCGCCAGATCGACCTGTTCCGTCGCGGCGGCGCGCGAGCCGGAGCAGGTCGCAAGCCCAAGGGCGACCGCCCTCTCGTGCCGCACGACACGCGCGCGCGCGTGACGCGCCACACGCCGGTCCTCGTCACGACGAGGCTCCTCGCGGGGCTGCCCAACCTGCGGCGCGAACGCACCCTCGCGCTCCTGCGCGCGACGCTCGCCGCGGGCGCGGATCGGTTCGGCTTTCGGCTGATCGAGTATTCGATTCAGTCGAACCACCTGCACTTCGTCGCCGAGGCGCAGGACGAGATCGCGCTGGCGCGCGGCATGAAAGGGCTGCTCGTGC
>JBBQCC010000051.1:0-18544 GCA_038318285.1 Planctomycetota bacterium | reverse complement strand
CCCGCCCTTGGCCTTCTTCTTCTTCGCAGCGGCTTTCTTGTTCGCCGCGATAGCCTTCGCCCGCGGGTCGGGGCGGCCGGCTTCGGCGTCGGCCTGTTTCTCCGTGGCCGAGCGTGTGTCGCACGGGATCCAGCCCTTCGGCGGCTTCTCGCCGAGCATTTCGTAGAAGAAGCGCGAAGGCTGCGACTCGACACGCGTGCCGTACTTCGAACGCGTCTTCGTACACGACACGCTGAGGTGCTGACGCGCGCGCGTGATCGCGACGTACATCAGTCGGCGTTCTTCCTCGACGGTGTCCTCGACGACACTGCGCTGGTGCGGCAACAGGCCCTCTTCCACACCCACGAGGTAGACGCGCGGGAACTCGAGCCCCTTCGCGGCGTGGATCGTCATCAGCGCGACCGCATCGCGCTTCTCTTTCTTGTCGTCTTCCCGGTCGCCCTCGGCGGACAGCGTCAAGGCCTCGAGAAATCCGACCAGCGTCGGCTTCTTCGCGCGGCGCGTGTAGTTTTCGGCCATGTCGAACACCTCGACGACGCTGGCCCAGCGTTCCTCGGCCGCCTGCGGCTCGGGATAACAGCGATCGACTTCGCTGCGGTAGTCGACGGCCTCGACAAGGCGCCGGATCCAGGCGATCAACGTACCGCCGGGATGTTCGGCGCCGAAACGGGCCAATTTCTCGAGCAGGGACGCAACCGCGTACGAGGCCGATTCGGGGACGCCTTCGACTTCCTTGGCACGTTCGAAGGCCTCGCAGGCCGAGATGCCGTGCTCGGTCGCGAAGGCCACGATCTTCTCGACCGTCGACTTTCCGACTCCGCGCGGCGGCGCGTTGATCACGCGCAGCAGCGACACCTCGTCGCGCGGGTTCTGCGCCAAGCGCAGGTAGGCCAGCACGTCGCGCACCTCCTTGCGATCGAAGAACGACATGCCGCCCGTCAGGACGTACGGGACGGCGCGCGCGCGCAGTTGCTGCTCGAACGGCCGCGGTTGCGTCGCTGTGCGGAACAGGATCGCGAAGTCAGAGAAGCGATTGCGCTTCACGCGCACCAGCTCGGCGATCTCGCGTGCCGCGTGATCGGCCTCGGCGACCTCGTCATCCATGCGCAGCGTCGCGATCGGTTCGCCCGAGCCCATCGCCGCGCGCAGCGTCTTCCCGAGGCGGCCGGGGTTGTTCCCGATCACGCGATTCGCAGCGTCGAGGATCTCCTTCGTCGAGCGGTAGTTCGTCTCGAGGCGGACGACGCTCGCACCAGGGAAGTCGCCGTCGAACGCGAGGATCTTCTTCACGTCCGCGCCGCGCCAACCGTAGATCGACTGATCGTCGTCGCCGACGACGCACAGGTTCCGGTGTTTGCCGGCGATCGCGCGCACGAGGTCGTACTGTGGCCCGTTCGTGTCCTGGTACTCGTCGACCATGACGTAGCGGAACCGCTGCTCGAGCATCTCGCGCGCCTGCCCGCTGATCTTGACGAGGCGCACGGCGCGCAACAGGAGGTCGTCGAAATCGACCGAGCGCGAGCGTGCGAGGTGCTCGTCGTAGCGCTTCCACGCGCGTCCGATCAGCTCATCCTGCTGGTCTTTGGCCGTCTCGAGGAACGCGTCGGCGCTCAGGCCCTTGTTCTTCATCAGCGAGATGCGTCCGTGCAGCGCTGCGGGCGCCATCGCGGCTTCGGGGATGCGCAACTCGCGCAGTGCGCCGCGCAACGCGGATTGTTGGTCCGATGCGTCGCAGATCGTGAAGTGCGGCGACAAGCCCGCTTCGGCCGCGTATTTCCGCAGCAGCTTCACGCAGAACGAGTGGAACGTGCCCACGGTCAGCTCGTCCGCGACGGCCGGCGCGGAGCTCTTGCGACCCTTCGCCTTCGAGCCGCCGACCGGCTTGTTCACGAGCGCGGCGACGCGCTCGCGCATCTCCTTCGCTGCCTTGTTCGTGAACGTCATGGCCAGGACGTTCTCGGGCGCCACGCCGCGGTGCAGCAGGTACGCGATGCGCACCGTGATCACGCGGGTCTTGCCCGACCCAGCGCCCGCCAGAACGAGCAGCGGACCCTCGGTCGTCGTCACTGCCGCACGTTGCTCGGAGTTCAGGGTCTGCAGGATCGCGTGCATCGGGTCGCGAACCCTAGGCACATGCGCCACGCTCGTCCATGCGCGACCCGCGTCGATCCTCCCAAGCCGTTGCTCGGGCCTGACCTGGATTCACACGGGTCCGTGCAGCATCCGCCCCAGCGCGTCCACGACGAACGCGATCGGCACGATCGTCACGGCCAGCACGCCAGCGCCGACCCAGCGACGCGTCGTCATGTGCGGCTTCTCGCGCAGAGGTCGGTCCATCAGGAAACCGCCGAGGAAGCCGAGACCGAGGCCGCCGAGGTGCGCGGAGTTGTCGACGTGCGGGATCGTGAAGCCCAGCACGAGGTTGATGCCGATCAGCATCAGCATCGTGCGCAATTGACCGCGGAACAGCGCATCCGGCATCTCGCGCCGATGGCGCACGAAGAACGCGAGCGTTGCGCCGAGCAGCGCGAAGATCGCGCCCGAAGCGCCGAGCGAAACGGCGTCGTGATTCCAGTGGATGCTGACCACCGACGCGCCGATCCCTGTGATGAGGTACAGCACGAGGAAGCCGACCGCGCCCAGGTAGGCCTCGGCGAACGGGCCCAACACCCGCAGAGCCCACATGTTGAAGCCCAGGTGGATGATCCCGCCGTGCAGGAACACGCTGACGATCAGGCGCCACCATTCGCCGTCGATGCGCACGGCGTCGTACTGATTCGCGCCCAGTTCGTAGGCCAGGCGACCAGAAACGGTCTGCAGATCCGCGCCGCGCGTCATCATCCATACGAACGCGAGCACGTTCGCCGCGATCAGCGCCCACGTCACCCAGACGCGGCCACCGACCCGGAGTTGGACGCGCTGCGGTTCGGGCGCGCGCGGTGAGGTCGAGTCGATCACCTGCATGTGGGTACGCGATCATCTCTCACGCGCTCGCACCGCCCGGCGAACTTTTCACGTTCTGCGAGCAGGCCGTACTTCACGATCGGAATGCGGAGCGGCTCGTCGGTTCCAGCGCCACGACCTCGAAGCGCACATGACCGTCGACGATGCGCGCGAAACGCAGGCTCAGCGCCAGGTCCGGTGCGTGCGTGTGCAGCACATGCGCACCGCGACGGAGGTCGGCGCGCTGACGGGCCTCGAACGCCACCTCGTCCAGGAAAGGATGCTTCTGGCGGTAGTACGCGCAACCCTGGTGCGCGATCAGGCACGCCTGCCTCAAGTCATGCGCTTCGAGAAACAGTTTCAGCGTCGACTCGAAGACGCGCGCTTCTTCGAAAGAGCTGTTCTCGGGGGCGATCACCGCCGGTCCGCCGGGCAACGCGACGAGGTCGGCGCGATCGCAGACCTCGCGTCCGATGAACTCGACGATCGGAGCGTGGAAACGGCCGTCGGAACAACACACGACGAGGACTTGGGGCCTCTTCTCGTTCCAGGGTTCCGTGGCGACGAAGACGTCCTGCATGCCCTGGAGTTTCGCAGCCCGAGGCGCTGCACGCGACACCTAGGACCGACGAAGGGCGCTCGATACGATCGCGCGGTGCGCCACGGCCCCGCGAACCCCATGAAGACCCCTACGGGCCCGCTCGAGATCGAGCCCGCGGCACCCGCGCGCGGGTCGGTGATCTGCCTGCACGGCCTCGGGGCCGATGGGCGCGATCTGGCCGGCATCGTGCCGGGCCTACGCATCCCGGGAGACCTTCCGCTGCGCTTCGTGTTCCCCACCGCGGCGGAGCGGCCACTCGGCATCGCACTCGGCGCACCGCGGACATCGTGGTTCGACATCGGGCCCGAGGACTTGTGGCGCGGTGTGACCAGCGACTCGGCGGGGCTCGCGCGCGCAGACGCTCTCGTCCGCGCGCTCGTCGAGCGCGAGATCGCGCGCGGCATCCCGTCGAACCGCATCGTGCTCGGCGGCTTCAGCCAAGGCGGCGCGCTGGCCGCGTACGTCGCGGTGCGCTTCGAGAAACCGCTCGCGGGCACGTTCGCGCTCTCGACCTTCCTCGCGCGCAACGTCGCGATCGAAGCGCAATCGGTGTCCGCGAATCGCGGGCTGCCGGCATTCGTCGCGCACGGCAGCGAAGATCGATTGATCGCGCCGGCGCTCGGACGCGAAGTGCGCGATCGCATGACGGAACTCGGCTGCGACGTGATGTTCCGCGAATACGCGATGGACCACGAGGTCTGTGGCGAAGAACTAGCCGACCTCGGCGCCTGGCTCGCCGCGCGTTTCCGCTGACTTGGGTCGCGGCGACGCCGGTCGCGGCGCGTTCGGGTGGTCGCTCAAGGTCCCGCCGAATCGCGCCGACGAGATCGGGATGCCGACCACTCCCGCCGCCCGATCCTCTGCCGCCGCCGTCGATCCCGAAGTCGATCCTGACGTCGAGCTGGTCGAGACCGTGGACGGTTGGCTGGCTCGAGAGGAGATCGAACTCTTGATGGAGCACGCCGCGCGCGTGCCAGCGGACCAGTCGATCGTCGAGGTCGGCAACTACCGCGGCCGCTCGACGGTCGCGCTCGCGCTGGGCGCACGTCGGGGAGCCTGCGCACCGGTCTACAGCATCGATCCGCACGTGGAGTTCGTCGGTCCGCGCGGTGGCCGCTTCGGTCGCGAGGATCAAGCACACCTCTACGCCAACCTGACGCGCACGGGCGTCGGCGCCGGCGTGCACGTCGTCGGCCTCGACTCGCGCGCCGTGGCCGCGTCATGGTCGGGCCCGGCGATCGGCTTCGCGTTCATCGACGGCGATCACCGCTACACGGCCGTGCGCGCCGACTTCGAAGCCTGGCAACCGCACTTCGCACCCGGCGCAGCCATCGCATTCGACGACTGCGACTTCGCCGACGTCGCCCGCGTCGTCGACGAACTGCTCGCGCGCGGCGCAATCGTCGCCGGCGGTGGCGCGGGCAAAGTGCGCTGGTTTACCTTGCGCACCACCAGCTGAGTGCGCTGGTTTACCTTGCGCACCACCAGCTGAGTGCGCTGGTTTACCTTGCGCACCACCAGCTGAGTGCGCTGGTTTACCCTGCGCACCACCAGCTGAGTGCGCTGGTTTACCTTGCGCACCACGAGCTGAGTGCGCAGCCGCGGCTGCGCGGCGTCACCTCTTGCGCTTCGGCCGCTTCTCCGCCGGCGCGTTCCAGGGATCCTCGGGCCACGCATGCCGCGGGTAACGCGTGCGCAGCTCCTTGCGCACCTCGAAGTACGCGTTCGACCAGAAGCTCGCCAAATCGTCCGTGACCTGTTGAGGCCGACCGTTCGGCGCCAGCAAGTGCACGACGACGCGCACACGACCACGTGCGACGCGCGGTGTCTCGGCCAGCCCGAACAGTTCCTGAATGCGCGCAGCCAGCACCGGCGGACGGCCGGGTTCGTAGGCGAGTCGGATCTGACTTCCACTGGGCACTGACATGCGTTCAGGCGCGGCTTCGTCGAGCGCGCGGCGCTGATCCCAGGGCAGGCGTTCCGCCAGGAACGCGCCGAGATTCTTGCGCTTCAGTTCCGCCAGCGAACGACATCCGCGCGCGAACTCGGGCAGCAGCGCGCGCAGCTCGTCGTCGTCGAACGCGGGCAGTCCGATCTCGGGGATCCAGGCACGCAGCGAACGAACGCGGGTCAGGAACGCGGCTGTTTCTGGATCTTCCAGCGGCAGGAACCGCGGCAGATCCGCGGAGGCTGCTTGGGCCAGCGCGCGCGCGACCTCCTCCTCGGACGCGGCGCCCGTCTCGACCTCGTCGAGCACGAGCCCGTTCCACGTCGTGCGCTTCAACGCGCGCACGCGCCCGGTCGCGTCGTCGAAGCGCACGGCGGATTCCTCGCGTAGCAGCTTCGGATCGAGCCAATCCCGTTCGACCAGCGACGCCTGTCGCACGAGAGCTTCCGCGCGGTCGCCGCGCTCGCCGCCGTCGAGGTCGACACACACGAACAGGTCGTGGTCCACGACGCCGCTCTCGTCGGCGAGGCGCACGCCGCGACCGCCTTCCATCACCGCGCGACGCGAACCGGGCTCGCGCCGGCGTGCCAGCCGATCGGGCCAAGCGACGAGCAGCGCACGCATCGTCGCTTCCTCGTCGTGCTCGTCACGGTCGGGATCGCCGAGCGCGCGCACGGCCTCGCCCTGCAACGATTCTGCGGCACGCAATGCAAAGCGTGCTGCGCTCGCATTCACTTCGCCCGGTGCCGACGGCGACGTCGTGCCACGCGCGAAAGCACGCAGGGCACGCACGCGATCGACGACGTCGCTGTCGGAACGGCGCGCGCCACGTTGCGATGGGTGGCGTACGAAGGGATCGCGTTCCTGCAACATCGCCGCGACCAGCGCGGTATCGCCCAGGCATCCGAGTTGGTGCCCTTCGAGCAGAAGGCGTGCGAGCCGCGGCGGCGCGCCGAAACGGGCCAAACTGCGGCCGATTTCGGTGATTCCGGATCCGTCCAAGGCACCCAGGCGCATCAGCAAGGTCAGCGCGGCCTCGAACGCGATGGCCGGCGGCGCTTCGAACCAGGGGAATGAGCGCGGATCGCGCTCGCCGAACGCGAGCAGTTGCAGCGCTGGACCGGCGAGGTCGACGCGACGGATCTCGGGCTCGTCTTCCTCGGACAGAGAGCGCTGCACGCCCTCCGTCCACAAGCGCAAGCAGACACCCGGCCGCGTGCGACCCGCGCGACCGCTGCGCTGATCAGCCGACGAGCGCGAGATGCGCACGAGCTCGAGCCGGTCGAGCCCGACGCCCGCGTCGAACCGCGAACGCCGCGCGAGCCCCGAGTCGACGACGGCCGTCACGCCCTCGACGGTGATCGACGTCTCGGCCACGTTCGTCGCCAGGATGATCTTGCGTCGATCGCCCGGACGCAGAACGGCGTCCTGATCCTCGGCCGCGAGGTCACCGTACAGGTCGTGGATGCGCACACCACGACGCTCGGCCAGGACGTTCAGCGCGTCGTGCGTGCGCCGGATCTCGCCCACGCCGGGCAGGAACGCCAGCACGTCGCCGTCGGTCTCGGCCAGCGCGCGCTCGACGCCGCGCGCGACCTCCCGATCGACGAAACGATCGGGTTCGCGGTCCAAGTAGCCGACTTCCACGGGAAAGAGTCGCCCTGCGCTCTCGACGATCGGCGCATCGCCCAACCATTCCGCGAGGCGCGCCGTGCGCAGCGTGGCCGACATCACGACGATCTTCAGGTCGGGACGGCCGTCCTGTTGCACGCGCCGCGCGAGGGCCAGCGCGAGGTCGACGTGCAGGCTGCGTTCGTGGAACTCGTCGAAGACCAGCACGCCGACGTCCGACAGGAACGGATCGTCCTGCAGGTAGCGCACGAGCAGCCCTTCCGTGACAACCAGGATACGCGTCGCGCGCGAGGCCTTGCGCTCGAACCGCACGTGATAGCCGACCTCGCCGCCGACTTGTGCGCCGCGCTCGAACGCGATGCGCCGCGCCGCCGCGCGCGCTGCCAGTCGCCGCGGCTCCAGCATCAACACCTGCCCCGATCCGGCGAGGCCCGCGTCCAGCAGCGCCGGCGGCACGCGCGTCGTCTTGCCCGCGCCAGTCGGCGCCTTGAGCACCGCGCACGGGTTTGCGCGCAACGCCGCGATGAGTTCGGGCAGCGCGGCGTCGATCGGCAGGGGAATCACGGGCATCGGCGCGTCGCGTCGGCGGCTATGCTACCGGCGCGCGTGCATCACGAACCCCTTCGACTGGCCTATCAGGGCCGTTCCCCGCGCTACGGGTCGTCCGTGTTCGTCGCCCCCACCGCCGTGGTGATCGGCGACGTCGACATCGGCGCGAACGCTTCGATCTGGTACGGCGCGGTGCTGCGCGGCGACGTGCACTCGATCCGCGTCGGCGCCGATTCGAACGTGCAAGACGGCGCCGTGCTGCACGGGACGCTGGGCGAATTCCCGGTCGTGGTCGGCGACCGGGTCTCGATCGGCCATCAGGCGACCGTGCACGGTGCGACGCTGGAGGACGACGTGCTGATCGGCATCGGCGCGCGCATCCTCGACGGTGTGCGCATCGGATCGTGGTCGCTCGTCGCCGCGGGTTCCGTCGTGCGCGAAGGTCTGGTCGTGCCGCCGCGGTCGTTGGTCGTGGGCGTGCCCGCCGTCGTGAAGCGGGAGCTGAACGAGCGCGAGCTCGAGATCGTGCGCCGGACGCCCGAGCGCTACCGGGAGCTCGCCGCGGAGCACGCGCGCATGCTGGCGGAGGCCGCGCGGTGACGGAAGCGCTGCCGATCCCCTGGAACGCGACCGTTTCGCTGCGCCGCGACGTCAGCGGCAGCGTGCGCATCCTGTGGATCCATCCGGACTCGGGCGCGGTGCAGCCCTTCGAGCCGGGCCAGTTCGTGCAGATCGGTTGGCCCAAGCCCATCGATGTCGAAGCGCCCCCGAGCCCGCGCGTGCGCTGGAACAAGCGCTCGTACTCGATCGCGTCGTCCCCGGAGGAGAAGGGTGCGTACGAACTGTGCCTCGCGCTCGTGCCTGGCGGTGGGCTGACGCCGCAGCTGTTCGACCTGCACGAGGGCGAGCGCCTGTGGTGTGACGATGCGCCGAAGGGGCACTTCACGCTGGAGCGCATCCCGAACGGGCGTCACCTCGTCTGCATCGCGACGGGAACCGGCATCGCGCCGTTCGTGTCCATGCTGCGGCGATACCGGGGCACGGGTCGCTGGCGCAAGCTGACGATCGTGTGCGGCGCGCGCACGAGCGCCGACCTCGCGTACGACGAAGAGCTGCTCGAGACCCTGCGCACCGATCCGACCGTGCGCTACGCACCGGTCGCTTCGCGCGAGCCGACGGACAGCGCGTGGTCAGGTGGTCGCGGGCGCGTGCAGAGCGCGCTCGACGACGCCGCGTTCCTGTCGACGGCGGGTGAACCGCTGGTGCCCGGGGACACGCACGTCCTGCTGTGCGGCAACCCGGCGATGATCGACGACGTGCGCGCGCTGCTCGAACCGCGCGGCTTCGTGCTCGATACAGCGAAGACGCCGGGAACTCTGCACTTCGAGCGCTACTGGTAGCCGCGGGCACCAACTCTCTCGCCGACGATCGGGACACACGGAACAGCGCGAGCCGGCCCGACGTGCGGGGTGGAAAGTCGTTCCGGCCAGCGACTTGGCCCTGAAGAACCACCTGTTTGCGCGAGACCGGCCCGGGCGGGCCCTGTTCCTGGGTCTCGTCCATTCGCATCACGAGCCACGCCATGATCACAACGACCTGTCTCCTGCTCGCTTGCTTGTTCCAGTGCGTCGATCCGGCTCCCGTCGGGATCGCCCAGACCCTGGATCAGGTGCTCGTTTTCTCGGACGGCGCGCAGACCCGCGTCGACGTCCGGCGCCCGCAGAACACGAGCACCTGCGGCTGGCCCATCGTCGTCCTGGTGCACGGGATCGGAGGCGACCGTCACTCCCAGGCGGGCGCGGCCTCCGGGCTCGCCTCGCGCGGCTACTTCGCCGTGGCCTACGACGTGCGCGGTCACGGCGATCACACGGGTTCGAACACGCACACGAGTCTGCGTGAGCGCAAAGACCTCGGCGAGTTGATCGCGTGGGCGGCTGCGGATGCCGAGTCGGACCCTTCGCGCATCGGCGTGAGTGGAGCCTCGATGGGCGGGATGCACGCTTGGATGGCGGCGGCGTGGGACGGACGGCCGTACGAGGATGGGTCCGGCACGTTTCCGGACATCGACGTCGTCGTGGCCGAGAACATCTCCCCCGACTTCCGCGCGAACTTCGCGCCGCAGGCCAGCGCGGTGCACTGCACCGACTTCAACATCCTGAACGGGAACGGCGTGCGCTACGACGCGACGGTCGCGGCCGGCGCGCTGTCCGCGATCCTGGCACAGGACTACGCGACCTGGGACGCGATCACGGCCGGGCCCGCGACGAACCCGTGGGAGCTCGTCCCTTCGATCACGTGTCCCGTGCTGGCGATGGTCGCCTACGACGACTTCGCCTTTCCGGCTTCGGGCCAGGCTGCGGGTTGGAACGCGCTGCCGGCCGGAACGCCGAAGAAGCTCTACCTCGGGACGGGCGGACACCAGTCCCCCGCGAACAATGCCGAGAACGCGCTGCGTACGAGCTGGCGCAATCAGTGGCTCGATCGCTGGCTCAAGGGCGCATCGAACGGGATCGACACCGGACCGGCGGTCACCTATGCCGTGACGCCCGATGACGTCCCGACCTACCTCTCCGCCAACTCGACGTGGCAACACCGCACGAGCGCGACCTGGCCACCGACCGGCTCGGTGCCCACGCGCTGGTACCTGCGTGCAGCTGGAGGACTCTCCGCGACGCCGCCGCTCACAGCTGAATCACCCGAGGTGCTGACGCAGACCGTGGCTCCGGGCTTCGACATGCAGACCCTGGTGGGCGGGAACTTCGCCTTGGGCCTCGTGCAGGCGAACATCCCGCGAAACACAGTCGCGTACGAGACGCAGCCCCTCGCGACGGAATTCGAGTACGCGGGCGATGCGCGGGTCCATCTCGCGGTCGCCAGTTCCCAGACACGCTGGCAGGTGCGCGCGAGGCTCGTCGACGTCCCGCCAAGCGGTCCGCCGCGCTACGTCGCGGCCGGGTCCTACTTCCGGTTCGACCAGGGCGCGACGGGAGCGACGACCATCGACATCGCGGTGAACGCGAGCGCCTTCGTGTTCCGAGCCGGACACAAGCTGCGGCTGGAGCTGCAGAACCTCCAGATCCACGAGCCCCCGACGGGATCGAGCCTGCGCTTCGGTCCCTACGTGGATCCGTTCAACGTCGAGATCCGGCACGCGCCGATGTCGCTCTCCTGGCTCGAACTGCCGGGGCTGACTTGCCCGAATCCCGTGACGTACGGCTCTGCCAAGGTCAATTCACAGGGCTGCACGCCCGCGATCGCAACAGCAGGAGTCGCGAGCGCCTCCTCGGCAGTTCCATTCACCCTCTCGGCGACGAACGTGATCAGTCAGAAGAGCGGCCTCTTGTTCTACGGCCACGGCCCCGCCGCCACGGCCTTCGCTGGGGGCACACTGCTCGTCGGCGGTTCGCTGCGCAGGACCGGGATCCAGTTCTCCGGAGGCAACGGCCCCCCGGCGGACTGCACGGGTGCGTTCGCGATCGATTTCAACGCGCACATCCAGGGGGGAGGAGACCCCAGCCTGTTGCTCGGGACGACCGTCTGCGCGCAGTACTACTACCGGGACCCGCCCTCGATCGGCGGCGTGGGCCTGACGGACGCGGTGCAGTTCGTGATCTGTCCCTGAGGGCGCCGCGAGAGGTCGGCCAGGATGTCGGCCTACTTCGACTTGCGCTTGCGCACCGCCTCGCGCAGCAGCCATTCGATGTGCGCGTTCAACGAACGCAGATCCTGAGCGGCCCAAGCCCGGAGCTCCGCGTGGAGTTCCGGGCTGAGGCGCAGCAGGAAGGCCTTTCGTCCGGAATCACCGGAGGAATCGGGCTCCTCGACGTGGCTGTCGGGGCGATCGACCACGCCGGATCAGTTGTACAGGCCGCCCGTGTTCAGGACGGGTTGGGCGTTCTGCTGTCCGCACAGCACGACGAGCAGGTTGCCGGTCAACGTCGCCTTGCGATCGTCGTCGAGCACGACGCGGCCGTTCGCGCTGAGCTTTTCGATCGCGTCCTCGACCATGCCGACGGCGCCTTCGACGATGAGCTTGCGCGCCGCGATGATCGCGCCCGCCTGCTGTCGTTGCAGCATCGCCGCGGCGATCTCTTGGGCGTACGCGAGGTGTGAGATGCGCGCCTCGAGGATGTCGATGCCGGCGAGCTCGAGCCGCGTTTGGAGTTCGCGCTGCAGTTCGAGCGAGACTTCGTCCGCGCTACCGCGCAGCGTCGTCAGCACATCCGCAGCCTGGCCGTCGTCGTAGGGGTGACGCGCGGCGACCATCCGCAACGCCGACTCGTTCTGCGTGTCGACGAAGGTCAGATAGTCCTCGACGTCGAACAGCGCTTGTGCCGTGTCGCGCACCTGCCACACGACGATGGTCGCGATCTCGATCGGGTTGCCCAAGAGGTCGTTCACCTTGAGCGTCTTGCCGTTCAGGTTGTGCGCACGCAGCGACACCTTCTTCTTCGCCGTGAACGGGTTCGTCCAGTAGAAGCCGGCGAGTCGGACCGTGCCGCGGTAGCGCCCGAACAAGACGAGCGCGCGACCCAGGTTGGGCTCGACGACGAAGAAGCCCGGCAGCAGGAACACCCAGGTGAGCAGCGCCAGGACGACCGGTACCACGACGGCCGGCTCGGGCGCGTTGCGGCCCGGGAGGTTCGCGCTGTAGATCAGGAGCCCGATCGCGGCGACCGGGAGGATCAGGACCAACGCCAACATTCCGTACCCGGAGAGGGGATGGAAGGCGACTTCCTTGGAGGGGTTGCGAGTTTGCATGGGGGGGTCGTGGGGCCGTGTTCCGAACCGTGAAAGTGATATCGGATGCATTCTAGGGCGGACTCGTCGCGGCATTCGTAATAGCCGGTTGTTACCTTCTTTTGCTCATTGTCTTCTAGGTATTGCGACCCTCCCCTGGGCGCGGATCCTGCTCGACCCAACGCCCCTTCCCCCCGTAGGATCTCGCCGTGCAAGGAAACCCGCCGAGCACCCTCCCGCGCCGTGTCGGCGGCTTCCACCTCATCCGCGAGCTCGGCCGCGGAGGCATGGGCGTCGTCTACGAGGCGCAAGAGATCGACTCAGGTCGCATCGTCGCGCTCAAGGTGCTCGCCGCGGAACTCTCCGTGTCCGGCGAAGCGTTCGAGCGCTTCCGCCGCGAAGCGCGCATCGCGGCCTCGATCTCCGACGTGAACTGCGTCTTCGTCTACGGCGCGCACCAGATCGAGGACTCGCCCGCGATCGCAATGGAGCTCGTCGGAGGCGAGACGCTGCAAGAGCGCATCGCGCGCAAGGAGCCGATCCCGATCGAGAGGGCCGTGCGCTGGATCTTGGACGTGATCGACGGACTGGATGCCGCGCACGCGGCTGGTGTCATCCACCGCGACGTGAAGCCGTCGAACTGCTTCCTCGCCACCGACGGGCACGTGAAGATCGGCGACTTCGGGTTGTCGCGCACGTTGGAGCGCGACATCCAACTGACGCAGTCGGGCCAGTTCCTCGGCTCCCCGCTGTACGCCAGCCCCGAGCAGATCCGCGGCCGCACGCTGGATGCACGTAGCGACCAGTACTCGTGTGCTGCGACGCTCTACGCCGTGTTGACCGGCCGCGCACCGTTCGGCGGCAGCAACGTCGGCGAAGTGCTCGCCCGCATCCTGTCCGAGCCGGCGACGAAGCTGCGCTCGATCCGGCCGGAGATCCCCAGCGAACTCGAGCGCGTCGTCCTGCGCGCGATGGAGCGCGAGCCGGACAAGCGCTTCCGCGACCTCGACGCATTTCGCTCGGCGCTGTTGCCGTTTTCGGACCGCACCGCGGCAGCGGCTTCGCTCCCCCGCCGGCTGTCGGCCTGGATCCTCGACGGGGCCATCCTGGCCTTCGGCGCGAGCATGCTCGCCACCGCGTTCCAGTCGTCGAGCGGCGCGCACGTCGTTGAGACCGCACGGCCCTGGCTGACGATGCCGCTGCACGTCCAGATACTTCTGGGGTTGATCCCGATCGCGTACTTCGCGATCTCCGAAGGCGCGTTCGCCAGCTCGATCGGCAAGTGGCTCACGGGTGTTCGCATCGCCTCGGTCGGCAGCGGTCCGCCGCTCTGGGTGCGCGCGATCCCGCGCGCGATCCTCTACGAGATCGTCGGGATCGGGTTGGGCGTCGCACAACACACCCTGCCGCAGGATCGGTTGACGTTCGTCCTCGGCGGGTTCGTCGTGTTCTTCGGCCTGTTCGGCTTCCGCGTCTGCACGATGCGCAAGCGCAACGGCTGGCGCGGGCCGTACGAGTTGTGGACAGGAACGCGCGTCGTCCAGGCGAAGGCTCCCTTCCGTCGCGTCCGCCGATTCATCGGGCCGCCGGAGCCGCATGTGTCCCGGGACACCACTTTCCCCGAGAAGCTGGGCGAGTACCGCGTGCTCGGCCTCGTCGGCGCCACGCGCAGCGGCCCCCTGTTGCATGCGCGCGACGAACGACTCGAACGCAGCGTCTGGATCCAGTTCCGCAATTCGGGCGTCGCAGCTGGCGAGGCTCGTCGCTCGCTGAACACCTCGAACCGCCTGCGTTGGCTGGAGAGTCTGAACGCAGCGGATTCCACGGCGGACGTCTTCGAGTCGCCGGGCGGCTGCGGGATCTCCGCCTGGACCGAAGGGGAAGAGCCCCTGGACTGGCCGATGGCGGAGCGCGTGCTGAGCTCGCTCGCGGACGAACTCGTTCGCAGCGAATCGGACGACGGGGCAGCGAGCCAGAGTTGGTCGCTGAACCAAGTGTGGATCGACCGCAAATGGAACGTGCGACTCCTCGACGAGTCGCTGCCGATGGACGACGGAAACCTCGACGGTCTCGCATTCCTGGGTGCGTCCGCGCGTGTGCTCCTCGGCATCGGGGGCGGCCGTGAATTCCCGCCCGACCTGCCCGTGCATGCGGAGCCGCTCGTGCTCGCGCTCACCGGCCACGGTTCACCGGGTATGTCCCTGCCCGAGTTGCGCGATGCATTGAAGGCCTCGCAACGCGAGTCCACGACCGTCGAGCGTCGCACGCGGTCCGCACAACTCGCGATCAGCACCGCGATCCTCGCACTCGTCTCGGCCTTCGCCCTGTTCGTAACCCTCATCCTGCTGGACTTCTTCCCGCGCGCCGTCGAGATGCGCGGGCTCTTGCGCGAGCTCAGCGCGGGTCACGCGGCTGCTTCCGCGGCGGAGTATCTCGGCAAGCAGACGAGTGCCGAATCGCTGAAGCGTCTGGGAGAGCCCTCCACGAAGGACGTGGCTGCGTTGGGACCCGGTTCACTCACACCTTCGGGGCCCGCGCTGAACGACGAGGGCCGGCGACTGCGCGCGACGATCCTCTCCTACGAGACGACGCACGGGTTCGGGGCGGCCGCAACGGCCAACTTCGAAGGTGATGACCTGGCCCGAGTCGCCGAAGCGCAGCAGATCGCGCCCAATCCGTCGGAGGAGGAGTTGGAACTCGCCCGCGACCAGCTCCGCGCGACGCGCGAACCCGAGTTCCTCGCGAACCTCGATTCGACCTCGAAGTTCTCCGGGCCCCAGTTCGCCGCGATCACGATCGCGTGCTCGGCGGCAGTGTGGACGATTTTCGCGTTGCTCTCGACGCTGATCTGGCCGGGTGGACTCAGCTTCCGCTTGTTCGGATTGTCGATTCGTCGGCGCAACGGGCGACGTGCGTCGCGTTGGTTCGGCATCTTCCGCGTCGCCTTCTTCGCGGTGCCGTTGTCCCTGGCCTACGCCGGTGGGTGCGCCCTGATCTTCTTCGGCATGGCATTCGGCGGGTGGATCCTCATCGCGGCCGCGGCGGCGGCACAGATCGCCGGCATCGCGACCTCGATCCTCGACCCGACGCGCGGGCCCGTCGATCGGCTCCTGCGTTCGCGGATCGTGCCGCGCTGATCCGCACAACGATTGCGCAGAAGTAGCCGACGAAAGAGCGCGCCACGCAATGGCTCGCGTGACGCGCTCAGGGAGTGTTCCAAGAGCCGCGGCGACTCGGACACCCGCGGCGACCCCTCTCTACAACATGGTCTGGAACAAGCCCTGCGCCCAATCCGGCATGACCGTGTAGTTCAGTTGCCGCGACAGTTCGGCCAGCGCGAGCGGTCGGCCGCGCGCGAGCATCAGGCCGAGCCCTTCGATCGAAGCCGCGCGACGCACGCGCGAGCCACTCTCCGACTGCGCCAGGTCGCCCAGTTGCGCGAGCGCTTCCGGCGTACCGTGGAAAGCCAGCGCGGTGGCCGCGACGCCCTGCAGATCCGGCTCGGCGAGCTCGTCCATCGCCGCACGCATCGCCATGACGTCCTGATGCTCGCCCAGGATCCCGAGCGCCTGCGTGATGCCGACGCGCGCCGTCGGATTGCTCTCGAGCGGCAGTCGCTCGCGCAGCACGGTCGCTGACTTCGTCCCGCCGACGAGCGACAGCGCCGTCGCGGCGTACATGCGCTGGCGCGGATCCGCCGCGCTCTCCAATTCCTTGGCGAGGCGCGGGATCGCATCCTCGTCGCGCACCAAACCGCACGCGATCCCGAACGCTGCGCGTGCTTCCGGGTTCTTCTCGCGATCCCACGCCGCACGCAACAGCTTGCACGTCTCCGGATCGCGCGTGTCGCGAGCCAAGACACCCAGTCCCAGAGCGGCCCAGCGCCGCTGTCCACCCTCGCCGGTCTCGACCACCTTGCACAGATAGTTGTGCGCCTTGGCGCCGCCGATGCGGCCGATCGCGATCAGGATGAATCCGCGCGTGAGCTGTTCGGCTTCCAGTTCGTGCGCCGTCATCAGCGCCGGCAACACGGATGCGTCGTGCGACGCACCCAACGCGATCGCTGCCGAGCGGCGCAGGTCGAGGCGCGGGCCGGAGAGGATCGTCTGCAGGCTCGCCAGCACTTTGGGGTCGTGCGACGAGCTGAGGGCTTCGGTTGCGCGACAACGCACGCTGGGCGTCAGCGCATCGTCGAGCGCAAGTTCGAGCGCCAGCTTCTCGAGTTCGGGAGCCGGCGCGAGGATGTGGTGGAACATCGCCGCCAGCGCGACGCCCTCGCGCTCGTCCTTCTTGTTCTCGCGCACGAGCGTCGCGATCGCGATGTCGACCGGCTCCTCGAGGCCCGCGCGCCGCGACAGCGCCAAGGCGACGATCGCGATCGAACGCGCGTAGGGCGAAATCGTCGTGCGCGATCCCTCGACGTCGGAGCCCGTGCGCGCAATGCGCAGCAGCGCGATCGCGCCGGCCGGCGAACCCGTGGCGCCCAAGGCGAGGATCGCGCGGTGGCGCACGTCCTGGCTCGGATCCGCGAGCAGCTTCACGAGCGGCTCGACCGCATTGCGTCCGGCGCTCTGGCCGAGCGCGACGGCGGCCGCGCCGCGCAGCGCGGAGTCCGGGCCGGCCGCCGCTACGGTCAGGCGCGGAAGTTGGGCGTGACGTGCGCGCTCGATCGCTTCGCGCAGCGCTCCCGCTGCGTCGCCGCCCGTCATCGGCGCATTCGCGAGACTGAGACGGTTCGGCACGAGGAATTCGAGCTTCGCGTACTCCCACCACAGCCACCAACCGTCGTCCGAGGTCGTCGTCAGGTTGATCGGCGTCGGACCGGCGGTCGGTCCGGCTCCACGGCCCCCGGTCGCGGGGCCGGCACCGGGGATGACCGAGCCGCCCGTGCCAACCGTCGATCCGCCACCGGTCGTGACCGGCACCGTCGGGCGCCCCGCGCCGCCGCTCGGGCCGACGGTGTCACCGGGACCGCGGTAGCTGCCGCCGGCCGGACGATTCGTCGAGCCGCCCTGGCTCTGACCGCCGCCGTGCGGCAAGGACGGAACTTGGACGCGCGCGGCCTCCTCGAACGTCAAACCGTGGCGATCGAGCCAGCCTTCGAAGGCCGCGTCGCCGGCGAGGTCGAGGATCCAGGCGTGGTTGTTCGCGGTGTGGACGCGGTCGATCATCCCGAGTTCGCCGCTGACGTAGAGCAGCTCGGCCACCGCGCAGCGACGACCCTCGTCGTCGACGAAGTACGGAACGCGCGCGCCGTCGTCGTCGCTGCGACCGAAGTCGGCGCGATCGCGGTACGCAGCCAGTGCATCGATGAGCTGCATGCGCGCGGCGCGCTCGATCGGGTTCAGCTTGCTGATGTCCGCGGCGCGCAGTTCGTCGACGACGGCCGAGTAGTGCGCGCTGGCGCGCAGCACCTGCTCGGACACGGGCAGCACGATCGTGTCGGGCGCCGTGGCGGACGCGGCTTGGAGGAAGAGGGCGAGGGCGGGAAGTGCGAGGAAGGTCATGGTTCGGCTCCGTGCCGGCCGGTCCGCGGGGTTCGCGGAGACGTCGGCGTGCTCGCCCAAGCAAGCCTCGAACCAAGACGAAACATGGCCTTCCAGGGGCCTGGAACGGCGCTCGGGGCGCCTTCGGTCCCGTCCCCGAGACCCGGCCGTAACACCTGCGTACCTCTTCAGGAACGCACGTTCGTCCGCCAGCCGTACCGGTCCGGCACGCGGCCGCGCGCGATCGCGAAGAACTCGTCCTGCAGACGCTTCGTGACGGGTCCGCGCTTCCCGTCGCCGACCGGTCGGCCGTCCACGCTGCGGATCGGCGTGACCTCGGCCACGGTCCCGGTGAAGAAGGCCTCGTCGGCGGTGTGGAGCATTTCGCGCGGCATCCGTTGCTCGACCACGGGGATGCCGAGGTCGCGCGCGATGCGCACGATCGCCGCGCGCGTGAACCCGGCCAGGATCGACGCGCCGACCGGCGGCGTGTAGACGCAGCCGCCTTGCACGAGGAACAGGTTCTGGCCGCTGCCCTCGGCGACGTAACCGTCGACGTCGAGCGCGAGCCCTTCGTCGTACCCGTGGCGCTTGGCCTCGTCGATGATCAGCGCCGAGTTCACGTAGTTGCCGCCGCACTTGGCC
>JBBQCC010000050.1:0-18587 GCA_038318285.1 Planctomycetota bacterium | reverse complement strand
CGCGTCGCAGTCCTCGCGTCGCAGTCCGCGCGTCGCAACCCGCGCAGCCCAGTCCGAACCGCCCAGTCCGAACCGCCCAGTCCGAACCGCCCAGCCCGAGCACTCGTCAGGCCGAGCCCAGATCGAGGATCCGCCGCGACTGGTCCGTCTGCAGCAGATTCGTCGGGTCCACGCGGCGTTTCAGTGCGAGAAACGCGCTCAAACGCTCCGCCCCCCACATCCGGCACGCGTCGTCGCGGCCGATCACGAGGTCCTTCGCGGGATAGAACTTGCCGCCGGCTTCGATCGTCAGGCGTGTGATCTCGGCGGCGAGCCTCCACAAGTCCGCGCGCGTCGCGGGATCGACCTTGTAGTCGAGCGCGAGGCTCCAGCCGTCCAGTCCGTGCGTCAGGAGGAACGGGTCGGATCTGTGCCGTTTCAATACCGCCAGATACGGCACGAGCCGTGCGCGGCGACTCGCATCGAGGATGGCCGTGAAGACTTCGTGCGCGCGCGCGGCGGGGACGAACGGCTGAACCTGGATCAGGCCGCGTTGCTCGCTCCGGCCGTAGGCCCATTTCCAATTTGGCACGTAATCGAGCAGGAACGCGAACGCCGCGTGCGACTGACGCGCCGGGCCGAGCGCTTCCTCGTGCTGACCCAGCGTGTACTTCGTCGCGTTCACCACGCGCATCCCGACGTGGTGGTTGAACAGCCGCAAGGCGCGCCACACTTCGCCTTTGGACACGCCCCTGATGGCGCGCGGCAACTCTTGGTGCGCGACGGTCAGCGTCTTCTCGAGGGTCGCGTCCTCGCCGATACGAAGGTGCCGCGCGGCGTGCACGAGTCCGCGTCCCGAGGCTTCGCCGCCGGGGAACGCATCGAGCCAGGCCACGAGGTAATCGAAGCGCGCTCGTTGCGACTCCATCCACTCCATCGCCGCGCGCAGGTTCGGGACGCTTTTGGCCGTCACCTCCAAGTCGCCCGAATGCACGCGTTTCGTGCGCATCACGACCCGCGTGATGATCCCGAGCATCCCGAAGCCGCCGATCACCGCGTGGAACAGCTCGCTCTCGTGCTCGCGCGATGCCGTCACCAGGTCGCCGGTCGGCAGCACGACGTCGATCGACTCGATGTGCTCGCCGATCGTGCCCACGGCGAACTGATTCTTGCCGTGGATGTTCATCGCCGCCGCGCCGCCCACCGTCGGGTACATCGTGCCACTGACGACCTTCGGCCAATGTCCCAGCGGCAGCGCGTGCTTCCACAGCTGCTCGATCGTGACGCCGCCGGCGCACGTCGCGACGCCCGAGCTCGCGTCGAACCCCTCGATGCGGTCCATGCGCGTCGTGTCGAGCACGTACCCCGAACTCGTCACGTTCGCGTCGCCGTAGCTGTTCCCCGTCCCCCGCGGCGCGATCGTGACGCCGTCCGCACGCGCGATCGCGAACGCCTCGCGGACTCCGTCGACGTCGAGCGGACGCAGCACGCGCGACGTCGCGCCGTGCGCCATGCCCCAACCCTCGACGTACTCGTACCCGCGCGCGAGACGCGGAAAGGGAACGGGAGCGCGCGGCTTCACACGTTCATCTTCTTGAAGAGGAACGAGGGGATGCAGCGGATCACCGTGCCGACGAAGAACCAGCGTTTGGGCACGTAGCGCACGTTGGCCTTGCCGCGCACAGCGTTCATGACGAGCTCGGCCGCGCGCTCGGCGGAGATCAACCAGAAGAGTCCCGGCAGCCCTTTCGTCATCGGCGTGTCCACGAACCCGGGCTTGATCGTGCACACGTGCACGCCGTACTGCGCGAGCCGGTTGCGCAGCGCCTCGAGGTACGTGTTCATCGCGGCCTTCGTCGTGCCGTAGGCCGGATTGCCCTTGCGACCGCGGTCGCCGGCGATCGAGGAGATGCCGACGATCGTGCCCGAACGCTGCGTCTGGAAAAGGCGCGCGGCCGCATTGCACCAGGCGATGCATCCGCCGACGTTCACGGCGAGCTGGTCTAGATCCTTCTCCGTGTCGTATTCCTCCGGGCCGACCTTGGGCATGATCCCCGCGGCGTAGACCACGAGGTCGATGCCGCCCAGGTCGCGCGCGAAGTCCTCGAAGATCCGCGGCACCTCCTGCGCGTTCACGACGTCGTGGGCGCGCACGACGAGCCGCCCGCCCGAGAGCGTCGCCGCGTCGCGCACGTCGCGCTCGAGGTCCGAGAGCATCTCCGCGCGTCGCGCGACCGCGGCGACCGACCAACCCTCGGCCACGAGATGGCGCACGAGCGCGGCGCCGATGCCGGAACTCGCGCCGACGACGACCGCGCGTCGCGTACCGGCCGCGGCCCGAGAGGAATGCATGGAATCCATGGGTCCCGACAGTATCGGACGCGCCGAGTCCCGAGCCAGCGTGGAAGCCCCGCTTCCCGCCGATCCCGCATTGCCTGCATCGCCGGCGCGCCGGCCGTGGGTACGATCCGCCGCCGAACACCACCATGCGACGTCCGAACACGAACGCCCTCACGACGCACCTCCTCGCGATTCTCTTCCTCGGCCTGGCGAGCGGGTGCGGGGAGGACAAACCCGCGACGCCGACGGGAACCGGAACGCCGGCTACCCCACCGACGAACCCGACGGGCGAGGCACCGTCCGTAGACCTCGTCGGCAACGCTGATCTCGTGCGCGAGCGTGTCGCCGCGCACGTCTCGCGTGACGAACGCAGCCGCGCACGCGAAGTCCTGCGGCCGCTCGTCGAGCGAGCAGACGCCGCGTTCGAGGATCTCCTGTCGGGCGCCGCCATCGAGCTCGCCGACAACCACCCCGACGCCGCGCAGAAGTTCCTCGATCGCGCCGTGGCACTGCAACCGAAGAGTCCGGCCGTCGCGTACCTGCGAGGGCAGATGGCGCGCGACGCCGGCGAGTCCAAGCAGGCGCGCGAGTTCTTCCGCACCGCGCTGGCGGCCGCACCGAACGACCTGCCGACGAAGCTCGGTCTGGCCGAAGCCGAGGACGAACTCGACGACCCGACGACCGCCGAACGCCTCTACAAGGAGATCATCGCGGTCGGGCCGGGCAACGGCGCGCAGTGGTACGTCGCCGCGGTCTACCGCCTGTCGAACCTGCTGACGCGCGCGGGGCCCGATCGCGAGGAAGAGGCGCGCAAGCTCGATCCGATCGTGCGCTCGTTCGAGGCGCGCGGCATCCAGGCGCCGAACACGATCGCGGTGTTGCTGGGCGAACTCGGTCGCGTGCGGCCCCCGACTCCGTCGGGATCGCGCGCCGAGCCGCTGGCGAGGTCGATGTCGTTCCGCGCGGGGACGGAGATCGCGATCCCGTCGGGAGCCACGGCCATCCTGACGCGCGACGTGGACGGCGATCTCGACCCGGATCTCGTCGTGCGCGGATCCGACGCGACCGTGCTCCTCCCGAACGACGCGCACACGCTCGGTGGATCCCAGCCCGTCGTCGTGGGCAAGTCGACGACACCGCTGTTCTTCGACGTCGACAACGACGGCGACCTGGACATGTTCGCGGTGACGCCCCAGGGCCCGGTCCTACGCGTGCGCGAGGGCGCGGAGTACGTCAACGTCGATCCCGAATGGCCCGCCTTGCCGGCCGGCGTCGAATCTGTGATCGCTTGCGACTACGACCACGAGGGCGACCTCGACCTCGTCTTCTGCGGCGCGTTCGGCGTGCGCGTGTGGCGCAACGACAGCGCGCTCGACCGATCCAAGGACGGCGTCGTGAAGCTCGTGAAGGCGCGCTTCGCCGACGCTTCGGATGGATCCGGCCTGCCTGCGAACGGCCTGTTCGAGTGGATCACGGCCGAAGACTTCGACGGCGACAACGACGTCGACTTGCTCGTCCACGGTCCGCAAGGCATCGTCGTCTACGACTCCCTGCGGGACGGCAAGTTCGCGTTGAAGCGCGGCGTCTTCGACCTGCCGATGGGACTCGCGAGCGAACCGATCGTCGCGGATTTCGACGGCGACGCGCGGCCCGACCTCTTCTTCGCCGGAGCGCCGAGCGTGCTGTCCATCCAGGGCGCGAAGGCCGCGCAGCGCGCTGAGGTGCGCGCGCGTACCGGCTCGATCGCGGCCGCGGACGTAGACCTGGACGGTTCACTCGACGTGCTGTGGCTGGACGAGGCGAGCGGCGAACTGAAGGGCATCCTGGCGCTCGGGCTGGCCAATGAACGCATGCTCGCCGTCGCGGCCCCCGTACCGACGGGCGACCGGCTCGCGATCGCCGACTTCGACGGCGACTGCAAGCCCGATCTGGCGGTGGAGTCCGCCGGGAAGCTGCACATCCACCTGAACACGAGCGACATCGGCAACGGCGCGCGCTTCGCCTGGAAAGGCCTGCGCGACAACCGCCGCGCCGTCGGCGCCGTCGTGGAGTACCGCGTCGGCCCCGTGTACCGGCGCATCTACTGGCGCGGCGAACCCGAGGTGCTCGGACTCGGCCGCGCGAAGTCCATCGACGTCCTGCGAGTCACCTGGCCGAACGGCGTGCAGACGACGCGCCTCGACACCAGCGTCGAGAACTGCGGCGCTGCGATGGATCCGGCGGAAGCGCTGGGCGTCCTGACGCAGGCCGACGGACAGGTCGGTTCGTGTCCGTTCCTGTACACATGGAACGGCAAGGAGTTCGAGTTCATCACCGACGTGCTCGGCATCACACCGCTCGGCCTGCGCATGGCACCGGGGATGTTCGTGCCGCCCGACCACGACGAGTACGTGCTCGTGATGGGTGAACAGCTCGCGCCGAAGGACGGCGAGTACGTGATGCAGTTCACCGAGGAACTGCGCGAGGTCACGTACCTCGACCACGCGAAAATGCTCGTCGTCGACAGCCCGATCGGCACCGAGATCTACCCGAACGAGCGCTTCCAGTTCCCCCCCTTCCCCGAGCCGCACGTGCACACCGTGCGCGCGCCGCTCGCGCCGACGAAGGCGACGGGCAGCGATGGCCGCGACTGGACCGACGCGTTGCGCAAGGTCGACGACGTGTTCCCGCAGCCGATGGAATTGCACCCGGCGCAGTTCGCCGGCCTCGCGAAGCCGTGGTTTCTGGAACTCGAATTCGATCCCGCGGCCGTGCGCGACGCGAGCGCGTTGCGCCTCGTGATGACGGGCTGGTTCTATTGGAGCGATGCCAGTGCGAACATGGCCGCCGCGCGCGCGGAAGGCGTCGATTTCGTGCCGCCGATGTTCCAGGTGCCCGACGGGCAGGGCGGCTGGCGCGAAACTGGTCCACCCGTCGGTTTCCCGGCCGGCAAGACGAAGACGATGATCGTCGACGTCGCGCCGTTCCTCGATCGGGCCGATCCGCGGGTGCGCGTGTCGACCACGCTGCGCCTCTATTGGGACCGCATCGTGCTCGCGACCGACGGCGACGACGCGCCGCTGCGCGTGCAGGAGGTGGCGTGCACGAGCGCCGAGTCGTGGCGACGCGGCTTCAGCGCGCCGCTCGATTCCGTGCCGCCCGGCGAAGCGCATCCGGCGAACAAACCGGAGCGCTTCGACTGGAACGTGCTCGCGAACCAGCCACGTTGGAACCAGCACCCGGGTCTGTACACGCGCTACGGCGCGTGCACGGAACTACTGAAGTCGGTCGACGATCGCTTCTTGATCCTCGGCGCGGGCGACGCGGCGACGCTGCGTTTCTCCGCCGAGGGCGTCGAAGCGCCGGCGCCCGGCATGCGCCGCGACTACCTGCTCTACCTGGATGGCTGGGCCAAGGACCGTGACCCGAACACGATCGAAGCGCTGAACGTGGAGCCGCTGCCCTTCCACGCCATGAGCGGTTATCCGTACCGCGCCGACGAGCACTTCCCGGACGGCGCGGTGCACAAGAAGTGGCGCGCGCAGTGGCTCACGCGACCCGCCGCCGACTGGATCGCGCCGGTCAGCCCGCGGCGCGAGGTCGAGGCGATCCTCGGTCGGCCGTGATTCGGATTTCGCGCGGAACCGTTCCGCTCGATACGAACCGATCGCGCGTGCCGCCGATCAGCGCGGCCCGCGCTGCACGGCTTCGCGGAAGGATTCGGTCCACGCGGCCTTCTCGCCGCGCTCGCCGTCCCAGCCGACGAGACGCGCTTCGGCTTCGCACCAGATCGCGCCGCCGGCTGCGTCGCGCACGCGGTAGCACTGCGTCAGTGACGTCGAGCCGACGTGCGTCGTGCCCAGTTCCACCACGACCTCGACTCCTCCGCGTCCGGGCGCGACGAAACGCACGTTCGTCTGCGCGAGCAGGAACGGGAACTGGTTCGCTGCAAGGATTCCGAGCGCGCCGAAGTAGCGGTGTCGCGCTTCCTCGAACAGCGTCATGTACACGGCGTTGTTGAGGACCTTCTGGTTGTCCTCATCGCACCAACGCGTCCAGAGGCGCGCGCGGAACGGCAGGTCGTCGGACTCAGGGACGTGCGGGGCTTCCATCGAGCGATTTCTCCTGCAGGATGCGCGGGCGGCGCGTGACGAGCCAAATGCCGACGAACACGAGCGCCGCTGCCACGAACAGGCCGCCGGTCGGGAACTCGTCGAGGAGGCTCGCACTGGCGAGCACGGTGAAGATCGGCTGCACGTAGATGAACACGGCCGTCGTCGAGGCCGGCACACGCGCCAACGCGTACATGTTCAAGAGGTACGCGAGCGCCGTCGGGAAGACGAGCACGAAGCCCAGCGACCACCAGGTCGACGCGCTGGCAGCCGGCGGGACGACGGGTTGGCGCAGCGCGATCCACGCGGCGGCCGGCAGCGACAGCAGGAACACCCACGCGATCACGACGAGCGGCGGATGCTTGCGCAAGATCGGCCGCGACCACACGAAGTAGCTCGCGTAGCACAGCGCGTTGCCCGCCATCAGCAGGTTGCCGATCAAGTGATCGTGCGCGAGCTTGCGATCCTGAGCCCAGAACAGCGCCGAGGCGCCGAGCAGCGCGACGAACACGCCCATGAACCGCGTGGCGCGCACACGTTCCTGCCCGACGGCCGCCGCGATCCCGAACGTGAACACGGGGATCAGGCACATCACGAGCGACGCTTCGTTCGCCGACGATCGCGCCAGCCCTTCCAAGTAGATGAGCATGTTCGCCGTGACGCCCAGCACGCTCGCGACGAGGAGGCGCGGCAGGTCGCGCCACGCCGCGAAGAACGCGCGGCCGTGGAGCAGCGCGGCAGTGACGCCGAGCACGAGCGCGCCAAACGCCATGCGCCAGGCGCCGACGGCCGCGGGGCTGAAACCGCCCGGTCGGAACGCGAGCTTGCCGAACACGGGGAACAGCCCGAACGCGACCTGCACGGCCACGAGCGCCGCGAAGGCGAGGCGCCGCTCCCGAACCTCTAGGTCCGTGACCATCCTCGTCACGCTAGCTGCGCGCCGCCCGAGTGCGCCGAAGATTCTCCCCCGCCGATCGGGTGAGTTCGCGGTGACCAGGCTTTGCTTCCGAAGGTCACGCGCGGTCACAATCGCGCGCGATCATGGCGAACGAACCGAACGGTGACCCGACCCGCCCGAATGCTGCTGGCGCGGACGTGTCTGGCGCAGACGATTCTGCTGCGCGGGTTGCGAACTCCGCGCCCGCGCACTTCGACGCCGAGGGACGTCCCCGGCCCTGGCCCAAGATCTCGAGTCGGCACGCGCCCTCGCTCCTCCTCTTTCGACCGCGCTGGGATCGCCTGCGCAACCCGCGGACGGACGAGGAGTTCGACCGTCTCGTGCTCGAGACGCCCGACTGGGTCAATGTCGTCGCGCTGACGCCGGCGCGCGAACTCATCCTCGTCGAGCAGTACCGGTTCGGCGCAGGCGAGTGCACGCTCGAGATCCCCGGCGGCGTGCTCGACCGCGGCGAGGAGCACGGCGCGGCCGCGCGGCGCGAGCTGGCCGAGGAGACGGGGCACACCGGCGGCACGTGGACCTACCTCGGCGCGGTGCAACCGAATCCGGCCTTTCACGACAACTTCTGCCACCACTGGCTGGCCGAGGGCGTCGAACACACGCGCGGTCAGGGCCTCGACGCCGGCGAGGACATCGCGATCCGCACGCTGACCCTCGACGAGGTCACCGCCGCGATCGCGGACGGTCGCATCCGGCATGCGCTCGTGCTGACGGCGCTGTGTCGCGTGATGGACCTGCGGGGCATCCGGGGGGGCGGCGGAACGCCTCCTCAGGCGTTGAGCTGACGCGTTCGGTGCGCGTTGCGCCCTCCGCGCAATTCCGGCGTCGACTCGAGGCGGCGATTGCGCTAGACCGGCGTGATGCGTGTCGTTCTCGGATCGGGGCTCTTCGCGCTGGTCCTCCTCATCCCCACCGGCGCATCTGCGCCAAAACCCGCGCCGGGTCGCGTCGTGCTCTCGGCGCGGGAGGCCGCACGCGAGGCTGCGACCGCGGAGGGCGCTGCGCCGGCTGCGGACGCACGCACGATTGCGATCATCATCGCCGCGTCCGAGAAGCGCGCGGACACCGATTTCGCTGCCGAACGCACGCACGGATCCGACGTCGAGGATCGCGCACTCGCAGATGCGATCGCCGACGCGGACGTGATCGAGCTGCGTGGCGGATCGTGGGTCGGTTGGTACGAGGCGGCACACGACGGTCGGCACGAGCGCGGCTGGACGCGCGCGCTGCGCAGCGCGCACGCGCGCGGAGCGGAAGTCCGTGCGTCGGGTGGCGCTGCCGCGTGGATCGCAGCAGCGTCCGCGGTCCAGCGAACGGCCGTGCACCGTCCGTCGCAGGATCCGCACGACACGTCGCTCGACGTGCTCGTCGAAGGGCTCGGCCTGTTCGACGCGGCGGTCGTCGGCATCGCCGACTGCGACACCACGGACGGCGTCGGCCCGGATCGCGTCGTCGACAGCGCGATGCGGCAGGGACGTCGCGACGTGCTGCTGCTGTCGGGCACAGCCGAGTTCACTTGGGACGCCGGCGCGCGTCGCGGAAGCGTGGCGGTGGCATCGCCCGCGGATGCGGAATCTGGGAACGCCGTCCTGTGGCTCGATCTCGAGGCGGGCAAGCGTTCGCGCGAGATCGTGCGTGGCGCACGGCTCGCCGTGCTGCACGCCGGTGACGCGTTCGACGAGCGCACGCGCACGATCGTCGGCAGCATGCGCGAAGCGCAACCCGCCAATGGCAGCATCTTGCCGGCCGACATTGGCGCGGACGTCGCGCGCCGACTGTGCACGGGAGCATCCGGACGGATCCGCGCCGCCGCGGCCTTCGAGGACGAGCGCACGGCGAGTTCGCCGCACGGCGGCTGGTCGGGCGTGGGCGTGAACCTGGAATTCGTGCGATCCTGAGACCGGAAAATGTTCCATCGTTGCGCTCTGAAAGGTCTTCGAACGCGGGTGGGCCGAAACCCCGGAACCCGAGCGGCTCGCTGGCCGTCCATTCCGATGAGCAACCGTCGATGAAGGTGACCGAGGAAAGCAGACCCGAGGAGAGCGAACCCGGAGAGCAAGAGGCCCTGATCCTTTTCCGTCTCGCCTTGGACGGCGACGAACAGGCCTGGACGAAGCTGTTCCACATCCAGGAAGCGCACATGCGCCGCGTGGTCAGCCAGCGCATCCCGGCCATGCTGCGCCCGCGCCTCGACACCGAGGACCTGATGCAGTCGGCGTTCTTCGAGCTGACCCAGCACGGCTCGGGGCTGGAGATCAGCGACGCGCGCAGCCTGCGCGCCTGGTTGGGCCGCGTGCTGATGAACAAGCTGCGCGATCGCATACGCGCGGCCGAGACCGGGACGCGGGCCGGACTCGGCGCGCCGCGCCCGAGGACCGAGGACTTCGAGCAACACCCGGCCGACGGTCCGACGCTCGAGGATATGGCCCAGCGCGCCGAGCTGCTGGCGCGCATGTACGACCGGATCCTGGCGCTCGATCCGGTGGACCGGCACATCGTGATCCTGCGCTTCGTCGACCGGCTGCCGTGGACCGAAGTCGCGAAGCGGACGGGACTGGCTGCGGCAACGGCCAGCAAGCGTTACAACGAACTCCTCGACCAGATGGTGCGGGGCTTCTTCTGATCGAGCGAGCTCTCCCCGCGTTCAGGCCCTCGAGCCCTCTTCCCGATGCTCGATCGATCCTCGCAGGACCCGCACGACGCGGACGCCAGCCACTCCGCGACGGAACTGTTCGCGGAGTTCGTGGCCGCGCGCGAGAAGGGTGACGCACCGGACGTGCAGACGCTCTATGCGCGCGCCGGCCCGGAGGCCGCCGAACTGCGCGCACGCATTCGCGCACTGTCCGTGCTCGAGGATCTGGGTGACGTGATACGCGAGGACCTGGATCCCGAGGTGCCGCCCGGATCGAACGATCCGCGAGGCGGCCGACGCATCGGTCGCTACGAACTCGGACGTCTGCTCGGGCAAGGTGGACTGTCGCGCGTGTACGCGGCCCACGACCCGCAACTCGGTCGTCACGTCGCGCTCAAGGTGATCGCGAACGAGCACATCACAGCGGCGGCGGCGCAGGACTGGTTGAAGCGCGAAGGTCGCTCGCTGGCGCGTCTGAAACACTCGAACATCGTCGACGTCTTCGAGATCGGAGAGTCTGCGGGCGGGACCGAGACGTACATCGCGATGGAGCTCGTGGACGCACCGAGCCTCGTGGACGTCCTGGAGGAACTCCGCGCGCGCCGCAAGAATCCCGGCGGAGCGACCACGGATGCTCGCGTGCGCGCAGCGGCGGATCACCTTGCGGGCATCGGCGCGCGCGTGACGCTCGCGCTCGGGATCGCGCGCGCACTCGACTCTTGTCACGCGGCCGGTGTGCTGCACCGCGACGTGAAACCGGGCAACGTGCTCGTGCAAGCCGACGGCGAGCCCAAGTTGATCGACTTCGGCTTGGCGCACCTCGGCGAAGAGGAATCGTCGAGCCACGGCGTCACGCAACGCCTGGTCGCCACGCCGGCCTACATGGCGCCGGAGCAACTCGAGACCGGTCGGACGGGTACCGATCCGCGTAGCGACCAGTTCTCCTTCGGCGTCCTGCTCTACGAACTGCTGACGCTCGTGGGGCCCTTCCAGCGCAGCACGCGGACGCAGACCCTCGACGCCGTGACGGCGGCGCGTCCTCAGGCGCCGCGGCATGTCGATGCCGCGATTCCCGTCGATCTGGAGACGATCTGCGTGCACGCACTCGAGGCGCTGCCGGCCGAGCGCTACGTGTCGATGCACGCGCTGGTGAACGACCTCGAAGCCTTCTTGGATCACCGCGCCATTCTCGTGGCGCCGCCGTCGCTCACGCGCAAATTGCGACTCTGGTCGCGGCGGAATCGCCGTGACCTCTTCATGGGCGGGGTTCCGCTCGTGGCAGTCGCCGTCGTCGCGTCCGTGTGGACGATCCAGAGGGCGAACCAGGAGGACGAGGAGGTGCGCAGCGCGCTTGCGTCGTTCTCGGCGAAGATCCCGGATCTCGCGACACCGGCCGCGTTCGAGGCCGCCTTCCCCGTCGCGGCCGCCTGGGCGGAACGGTCGAGCGAGCACGACGCAAGGTGGACGGCGCGGTGGCTCGGATCTCCGGTCGAACCCGACGCGCGCGCCGCGGCCGACCGCCTCTCGCACAGGCTGGCGGAGGTCTTGGAGCCGATCTGGTTGGCCAACGCGCGATTTCCCTTCGAGTATCGGGCGGCACAAGACGCGGAAACCTACAGCGCATGGCAACGCGCGCTGCTGGAAGAGGAACGGACGACGCCCAATTCCCCCTGGAACCAGCGCGATCGGGAACGGGGCACGGTGCGCATCGGCACACTTCCACAGGGATCCACGGTGCGCATCCTCGAGCGCGTGGGCACCCCGACGCCAGTCGACAGCGACTGGGCCCCCTTCGATGCGAGTTCGGGGTTCTTGCGCCCGGGGAACTACCGCGTGGGACTCGTCGCGGGAGCCGAAGAACTCGTGGCGGAGGTCGACCTGGAGGTCCGCGGCTTCGCGCCCGGGCGAACGCTCACGCTGCACGGACCGTCCGACGCGTGGCGCGAGCGCATGGTGCGGATCGCCGCGACGGAGTCGGGCCATTTCGGCCGTGCGGCCGCATTTCGAGTCCTCCCGGTGTGGATCAGTTGGACCGAAGCGCGCGCGCTGCTCGAAGCGATCCCTGAACCCGACAGGCCGCGCATGATGTCGTCGCTCGTCGCACCCAAGCTCACGGATCCGGGCACCCACCCGTCGCTGGTGCTCACCGATGTACTCGTCCTGGCGGAAGCCATCGGCTTGCGGCTGCCGACGCTCTCGGAGGCGTACGCGCTGATCCAGGCCAGCGACGCGGACCCTGCGAGCGTCCCGCCGCTCCCGCCCGGATTCAGCGGGGAGTACCTCACGGGGTCAACCCTCCAGGGCGAGCGCACGAGCGTCCTCCACCCCACCGCGACCGCGAAAACCACCCCGGTCCTGCTCCGTGAGAGCGCCCTCCGCCACCCGGAACCCCTCGCATTCCGATTCGTTCGTTCGGAACACCTCGCCCCCTGACTCGGAGCTTCCCCCGCATGTCGACCCGCATCCAGATCACCCGCGAAACCCCCTTCACAAGGAGCGACACCCTGCGCGAGGACGCCGACCTCTTCGCCGAGGCGGAACACCTCAGGGTGTGGCTCGCGGATCGCGAAATCGTCCAGGTCACGATGGGCGAGCTGCTCGCGTTCGAGAAGTCCGATCACGCGGACGCCGTGCTCGACCGGCAGGAGGTCGAGTACGTGTGGGAGTGGGACCCGGACGCCAAGCTCTGGCATCTCGTCTGCGTCGACAAGGGCGCTGTCATCTACCACCTGCCCGGCCAGAGCGATGCCATCGTGATTCGGATCACGATCTCGGCGACGTACTGAACGATCGTTCGCGCAGTCCGTCCTAGACTGATCCTGATGCGCGAACGCGTCCTCATCGTCGGCGGCGGCGTGGCCGGCCTCGCGACCGCGTGGTCGCTGGGCCGCCGCGGGGCGCGCGACGTCCTGCTCGTCGAGGCCGGAGCGCGCCTCGGAGCACAGGCCACGGCGCAGAACGCGGCCATCTTGCGCACGCCCATGCCCGACCCCGTCGGGGAAGCGCTCGGCCGCGAGGGCGCGGATTTCCTGCGCGCGCCGCCGCCGGACTTCGCCCCGCGGCCGCTGCTCGACGCGTGCGGGCTGCTCCTCGTCGCGGCGCGCGGCAGTGAGGGTGCGCGCGTGTGGGCCGAACGACTCGCGCGGCGCAGTGACGCCGGCGTGCGCGAGCTCGACGAGGCCGGCATCAGTGCCGTCGCGCCACACGCGACAGCGCAAGACTCGCGCGGCTTCCTCCTGCCGGGCGAAGGTCGCATCGACGTGCCCGCGCTCATCGCGGGCTTCGAGCGCGGCGCGCTCGCGGCGGGGGTTCGCATCGCACTGCGCACGCGCGTGCACGAGCTGCTGCCGGAGGCACGCGGCGTCCGACTCGAGGACGGGCGGACGCTCGAAGCCGATCGCGTCGTGCTCGCTGCTGGTGCTTGGGCAGCACAGCTCTCCGCCGGCGTCGGGTCGCGCATCGCGCTGCAACCAACGCGGCGTCACCTCGCGATCACGCGCGCCGATGGCGCCGTGGATCCGCGCTGGCCCGTCGTGTGGCGCGACGACGAGCCGTTCTACGCGCGTCCGGAGGCGGGCGGCCTGCTGCTGTCCGCGTGCGACGAGGAGCCGGTCGATCCGCTCTCGTTGACCGCCGACGCCCGCGAGCTGCAGCGTACGCTCGCCGCGGCGCGGCGCCACCTGAGGCTATCGACCACGCTCGCACCGGCGCGGTTCTGGGCCGGCATCCGCACCCACTCGGCCGACGAGCGCTTCGTGATCGGCCCCGACCCGGACGTCGCGCGGCTCGTGTGGGCGGGCGCGCTGGGCGGGCACGGCATCACGTGCGCCGAACCGGTCGGACGCCTCGCGGCCGACTGGATCCTGACCGGTTCGTGCGCGCACCCGCTGGCGCACGCGCTGGATCCGCGGCGTTTCGCGGCAGATCCCGCTCGTCCGCGGGCGAGCGCGCACGAAGCGTCCGCGACTCGTTCACCGGTTCCGAGCGATCAGGTGTAGATCTGGCCGCCGCCGGCCGCGAACTGCTCGGCCTTCTCGCGCATCCCGGCTTCCAGTGCGGCCTTCTCGGTCACGCCCTGTTCCGCGGCGTAGCGCCGCACGTCCTCGGTGATCTTCATCGAGCAGAAGTTCGGCCCGCACATCGAGCAGAAGTGCGCCGTCTTCGCGCCCTCGGCCGGCAGCTCCTCGTCGTGGTAGGACTCGGCCGTCTCCGGATCGAGCGCGAGCGCGAACTGATCGCGCCAGCGGAACGAGAAGCGCGCACGCGACAGCGCGTCGTCGTGCGCTTGTGCGCCGGCATGTCCCTTGGCGAGGTCAGCGGCGTGCGCGGCGATCTTGTAGGCGATCACGCCGGCCTTGACGTCCTCGCGGTTCGGCAGACCCAAGTGTTCCTTGGGCGTCACGTAGCACAGCATCGCCGTGCCGAACCAACCGATCATCGCCGCACCAATGGCACTCGTGATGTGGTCGTAGCCCGGCGCGACGTCCGTCACGAGCGGACCGAGCGTGTAGAACGGCGCCTCTTTGCACAGCTTGAGCTGGAGGTCCATGTTCTCGCGGATCTTGTGCATCGGGACGTGTCCCGGACCCTCGATCATGGTCTGCACGTCGTGCTTCCAAGCGATGTCCGTCAACTCACCCAGCGTCTCGAGCTCGGCGAACTGTGCCGCGTCATTCGCATCCGCGATGCAACCCGGACGCAGGCCGTCGCCCAAGCTGAACGAGACGTCGTAGCGCTGCATGACCTCACAGATCGCCTCGAAGTGCTCGTACAGGAAGTTCTCCCTGTGATGGTGCAGGCACCACTTCGCGAGGATCGAACCACCGCGGCTGACGATCCCGGTCACGCGGTTGCGTGTCAGCGGAACGTGGGCGAGGCGCACGCCAGCGTGGATCGTGAAGTAGTCGACGCCCTGCTCGGCCTGCTCGACCAGCGTGTCGAGGAAGGCCTTGATCTCGAGCTTCTCCGGCCTCCCGTGCACTTTCTCGAGGGCCTGATAGATCGGAACGGTGCCGATCGGGACCGGCGAGCAGCGCAGGATGCGCTCGCGCGTCGCGTGGATGTCGCGGCCCGTCGAGAGGTCCATCACCGTGTCGGCGCCCCAGCGGATCGCCCACTGCAGCTTCTCGACCTCCTCGTCGATCGACGAACGCACGGCGCTGTTGCCGATGTTCGCGTTGATCTTCACCAGGAAGCGCCGGCCGATCAGCATCGGCTCGAGCTCGGGGTGGCAGCGGTTCGCGGGCAGGATCGCGCGACCCGCGGCGATCTCGGCGCGGACGACCTCGGGCTCGACGTGCTCGCGCGCGGCGGCAAAGGCCATCTCCTCGGTCACGATGCCGCGACGCGCGTAGTGCATCTGGCTGAAGTTCTTGTCCCCGCGCGCGACGCGATGCGCGATCCAGGGCTGGCGCAGCTTGGGCAACCCGACGTTCGCATCCGCGAGTTGCGGTCCCGTCGTGTCGTACAGGTCGAGCGGCGGTTCACCGCCGGAGAGGTGCACGCGGCGCTCGGGGACATGCAGCGTCTCGCCCGCGTGAACGACCGTGCGGTGGATCTTGTGCGCACGCGGAGCCGTCACACTCTGCTCCCGACCGGCGGCGGCGGAATCGGTGGACGTGACGACCTTGGGATCTTCGTTCATGAGCATTTCCTACGCCGGTACGACCCGGATCAGGTTCGAGGGGTGCTTCTCAGGTGCCGCCGACATCGGCGACGCCGCCCCCAGCCCGTTCAGCGCGCACAGTGTAGTCGATACGTGGAGTCGATGCGCGCACTCGCCGGGACTCCGCGCGTGTGTTCCGCGACATTCGCCTCGCGACTTTCAGCTCGCTTTCGGTCGCGCGGCGATTCGAGCGCGCTCGTGCTCGACGATCCGCCACAGCGTCCAACTGGCGACGCTGCGCAACGGAGCCCAGCGTTCGCCGCGCTCGGCGAGTTCTTTCGGACCCGGTCGTTCCGCGAGACCGTCGAGGATGCGCAGGCCTTCCTGCAGGCCTAGATCGCCGCAGGCCAGCACGTCGGGTCGTCCCAGGCGGAACATCAGGAACATCTGCGCGCTCCACACGCCGATTCCGCGCACTTCGACGAGATGCTCGACGATGCTCGCGTCGTCGCGTCGCGCGATCGCGGCGAGGCGCAGCCGCCCGTCCGCGCAGCGTGCGGCGAGGTCGCGCAACGCAGCCGTCTTCGCCGCGGAGAGTCCGGCACCGCGCAGCTCGGCGTCGGAGAGCCGTGACAATTCCGCCGCGCTCGGGAAGCGCGTGCCGCGCGTCAGCGCGCACACGCGACCGTGGATCGTCTCGGCCGCGCGCGTGGCGAGCTGCTGGAAGACGATCGCGCGCGCCAACGACTCGTAGTGCGTGGACACGCCGCGCGTGGGCACTGGAAAATCCGGGAACGGCGCAAGCTTGCGGGACCACACCGCCAGCGCCGGATCGCGGCGACCCAGCGCGCGCAGATCCGACGGCGACGGTTTCATGAGCGCAGCACGCCGAGCGCGATCCGGAAACGCCGACGCCCCGACCGGTCCGGGCGGGGCGTCGACGAGCACAACGAGGACACGTGTGGAGGGTTCCCCCGCACGCACGACTCAGTCGTCGTCGCCATCGTCATCGTCATCATCATCGTCGTCGTCGAGGTCGTCGTCTTCATCCTCGTCGTCCTCGTCCTCGTCGTCGTCCTCATCTTCTTCTTCTTCGTCGTCGTCATCGTCGTCGTCGAAGTCGAGGTCGAGGTCGGTATCGGTGTCCAGGTCCTCGGAGGCGTACGCGGTGAGGGTGGAACCATCGACGCCGAATTGGTCATCACCCGGCTCGAGGAGGGTGGTCGCAGAATGGCCTTGCGGGAGGCGCAGGAGGGACCGCATGGGGATCAGTTGGGCTGGAGGAGGTTCGAGGACAGGAAGGCACGGACCGTGGCACGGTGCCGGCCACGGCCATCGGTACGCAGACGGCGCAAGCGCCTGGCCCGCGGTGCCGATCAGCCTGTTCTTTTCCGGCGGATCTCCAACCTCTGCAAGGAAAAAAGGTGGGGCTCGCCGATGTCGCCTCGACTTGTGTCGCCCGCGCGACACCGCTAGCTTCTCGCGGCCCGAGTCTCCGAGGACGATCCACGCGGATCTTGCACACCGCCCTCGAGAAGACCCCACCGACTCGCGCCGACCGAACCGAGTGGTCCTTCGATTGCACTCGCCCCTCCCGCCATGACCCCGACGATGAACCAGCGGCTCGCCGCGGTGCGCGCCATCTCCACGGAATCGTCTGCCTCCAGCCCGGCGCAGGGAGGCTCTGCGGACACCGGAGCTCTGCGCGCGAGGCTCCCCGAGCTGTTCGGCAGCCTCGTCTTCAACGACCACGCGCAGCGCGCGCGACTGCCGAAGTCCGTCTACGCCGCTCTGCGGCGCACGATCGACGCCGGTGAGGCGCTCGATCCGCGCATCGCCGACGCGGTCGCGAACGCGATGAAAGACTGGGCGATCGAGCACGGCGCGACGCACTTCAGCCACTGGTTCCAGCCCATGACCGGGCTCACCGCGCAGAAGCACGATTCCTTTCTGCAGCAGACGAGCACGGGCAAGGCGATCCTCGAATTCTCGGGCAAGGAACTGATCCAAGGCGAACCGGACGCCAGTTCGTTCCCCTCCGGCGGCATCCGCGTCACGTTCGAAGCGCGCGGCTACACGGCCTGGGATCCGACATCGCCCGCGTTCCTGCGCCGCAGCCCGCACGGGTCGACGCTGTGCATTCCGACGGCCTTCGCGAGCTGGACGGGCGAGGCTCTCGACCTCAAGACGCCGCTCCTGCGCTCGTGCGAGGCGATCTCGAAGCAATCCGTGCGTCTGCTCCACCTCCTGGGCGAGCGCGCGGTCACGAAGGTGCACACGACCTGCGGCCCCGAGCAGGAGTACTTCCTGATCGAGCGCCAGCTGTACTTCCTGCGCCCCGATCTCGTCGCGACGGGCCGTTCGCTGTTCGGTGCGAAGCCGCCCAAGGGCCAAGAGCTCGAGGACCACTACTTCGGCGCCATCAGCCAGCGCGTGCTGGCGTTCATGATGGACCTCGAAATCGAGCTCTGGCAGCTCGGCATTCCGATCAAGACGCGCCACAACGAGGTCGCGCCGAGCCAGTTCGAGCTCGCGCCGATCTTCGAGCAGGTCACGGTCGCGGCCGACCACAACATGCTCACGATGGAGGTCCTCAAGGACGTGGCCGAGCGCCACGGGCTGACGTGCCTCCTCTCCGAGAAGCCCTTCGCGGGCGTGAACGGTTCGGGCAAGCACAACAACTACTCGCTCGCCGACGACCAGGGGAACAACCTCCTCGAGCCGGGCAACACACCGCACGACAACCTGAAGTTCATGGTGTTCCTCTCGGCGATCGTGCGCGCCGTGGACATCTACCAAGACCTCTTGCGCGCGTCCGTCGCGACCGCTGGCAACGACCACCGCCTCGGTGCGAACGAAGCGCCGCCGGCGATCGTGTCGATCTTCGTGGGGACGCAGCTCGAGGACGTGATCCTCAGCCTCGTCGAGGGCCGCGCGCCGAAGTCCTCCACGTCCGGCAAGGAGTTGCGTCTGGGCGTGAAC
>JBBQCC010000049.1:0-18729 GCA_038318285.1 Planctomycetota bacterium | reverse complement strand
GCGCAGGCACTTCCCCAAGGCGGCTGGCCAAGTCCTCCGCGCGACCCGTCGAACGCCGCGCGGCTCCGTGGTAGCGCGTCTTCGAGACGATCTTGTGCAGCGCGATCGTCAGGATCCAACGCCGGAAGGCGGCGTCGGTCGTGAAGCGGAACGTGTCGGCGCGCGCAACGATCTCGCGCAACGCGGACTGCAACACGTCCGACGGCGGCTCCATGCGGCACAGCGCCGGACTCGATCGCAGCCGGACGTAGGAGCGGAGCGGCACCAAGTGGCGCTGCAGCAGCTCTTCCAGCTCGGGCCGCGTCAGCGCGCGGCCGTTCGGCGTATCCTTGGGATCCAGGGCCAAGTCCACGATTCGACACGCGCGGCGGCGAGCCCGCAAGCCGCGTAGACTGCGAAGTCGATGGGTTCGTCCTCGACCGGCCGTTTCAGCCGCGCCGCACGCGACGTGTTCGCACAGATCGCTGCGCGCGCCGACGGAAAGGCGAGCATCGACATCGAGCGCGAGGCAGCGCTGCATCCCGAGGTCGCGGACGAGTTGCGCGCCCTGCACGCGCGCTGGTCGCGCATCGAACACTGGCTGGGCGAACTGGCCGCCGACGAGGCGACGCTCGATTCCGTCGAGCGCGCCCTGCGCGGTCCCGAACCGCTCGATGCGGCGACAGAAGCCGAGTTGGCGCGACTCGCGGATCCCGATCGTGCGCACCGGCGCTACGAGCGCATCGAGCTCGTCGCGCGCGGCGGGATGGGGGAGGTGTGGCGCGTCGCGGACCGCGACTTGGGCCGCGAGCTGGCGCTGAAGCGACTCAAGACGCGTTCGCGCGATCCGCGAATGCTGCGGCGCTTCTTGGCCGAGGCCAAGCTGACCGCGCGCCTCGAACACCCCGGCATCGTGCCCGTGCACGACGCCGGCATCGACGAGGACGGACAGGTGTGGTTCACGATGCCGTTCGTGCGCGGCGAAAACCTCGCGCGCCTCCTAGCGCCGAACCGCGCGTCGCTGCCAGAGGTGCTCGAGTGCTTGCTCAAAGCCTGCGACGCCGTCGCCTACGCCCACGCGCGCGGCGTCGTGCACCGCGACTTGAAGCCGGCGAACGTGCTGATCGGGGCGTTCGGCGAGGTGTACGTCGTCGATTGGGGGCTTGCGCGAGCTCGCGACGCGCAACACGAGCCTGCGCGAGCCCGCGACGCGCGACACGAGCCTGCGCGATCCCGCGACGCGCAACGCGAGCCTGTGCGCGCTCGCGACGCGCAACGCGAGACCGCGCACGACGCACACGAGGAACTCGCTCCGCCCGCGGAGGAAACGCGGCATGGCGACGTGATCGGAACGCCGGCGTACATGCCGCCCGAGCAAGCGGCGGGGCGCTCGGGCGACGTCGATCCCCGTGTGGATGTGTACGCGATCGGTGCGATCCTCTGGCACGCGCTGGCCGGTCGATCGCCCTACGTCGGCGATTCGGGCGATGTCGTGATCGAGGCGGTGAAGCGCGGGCCGCCCGAAGCGCTCGCACGCGCCGCGCCCGACGCGCCGATGGAGCTCGTCTCGATCTGCGACAAGGCAATGTCGCGCGATCCCGCGGCGCGCTACGCCGACGTCAGCCAGTTGTCCGACGACCTGCGCGCGTTCCTCGCGGGTCGCGTGGTGCGCGCGCACCGCACCGGCGCCGTCGAATCCGTCGTGAAGTGGTGCCGACGCAACCGCGCGCTGTCGTCGACGATCGCGATCGCCACGCTGGCGCTCGTCGCCGGGGCCGCCCTGTGGTCGTGGCAACGCGGACACGACGCGGCCGAGATCCTGCGCCTGGCGGACGTCGCGCGCCTGCAGGAACTGGAACGCCGCGCGGCGGATCTGGGCCCGGCTAGCCCCGCATCGCAGCCGGCGTTCGAGGACTGGTTGCGCGACGCGCGCGACCTCGCGCTGCGTCGCGATAGCCACGCCGCTGCGCTCGCAGCGCTGCGTGAGAACGGCACGTTCGCGAACGGAACATGGACGTTCGCGAACGACGAGGACGGATTCCGCCACGGTCTCCTGACCCAGCTGGTCGAAGGCCTCGATCGCTTGGCGGAACCGGAACGCGGGCTGGCGAACTTGATCCGCGAGCGCCTCGTGCTTTCGCAGTCGATGGAGCAAGCCAGCCTGGTCGGCGCGCGCGATGCGTGGACGCACACGATCGACGAGGTCGCGCAGGCGCCCGAGTACCGCGGCCTCGCGCTGACGCCGATCGTCGGGCTCGTGCCGATCGGACGCGACCCGACGACGCGCCTCTTCGAGTTCGCGCATCTCGCCAGCGGCACGGTGCCCGAGCGCGATGCACAAGGCGCGCTCGTGCTCGACGGATCCAGCGCGGTCGTGCTCGTCCTGTTGCCGAGCGGCCGCTTCTTCCTCGGCGCGAGCGCGACCGGCACCGCTCGTGACGCGTTCGGCGATCCCTGGGCGCAGAGCGAAGAGGGTCCGCGTCGACAGGTCGAGCTGACGGCGTTCCTCGTCGGCAAGTACGAGGTCTCGCGTGCGCAGTGGCGACGCATCGCCGATCGCCCGGAGGACGTCGATGACGCGTCGGCTCTCCTGCCGGCCGAGGGCATGACGTGGGACGACGCGCGCGTTGCTCTCTTGCGTGCGGGCCTCGAAATGCCGACCGAAGCGCAGTGGGAGTACGCCGCACGCGGCGGCACGACGACGCGCTGGTGGACAGGCAACGACCCGGGTTCGCTGCGTGGAGCGGTGCAGGGTCGATCGGCTTTGGATCCGCGCTACGCCGGCGCGGGCCAGGGTGCGCCGGTCGCGATCGATGCGCTGCGCTCGAACGGTTTCGGGCTGTACAACGTGCTCGGAAACGTCGCCGAGTGGACGCTCGACCCATGGGCTGTCGAGGGCACGATCGGCCTGCGCGAGAACGACGGCGCGCGCGTCGCCGGCGACGCGACGCGCCGCGCGGTGCGCGGCGGCAGTTGGGCCAGCGACGCCGTGGACCTGCGGTCGACGGCGCGCGTGGAGGCGCAAGTCGACCTGCGCGACCGCCGCATCGGCGTGCGCGCCGCGCGGCGCCTCTGAAGAAGGCGCGTCGAACAGGGGCGCGTCGAAAAGCGGCGCGTCGAAGGGGACGCAACGAGGCGGAACGAAGGCGCGCGATTCCGTAGGCTGACGCGATGCGCGCACTCCTCATCGCCCTGTTGGCCCTGGTCTGGCTCCCTGCGTGCGGCGCGACGTCGCACTGGCCCGAAACCGCGCGCAATGCGAATGGCGCAGCGATCCGCTACGAGGTCGAGGGCGAAGGCGAGCCGACGCTCGTGTTCATCCACGGCTGGTCGTGCCACCGGATGTACTGGGTCGAGCAGTTCGATCGCTTCCAGCGGGTCCGCCGCGTCGTCTCGCTCGATCTCATGGGACACGGCGAATCCGAAGCGGTCCGCACGGATTGGACGATCGAGGCCTTCGCGGACGACGTCGTGACTGTGTGCGACGCCCTCCAGCTCGAGCGCGTGGTCTTGATCGGTCACTCGATGGGCGGACCCGTGGCCTTGGAGGCGGCGAAAAAGCTGGGCTCGCGCGTCGTCGCGGTCGTCGGCGTGGATTCGCTGCACGACGTCGATCGCCACCTCACCGACGAGCAGATCGAAGCGTTCGTGGCACCGTTTCGCGCGGATTTCGTCGGCACGACCGACAAGTTCGTGCGCGAACACCTGTTCCTGAAGGATGCGGAGCCGCACCTCGTGGACCTCGTCGCCAGCCGCATGTCGTCCGTCGAGCCCGGTCCCGCGATCGCGATGATGGAGTCCCTGCTGCACTACGACGCGGCGGCGGCGCTGGAAGCGGTGCACGTGCCCGTGCACTGCATCAACACGTCACCGACGAACGTGGTCGCGAACCAGGCGCACAATGCAGGCTTCACCTCCGTGCAGATGGATGGCTTGAGCCACTTCCCGATGCTCGAGGACCCCGAGCGCTTTGCACGCGTGCTGGCCGACTTCGTGCGTCCGCTCGGCGACGATTGATCACATCGTGGGTACGCGCGGCAGAACGCCGCGGCGTCACTCGATGCGGCCGATCACGCTCCACACGCCAGGCGTGCCGCCGCTCGTGCAGACCCAACCTAGCGGTGAGCCGGAGAACGGTTGCGCGTTCCAGAGCGTGTCGCCCTGGCTCCACAAGCCCGATGTCGGCGGCGCGGTCGCGCGGCGCTGTTGCGGCTCGATCGAGTTGTTGCCGCCGGTGGACTGGTCGCGCACGGCCGGGACGTAGGGCGTAGTCGCGCGCGATTCGATGCGGTTGCCCTGCGCGACGAGGCCCGTGACCTCGCGGATCAAGTGCAAGCCGGCCTGGCTGCCCGTGTTCGCGGCGTCGGGATCCAGGACCACGTTGCCGATCACCTGCACGTCCTTCGAGGTCGAGATGCAGATCGACGAACGATCGCTGGACGAGACCGTGTTGCCCAGCACGGACACCCCGTCCTGGTTCTCGACGTAGATGCCGTGCGAGCCGCAGCGCTCGATCGTGTTGGCAGCGACGAGCGTCCGCGTCAGGTGGTCGACCGCCGAGTTCTGCAGCCGAATTCCTGCTGAAACGTCGGGGTTCAACGTGTTGCGCCATCCGCGCACGCGGTTCCCGACGATCGCGCAGCCCGTCGGCGTGACGCCGGTCGAGTTCGCGTCGAGCAGGATCCCGATGCCGATGCCGTTGCGCACGACGTTGCCCGTGCAGGTGATGTCCGTGTTGCTCGACAGTTGGATGCCCGTGCCGACCAGGGCGCCCTGCGCCGTGCGGTGACCGATGCCTTCCTCGACGACGTTGTCGGCGACGACGCCACCGATGCAGCGCGACAGGTACAAGCCCGACTTCGAGGTGCGCAGCGTGCGGCAGCCCCGGATCGCGACGCGACGCGCGTCCGCGATGACGATGCCGTCGGCGTCGCTGTCGATTGCGGTGACGTCTTCGATCGAGATGTCCTCGCCGCCGAAGACTTGCAGGATTCCGTGTGCCAGACCGACACCCTGGCCGCCGCGGCCCTTCAGCGAAAATCCGTGCAGCCGAACGCCGCTCGCGTTCTCGACGCGCAGGATCTGGACGGCGCCGCCCGTGTCCACGAGCTGCGACGACACCGATCCGCGCACTTCGATGGGCGTGCGCACGATGAGGCAGTGGATGACGCCCGGACGCTTGGAGACGCGAACCGGGAAGTCGGGCAGCAACAGCACGCCGCCGGCAGCGGCGTCGAGCGCCGCCTGCATCTGCACGGTGTAGTCGACACTGGCGTCTCGCACCGGATTGCGCGGCAACCAGTCCAGCGCCGAGACGTAGGGCGCGGCAGTTACGCGTGCAGTCGACACGGGCAACAGCACGCTCGAGCTGCTCGTCGTGCGCGGCACGGAGACGAACGCGACGAACGCCAGGATGAACATCGAGGCCAGGACGAGGGCGATCCGCGTCGGACTGAGGCTCTGCATGGAGACTCGATCGGCAGTTCGGGCCCGGAGTGCGCGCAGGGTCCGCACGGAGGGGAACTTCTTTCCGACCCGGGCGCGGGACGACGCGTCAGCGCTCGCTACGAAAGAACGATGCCCGCCCGGCGAGGCGCGGACGTCAAGCGCTGCGGCGCAGCGCCTCGTCGATCAGCGCGTCGCGCGACGTGCCGCCGCCCTCGCCTTCCCAGGACAGTACCAGCCGGTGACGCAGCACAGGCGCCGCAAGGCGTTCGACGTCCTTGTCGCCGACGTGCAGTCGTCCCGAGATCAGCGCGTGTGCGCGACACGCAGCCAGCAGCGCTTGCGCGGCGCGAGGGCTGGCGCCGTGCCGCACGGCGGCGCGCACGGACTCGCCCGCTACTTCCGCGTCGGCGTGGGTCGCGCGCACGAGCCGCGCGATCCGCCGCAGCACGTCGTCGCCTGCCGGGACCTCGCGCGCCAGTTCGCGCAGGCGCAACACGTCCACGCGCGACAGCACTCGTTCGACGGGTGCGTCCGATGCCGGCGCGCCTTCACCATCGAGGTGCAGGATGCGCACGAGATCGTCGAGCGACGGCGCGTCCACGCGGATCTGCAGGAGAAAACGGTCGAGCTGCGCTTCGGGCAGCGGGAACGTGCCCTCCATCTCGACCGGGTTCTGCGTCGCGACGACGAAGAACGGTTCTTCCAAGCGGCGCGTCTCGCCGTGCGCCGTCACCTGGCGCTCGGCCATCGCTTCGAGCAGCGCCGACTGCGTGCGCGGCGACGCACGGTTCACCTCGTCGGCCAGGAGGACGTTCGTGAACACGGGGCCCGGTTCGAAGCGGAACTTGCGAGCGCCGCGCTCGTCCTCGTCCAGGATGCGCGCGCCGATCACGTCGGACGGCATCAGGTCGGGCGTGCACTGCACGCGCGTGAACCGCAGGTCGAGCGCGGCGGCCAACGTGCGCGCCAGCGTCGTCTTGCCCAACCCCGGCGCGCCCTCGATCAACGCGTGGCCGCCGGCGAACAGCGCCGCGAGCAATTCCTCGACGACGTGGTCCTGTCCCACGAAGCGCGCGCGCAGCGCACCGGTCAGGCGCGCGACGCCGGCCAGCAGTTGCCCCAGCTCGCGCGAAAGTTCACGCGTCGATTCGGGTTTCACGCGGCGAAGCTCCGTACATGTTCGAGCAGTTGTGCGAGGTCGCGCGCACGCGGATGGCCCAGCGTCGCATGCACGTCGTCGTGATCGACGAGCACGGCACGAATGCCCGCGCGGCGCGCGCCGAGGTAGTCCTTCTCCAGGTCGTCGCCGGCGTGCAGCGCGGCGTCGGCCGGTACGCCGGCATGCTGCAGCGCGCGCCGGTAGATCTCGATGTCGGGCTTCTCGAGCTCTTCGATGGCCGAGCACAGCACGAAGTCGACGCGCTCGGCTACGCCCAGGCCGGCCAGCAAGTCGGGCAGCCGCGCGCTCCAGTTCGAGATCACGCCGACCACCAGACCGCGTTCGCGCGCGTCGTCCAGCAGCTCCAGCGCGCCCTCGTGCAGCCGAAAGGTCGCCGGGTCCGAGAAGCGCGCGAACAGGCCGCGCGCCAGCCCGCCCAGCGCGCCGCGCTCGACGCCCAGGTGGTGGTGGAAGATGCGCTCGATGTAGGCCGTGAACCAGGGATCCGTGTAGCGGAACGCGCCGCCGACGCGCGCGGGCAGCTCACGGTGGGCGCGCCGCATCAGGTCCGCCATCGCCGGGGTCTCGAGCGCAATTCCGTGCGTTCGTGCACATTCGGCATAGATGGCAAAGCGCGAGGGGACCTCACGGACCAACGTGTTCCCGACATCCAAGAAGAGGGCCTTGATCGGCATGGCGGCGCAGCGGAGGCTGATCGTCGCAAATCCGGGCCTCCGGATGGAACGCCGAGCGGGCAGATGCGCGGCGGCCTCGCAGCCGATACACAGAGGGGCACCCTCCTTGCAGGGGAGGCCGCGACATGGAACGCAGGACGACTTGGATGCGCGTCGTGGTGGTGGGCTTCGCCCTCGCCGCGACCCTCGCGTGTCGATCGAGCAGGCCCCGGCCGATCCGGCCCGGCGAGCCCGACCCCAAGGCGGCCGCCGCGGCGACGCAGCGCGGCGATTGGCGCGTCGCCGCCGAGCGCTGGTGGGCGGTGTGGATCTCCTCGCCCGAAGGCGATCTCCACGCGTGCATCGAAGCGGCGCACGCGCTCATGGAGGTCGGCGACGCGGAGAGCGCGGGCAACTTGCTCGACCAGGGCTTGTTGAAGTTCCCGAAGGACCCCGACCTGCTCGAATGGAAGGGACGTTCGCTGGAGAAGCTCGGCTTCCGCCGCGCAGCCGCGGAGTACTTCGAACGGACGCTGGCCCAGGAACCGAATCGGTCGAGCGCGCTGCTCGGCCTGGGTCGCGTTCGCGTGAGCCTCAGCCTCGAGTCATCCGCAGTCGACCCTCTGCGCAGGTTCGTGGCACAGACCGGCGGCGACGCGGAGAGCTATGCGCTGCTCGCGATCGCGCTGCGCGGATCGGGTGACACGAGTGGTGCCTACCAAGCGTGGCAGCGCTCGTTCGAGATGGGGCAACCGCGCGTCGAGGATCTCCTCTCCGCTTCGTCGCTGGCACTCGATCCCGATGTGCGCAATGCGCATCCCGACGCGCCGGCGACGAGCCGCAGGTGGTTGGAGCGCGCGCTGTCCATGGATCCGATGTGCACGCGCGCGCACTTCCAACTGGGTCTGCTCTCGCACGAGTTGGGCGCGTACGACGACGCAGTCGAACACTACCGTCGCGCGGTAGAGACGGATCCGAGCTGCCTGATGGCGCTCACGAACCTCGCGATCCTCTACTCGGGTGCCGGGAAAGAGGCCGAGACGCGCGAGATCGTCGGGCGCGCGCTGCAGCTCGAGAAGGACGCGGATCGTCGGCGCGCGCTGGACCGGCTGCTCGACTCGTTCAAGAAGGGTGCGCTCCCAGGGGACGAGGTCAAGTCCGACGGGCCGAAGCCCGACAGTGCCAAGCCCGACAGTGCCAAGCCCGACAGTGCGAAGTCGAAGCCCGAGAACGGCTCCGCCGAGCCGCAGTGAACCGCGGCCGAGTCTCGCTCAGCGGCCCATGATCGCGTCGACGGTCGACTCGATCTTCTCGCGCAGTTCCTCGGCGAAGTCGTCGCCGAAGTCGTTCGCGATCACGTCGATCTCCTCGAACATGTAGCGTCCGGTCGAGCGCGTGAAGGGGATCCCGTACTCCCACTTGTTGCCGTCGGAAGCGTGGATGACGACCTCGATCTGATCGTCGCCTTCCACCTGTTGGACCGTGTACTTCGTGACCTCGTAGCTGGACATTGCGCGCGCGAGCATAAGCACCGCCGTGCGCTTTGCGCTCACTTCTCCCAAGGATGCACGGCGCGCCAGATCTCGAAGTCGTGGTAGGGGTGCGTGTCGAAGCGATCGACGAGCTTGTAACCGGCCTCGATCAGTTCGGCCTCGCGCGCGCCGGGCGGCAACTTGCGGTCGGCGGGCGGACCCACCGGCAGGTCGCCGGGCTTGTACTCCAGGATCGCCAGCCGCCCGCCCGGCCGCAGAGCCTGCTGCACGCGCCGGAAGTACGCCACGCGATCGCGCAGGTGGTGGTACGTGTCGGCCACGAAGACGAGATCGAGCTGGCCCGGCGGGAAATGCGGATCGCCGACCGACGCCAGCACGGGGACGACGTTGTGTACGTCTTGGCTCGCGATCGCGGCGCGCAGCGCGTCGAGTTGCGCCGGCTCGATGTCGCTGGCCAGCACGAAACCCTCGTGCACGGTTCGGGCGAGCGGGATCGCGAACACGCCCGGTCCGCAGCCGAGGTCTCCGACGATCGCGTTCTCGGCCAGCTCCAGGTGCGCGATGACGTCGTCGACCTCGAGTTCGGCCAGGCGATCCGGGCTGGCGAGCCGCGCGATGTAGCGGCCGACGTCGGGGTCGCCGTGCGCATCGCGGTTCGTGGCGACGCCGTGTCCGTCCGCATTCGTGCTGCCGTCGGTGCTCGGCGAGGTGCGGCAGGCGAGGCACAAGAGGAAGAGCCCGAGCGACGCGATCACGGCTTTCATCGTGCCGCGAGACTCCATCCCGGCGACCGGCCCGTCAAGCGCTGCGAGTTCCGCGCGGATCGCATCCAACGGAACTCGGGGCGCGAACGTCTCGGGGCACTTGGGGGAGAGCGCCTTCGTACCCTGTCGGATCTCGCCATGCAGAACGCGCTCCTGCCCTGGGTCCTACCCGTCCACACCGCGGCGACGCTGGCGCTGTTCGGCCTGATCTGGATGGTCCAGATCGTGCATTACCCACTGATGCGCGACGTGGGCCGCGACTCGTTTCGCGCTTGGCACGACCGGCATCTGCGCCGCATGACCTGGGTCGTCGGTCCGCTCATGCTGGCCGAGGCGGGGAGTGCGTTGGTGCTTCTCGATCATTCACCGCCGGGAGTCGCGCCGTGGTTGCCGTGGATGGGGATCGCGCTCGTGCTCGTCGTGTGGGTCTCCACCGCCGTCCTGCAGGTGCCGATGCACCGTCGCCTGGAGTCGGGTTGGGACGAGCGGGCGCACCAATTTCTCGTCCGATCGAACTGGGTGCGCACGATCGCGTGGACGGCGCGCGCAGGGATCGCCATCGCGCTCGTTACGAGCCGCTGAGGCCTCTGGTCCGCGACGTCCGACTCCGGACATCCTCGAAGGCGGCTGAGTCGCGTCGCGCTCGAGCCACGCGGACCGATGGCGCGAGGCTGAATCTGTTCGAGCTGCGTGCCGAGTGAATCCGCGAGTGACGAACTCAGCGAACACATCGCCAGCATCGCGAATCCATCGCGTTCTACCGGTCGGCATCCCGCCCGGCACACTCGAAAGAAGAAGACCCATGAAGATTCTCGTTCTCGCAGCGCTGGCATTCGCCGCAACCTCCTACGTCTCCGCGGCCGTGCCCGGAGAGAGCTCCTGCTCCACCTCGACGGCCGCCTTCGAAGGGCGTAGCGGAGACATCGTTTCCACCGCAGTGGCCGCCGGAAAGTTCAAGACGCTTGCAACCGCACTGCAAGCCGCCGGCCTGGTCGAAACGCTGAAGGGCAAGGGCCCGTTCACCGTCTTCGCGCCGACGGACGAGGCGTTCGCGAAGATCCCGCGCGAGACCTTGGCCGAGCTGCTGAAGCCCGAAAACAAGGCGCAGCTCGCCGCGGTGCTGACCTACCACGTCGTCGCCGGTGAGGTGAAGGCGGCCGACGTCGTGAAGCTGAAGAACGCGGTCACCGTGAACGGCCAGCGCGTCGACATCCAGGTCACGGAAGGCACCGTCTCCATCGACGGTGCGAAGGTGACTCAGACCGACATCCTCTGCTCGAACGGCGTCATCCACGTCATCGACGCGGTCATCCTGCCCAGCACGGCGAACCTGGTCGAAACGGCACAGAAGGCCGGCACGTTCGGCACCCTGATCGCCGCGGCGAAGGCCGCGGGCCTCGCCGAGACGCTGTCGAAGGACGGGCCCTTCACGATCCTGGCGCCGACCGACGCCGCCTTCGCCAAGCTGCCGAAGGGCACCGTCGAGGAGCTGCTGAAGCCTGAGAACAAGGGCAAGTTGGCCGACATCCTGAAGCTGCACGTCATCTCGGGTCGCGTCTACTCGGACGCGGTGGCCGGGATGAAGGAAGCCCCGACGCTCGCGGGACAGGCGCTGGCCATCGTGAAGACCCGTGACGGCATCACGATCGGTGGCGCGAAGGTCTCGGCGACGGATATCGACGCCAGCAACGGCGTGATCCACGTGATCGACGCGGTGATCCTGCCGAAGTGATCGCTGGAACGCTGAGCGACTCTGCAAAGAGCCGAGGCCGGGATTTCCCGGCCTCGGTTCGTTCATTTCGAGCAGCGGATCAGCTCGCGCGTTTCGCCTGCTGCGCGATCGCCTCGTTGTACTGGGCGATGCTGCGCTGACGATCGTCGACGTAGCGCTGCATGGCGGCGGCGTGGCGCTCGATCCCGCCGTTCGGCTCGAACTCGATACCGACCAGCATGTTCTTCGTGAACGACTTCACGCCGACGATCTTCGCACGGCATGCGACAGGCATCGGATTGCCGGGCAAGGTGAACGAGAGTTCGACGCGGCTCTTCGGTTGCAGGCCCAGGGCCTCATCGGCCGTCGTCAGGATCCCGAGCCCTCCCGTGGAGACGTCGTGCACGTTCGCGACGAACTCTCCATCGCTCCAGCGCACGGTCGCGCTGATCTTCGTCGTGAAATCGGGCATCACCCGCGCGCTGCGGCGGCGGTTGAACCAGCGCGCGTAGAACGGGTCGATCTGCTGCACGACCTCGGAGACGCTCACGAATCGGAACCCGTAGCGGACCGCGTGGCCGACGTTCGAGATCGTCACGATTTCGGCGTCGGCTTCGATGAACTTCGGCCGACCGAGGTACTGAACGCGCAGGCGCACGCGCGTGCCCTCGACGACGTCGAACCCCTTGACGTGCGTGACGGAGACGCCGACGCCGCCGACCGACAGATCCATGCACTCGCCGGTGGCCTGTCGGCCGTCGGGGCAGATGATGGTGGCTTCGAGCTGGGTCGCGTTGCCCTTGTGCACGCGATACTGGCGTCGGTTATCGCGGCCTGTTGCGAAGCTGCGGGCACGCGGGGACTCGGGAGAAGACGGCTTGGACGGATCGTTGAGCGGTATCGCCATGGCTGCTTGGTGGAGCGGTGGGGTGCGAGTGAGCCGCTCCAGACGGGTACTTCGGCCAGATCGAGGCGAGAGCCCGAGCCCTGTGCGGGAAAGCTCGAGACCGCGTGCGCGTGTCCGACGCTAGACGCCGACGCGCGGGACGTCACACTCGGGAGCGACACGCATGAACACATCGCTCCGAACACGTTTGGGCTGGATCGGGGCGTGTATTCCGGCAATGTTTTCCGGCTGCGCGAACACGAGCGCCCAAGCACCGCGCCCGCTCGTCCCACCGGCGCTCGTCGTCGAATCGGGCCTGCACGAGGGCACGATGCTGACGGGTCCCTTGGAGGATGCGTCCGCGTCGCACGAATCGGGCACCGCCTGGGGCGTCGTGCAGCGCGCGATCTGGGTGGAGTCCCCCGTGGAAACGTCCGGCTCGCTCGACGCGCACGTCGGCCTCGTGCAGGGACCCGACGCGGCCGAGCCCGTGCGGCCTTTCACCCGGTACGCAGGACAGATCGGGTTCGCGTTCGGGGACGAGGCCGAGGCGTTGCTCGCGCGGATCGACGAGGGCTCGCTCGGAAGAACGCAGCCCGTCCGCGATGATGTGCTCGCGCTCGAACCGGGAACGACGGCGCGGCTCGACGTCCACGCCGCCGTCGCAGGCAAGGATGCGCCGAGCTTCGTGCTCGACTCGACGCGCACGGCGAGCTCCGACGCGGTTCGCATCACGTTGGAGCTCGGCTCACGGGACGGCGGCGGCCGCGAGAGACTCGTGTTGAGCGAATCCCTGTCCGCAGGCGACGGGTCGGTCGCCTTCGTGTTCCGGCGCACTGCGGCCCGCAACGAGCCGCATGCGCTCGTGCTCGTCGTCGCAGTCGTCGACGGCGAAGGCTTACAGCGCGCGACGACCGAGGCCGAACGACATGCATCGATCGCGGATGCCGGGGAACGTCGGCGTTCACTGACGAGACAAGAGGCCGAGAATCGCGAGATCCAGGCACTCGTCGCCGACCTCGACCGACCCGCGGAACGCCGCGCCGCGCTCGACGCGGCTCTGGGTGCAGCTGCGAGCGCGAAGCAACCGGAGACGTCGCGGTGAGCGCGAAGACGCGATCACGCGGCGGACGCTGGGCGGTCCTCGCAGTGCGCGCCGCACTCGTGCTCGTCGCCGGGCGTCTGCTGCTCGCCGCCGCGGTCCCCTTCGCGGTAGAGCGCATCGCGCATGCGAAGGGTTTCGATGTCGACTGGTCGCGACTGCGCGTGCACTACCTGCGCGGGGCGTTCGAGGTCCACGATCTCGCAATCGGCGTGCGCGCATCGGACGGCGGGCCTCGGAATGCACCCTTTCTGCGGGCCGAATCCATCGAGGGTGACGTCGCGGTGCGCGACCTCCTCGGCGGCGACCTGCGCGTCCAACGCGCGGCCGCGATCGGACTCGACGTGGTCGCCGAACGGCTCGCGGACGGCAGCGTTCCCGTGCTCGACGCAGTGCTCGCGGCGGCCGCCAGGGCGAAAGACGAGCCGCCGAAGCGTCCCGAGCCGATTCACTTCGACTTGCCGGTGCGCGTGGACGCTCTGCGCGTCGAGTCGTTGCGCCTCGACGTGCGCGACGAGCTCGCTTGGGGCGACCAGCACTGGCGCGCGGTCGTGGACGTGCGAGGCGACGACATCGGCTACCCGGATCGCCTCGGCCGCATCGAGGTGCGCGCCAGCGGTCCCGGTTGGCTCGAATCCGCTCGGATCGAGATCGAGGTCGAAACGCATGTCGAGGACGCGGCGGTCGCCGTGCGCGCGCACCTCGGTGGGTTGCGTACTGAAACCATCGGGCCGTGGTTGGCGGAGATCGCGGACATGGCCGGAATCGCCGGCCTGGAAAGCGATCCGACGGTCAACCGGCTCGACGGCGACTTCCGTTTCGAGACGCGGTTGCGCACGGACGGATCCGCGCGCGACGGCATCGCGGGCTCCCTAGAGATCGCGGACGCGCGGCTCGCGACCGACGGGGAACTCTGCGCCAGCATCGCCGGCGCGCGGGTCGAGGTGACGTCGCTGCGCGTGACCGAGCTGCGTGTCGCGACCGTCGATGTGCACGCGGGCACGATCCATGCGCGGCGCGATGCGGACGGTCGGCCGTGTGCGTTCGGATTTCGGCTCGCGGACAGCGCCGCGCAGCCGGCGACAGTCGCGACGCCGACAGCCCCGCCGACAGCCCCGCCGACCCTGCGCGAGCTGCGCTTCCACGTGATGGTCGGCGCCGTGGAGTTGAGCGCGCTGAGCGCATCGCTGCGCGACGAAGCGTCCGAACCCGCGGTCGAACTCCGTGCCGTGCTGGAGCGTGCGAACGTCTCGAACGTCGACACGCGCGCGCGTCGAGGCGAGCCGATTCGCATCGACGCGCGCGGCTCCGTCGACGGCATCGCGGCGCAGATCCAACTCCAGGGGCTGACGACGCCGTTCGCCGACCGCAAGGGGGCCGAGCTGAGCATCGATGCGAGCGGCATCCACCCGACGGCCATCGCACCGTATCTGGCCGAGCTCGGACTCGAGAGTCGGCTGGAGAACGCCACGTTCACGGCGCACCTCGTCGGTTCGGGCGCCTCGACGCCGACCGGCGGATTCGAGGGCGACGTGCGCCTCGCGGACGTGAAGCTGGCCGACGCGACGCAGGTGTCCGTCGTGCGCGTCGTCGAGGTCTTGGGCCTGCGCTTCGATCCCGTGCACGCCACGTTCGGTGTGCGCGACTTGACGGTGCGTGGCATGGACTTGCCGCTGCAGCGCGGCGCCGACGGATCGCTCGCGGGCCTGGGACTGCGCACCATTCCTGATCGCTCCTTGCTCCGCACCGCCGACGATCTCGCCGCGCCGGTGGAGCGCGCTGCGACCCCACCGACGATACTGCCGCGCGTCGAGATCGACCACCTTGCCGTCGTCGAAAACCGCCTGTCGTGGCGTGACGAGAGCCTCGACGAGTGTGTCGAGGTCGTGCTCGACGACTGCGGCATCGAGATCCAAGACCTCGCGCTGTTCGGAGACCCCGCGCAGCACGAGCGGTCCGTGGCGACCATGAAGGCTTGGTCGCCGGGGAAGGACGTCGTGAAGAATGTCGACGCGTCGGGCTCGATCACGACCGAGCCCGGGCCGCTCGACGTCGAGTTGCAACTGCGCGTCAAGCTGCGCGGTCTCACCGCGCGGCGATTGCAGCCCTACCTCGATCCCACGGGTGTCGCGCAAAGCCTCCCGGAAGATGCGACGACCGGCGCGATCACGCTGCACGTCCGTCAAGACATTCGCGGTCTGCACGTCGACTTGGAAGCACGCGACTTCGCGTTCGGTGGCGTGGAACGCACATCCGCAGGCGTGGAGCTCGCGTTCGAGCCGGGCGCGATCGAGTTGACGCCGCAGGCGCGCGCGGAGCTCGATCCGCTCGTCCGTCAGCTGCGCGCCGACCCGAAACGCGTCGTGCGGCTGCAGCACCGCTTCGGCACGCTCGACATCGCGCGCGCCGAAGAGCTGTCGAACCCCAATCCCGCGGAGTGCCGACGCATCGCGGACAGCCTGCGCGGACGTCGCGTGGAGCTGGCGCGCGAGCGCACGGAACGCGGGGACGCTTGGCGCGCAGCCTGGGCCGCCGGTCGGCGTGACGAAGTCGAAGTAGACACGGCGCGGCTGCGCGCGCTCGATGAGGAGAGCGAAGCCGTCGCCGCCGCGCTGGACCGCGTGCTGGCACTCCTGAAGCCCGGCGCCGAAGTCCTTCGCGACGAGCGCACGCGGGCTGCAGCTGTGGACCTCGCGCGCCAGCGCATCGAGACGCTGCGCGCGTGGTTCGCGACGCAGGACGTGCCCGACCTGGACGAGCGGTTCGAAGCGAAGTCACCGACGTTCGAGGCGTCTCCGAACGAGACGACGGGGACGGTGCGGATCGTCCTCTGCGAACGTCAGTGACGTTCGAACACGCCGACCAGCGAGAGGCCTTTCAGTCCGGGCACGTGGTCGAGCATGGCGAGCGCCGGCATCAGCGCGTTGATGACCTTCAACTTGCCGGGTGAGATGCTCTTCGAGTAGTTCGTGCTCTCCACGCGCTTGCGCTTGTAGCCCCACGCGCCGGCCGGGTTCATCGGGCGCACGGATACGGTGCGGAAGCCCTCGCGCTCGAACAGCGCGCGCAGCGGCGCGTCGTCGTAGCGGCGGTAGTGGCCGGACGCCTTGTCCATCGGGCCGTACAGCGCGCTCTGCGCCGGCACCTTCACGATCGCGCGACCGCCGGGCGCGAGGCGCGCCTTGACCTTGCGCACGAATGCCGCGTCATCGTCGAAGTGTTCCAGCACGTCGAGCGCGACGACTGCATTGGCGGTGACGTCGGCGATCTCGTGCCAATCGCCGCGCAGGTCGACGTTGCGCGGCTCGACTTTCGTGCGCGGGTACTCGCGGCCCAGGCGCGCGAGCAGCTCGTCGTTCACGTCCACCGCGACGACGCGCTCGACATCGTCCACGTAGTGACGCAGCACGAAACCCGCGCCACAACCCAGCTCGAGCACCGTTCCGCGCTGCAAATACCCCGCGAAACGCGCCGCGATCCAGCTGTAGTAGTTCGGCAGGAGCGCCATGCGGTCCTGGGCCTCGTGGTAGACGAGGTTGGAACGGTCGAGCGACGATTCGGGTTCAGGGTTCACGGGCGAACCATCCTAGTCGGACGACGCCTCGCGCGGACCCGAGCGGATCGTCACGACCGCGCCGTGATCGCGAAGAGGCGGATCCCGGTGGCGGTCATCACCCCGCAGACGACGATTTCGGTGCGCCACATCGGTCAATCGTTGGCGCGCCCTCGATCGCGCTCGGACAACGTCCGTCGATACAGAGGGAGGACGGCTTGGTCCTTGTCTCGTCCGATTCGTTCCTTCACCTCGATCAATGCGGCCAAGTCGAGGACCCGCACCTGGAGTTCACCGCTCAAGCTCACGGTGCGCACCCGGGATGCGAGGTCTGCGAAGCGCCACTGGGTCGCAAGCTGACTCAGAATGTCCAAGGGTCCAAGGCTCGTCATCAAGAGCTTGGCGCACGGCGCATCCAAGTGCTCGCGCTCGAGCACGATTCGCCCCGAAGGAAGGTGCTCGCGAAAGCAGGCGCCCAACCCGGTCAGGAGTGCGTGCGCCTGATCCAGGTTCGGCGCACTCGGGTCGAGCATGATGTCGAGGTCGTACGTCGTCGCCGGAACGCCTTGCAGCGCAGCGCTGACGCCCCCGATGACGACGAACTCGACGCCGCGCTCGGCGAGGGTCCGCACGAGGGCCTCGAGATCAGGAGGCTGGGCGCGCGGCATCTTTGATGCCGGACGATCGCGTTCACGTTGGCCTGCAACGCTTCCAACCGTTCCTGCGGTGTCAGCGAGAGACACCAGCGGATCAGGGTCACGTCGATGCCGTCGTCGGGATCGGGGCTCGCCGGCATCGCTGAGGCGGAATCCATCGCAGGCTGCGCGTCCTTCACGGGTGCGATCCTAGCGCATGCGCGGTGCCGGGTTCGCTGTCGGGCTGTCGGCGCCTTCCGATCATCATCCCCGCGCGCAACGTCCCGCCGCGCACGACGCTGCACACGAACCCGCTGCGGCCCAGCATCAGGTCGGGGAAGCGCTTGTCGACCTTGCGCAGCGTGCCGCACGGTTCGCGCACGTCGTGGATGGCGATGACGACTTCGTCGCCGATCGCGAGCTCGTCACCGGGCCGCAACGCCGTGTAGTCGAGCCCCTCCGTCAGCACGTTCTCGCCGAACGTGCCCGGCTCGGCGCACGGGACGCCGTCGCGTCGCAGCGTCGCGTAGTCCTCGATCGCGAACAGGCACACGGCGCGGTGCGCGCCGCCGTGGAACTTGAAGCGGTGACCGTCGCCGACGAGGCCGAGCTCCTCGACGACCGCAAGATCCACCGCCGGTTTCGGGATTCCGCCCGGTCCCAGACAGACCGCGAGGACGACACCCGTCGTCACGGCGTCGGGCCGGCGCCTTCCTTCAGGAACAGGTAGTAGAGCTGACCTTCCTGGCGCGTCGAACCGGCGAGCTTCTCGGCCTCGTCGCCGACGCCGAGGTACACGTCCGCACGGCCCGCGGTGCGGATCGCGCCGCCCGTGTCCTGGTCCAACAGGAAACGGCCGAGTTGCGCGCCGATGTCGGTGCCCGTGCGCCCGGATGCCCAGGTGATCGCGCCGCGCGGGAACAGGCGCTTGTCCGTCGCGACCGAACGCCCGCCGGTGACGGGCACGTTGAGCGAACCGTACGGGTTGCCGTCGATCGCCTGGAAGAAGACGAAGCTGTCGTTCTTGTTCAGGAAGTCCTGGACCTTGGCCGGGTTCTTCTTCGCCCAGGCGCGGATCGACGCGAGGCTGACCTTGTCCTTGTCGAGCTCCTTCGCGTCGATGAGCGCACGACCGAGCGACGCGTATTCGCGCCCGTTCTTGCCGGCGTAGCCGAGGCGCAGCATGTCGCCATTCGGCAGGCGGATGAACGCGGACCCGTTCACGTGCGCGATGTACGCGTCGACGGGATCGGACAGCCAGGCCAACTCGAGCTTCTTGTTCTTCAGCATCCCCGACGCCTCGATCACGCGCCGCGTCGGATAGG
>JBBQCC010000048.1:0-19869 GCA_038318285.1 Planctomycetota bacterium | reverse complement strand
GCCGCGCGCTCCGCGGTCTGAGGGCGAGCCCCACTTGCGGGGCCCAAACCACGAATTACCCCTAACGTGGTGGGGCGGGTGCGTTGGGGCCCGGCGCCGCGCGGGGTCGAGTTTTGGGCCCGAGTGACGGGTCACTCGGCCGGGTCGAAGACGAGCGTCCCGGACGAGTTCTTCGCCGGATCGCGCAGGTTCGAGATCGAGAGCGTGCCGTTCGTCGCCAGGGCGGCCGACAGGGTCAGGCGGTAGTGGTCGCGCTCGAGCATCTGGACCGCGGACACCGACGAAGCGGTCGCCGTCCAGTTCCCGGCGAGGCCGGCGACGGCGGTCTCGACGTCCTCGTCGAACCACACGTCCACGGTGGTGCCGGTCGGATCCAGACGCCAGTTCACGAAGGACTGCAGTGCCATCGGCGGGTTCGAGTCCCCCGCGACCGAGCCCGCCAGCGAGAACGGCACCGCGATCGAGTTGCCCGAGAAGTCGGTCGCGGTCGTCACCATGACCGTCACGTTCCCGGCCGCGTCGAGGTCCGCCCCACCGGGCAGGAACATGCGCACGGCATTGTTCGTGCCCAGCATCGTGAACCGCGTACCGGCCAGCGTCACGGGCGAGCCGTTGCTGGTCAGCGCCCAGTTCGAGCCGACCAACACGGCCGTCGTGACGGGCTCGTCGAAGACGACGTCGACGTAGTCGCCGCCGTAGCCCGGAACGATCGTCCCGGAGACGGAGGTCACGAGCGGCGCAGCGACGTCCGCCGTGGTCACGACGCGGCTGATCGTGCCGCTCGCGTTCGTGGCCAGGTCGGTGACCGTGAAGTCGAGTGTGTCGCCGGCCATCGGTGCGACGGGGAACGTCACGCGGACGACGCGCGATGCGATGCGCGTGGCCGAAGTGGCCAGCGTGCCGCTGTTCAGGTCGTAGTTCGCGGCCGTGTCCGCCGCTGTGGCGTCGAGCGATTCGTCCGCGGTCACGAGCAGCGAGTTCGCGTCGCTCGGGTCGAGTCGCACGCCGTTCATGGCGACAGCCGGGGCCGTGACGTCGCCCGTGGCGAAGAGGCCCGCCTCACTGTCCGCAACGGTGCGCTGGATGCCCTGGGACGAGAACACCTCGTTCACCGCGAGCGTGTAGCTGCCGCCCGTGGCTAGGTCGTTGTTCACCGCCGCGCGCAGCGCGATCGTGACCGTCGAGATACCGTCGAACGTGAAGTTCGCCGAGGTCAAGGTCACCAGACCGCTCGGGCCCGTCAGCTCGAATCGACCGGCGTTCAGCATGTTCCAGGGGTTCATCGGGCGATCGAACACGACCTCGATCGAGTCGTTGTTGTCCCCCGAAGCGGTGGTCACCGTGCTGAAGCCTGTTGCGAGCGACGGCTGCGTGGTGTCCTCGGCGACCGTGGCCACGTCGAACGCCGGCAGCAGCGGGTTCCCGCACAGGTCCGTGCAGCCGAACACGTCGATCGTGTCCGTCGCACCGACCGTGAAGCCGAACGCGAGGCGGACGAACAGGCCGTCCGCGCCCGGCGTAGCCGAGGTCGGGCGGCCGCGCAGCGCGCCCATCGAATCGCGCAGGTCGTAGCGCGTCCCGTCGGCGTTCGTCGACGCGTCGTACAGGTCGTCCACGTTCGCGCAGGGCTCCGTGAAGACGACGACCAGCTCGTTGAGGGGAGAATCCTCGCGGTAGACGGCGTGCACCATCGGCACGTCCGACTCGGAGATGATCGTCCCCGTCGCGACCTGGGCCGAGACCGTGTTGCCGCCGATGTCGCGCGCGTTCGAGAACGCGACCTGGAAGTCGTCGCCGCGCTGGAAGTTCACGCCGTTCGCGAAGGTCAGGATCGCGACGTTGTTGTTCGTCGTGTAGTCGACGGTCGCGCCCGTGGTGCTGACGCTCGTGCCGATCGGCGACTCGACTGCCCAGTTCGCGAGGTCCTCGACCTCGGCTTCGATCATGTTGTCGTCGAACAGAACCGCCAGCGTGTCGTTGTCCGCACCGGCGATCGCCCGCGCATCAGAAGCCGTGGCGATCGGGCTGGTCGTGTCCGTCGAGGTCACGTTGACGGCCGGCAGGGCGACGATCGTATTGCCCGCCAGATCCAGGATGTTCGAGACAGCGACCGTGACGTCACCCGGCACGACGACGTCGTCGTACACCAGGCGCACGGTGTCGTTGTTCGACAGGAGGGTCGCGGAGACGAGGTTCATCGCGCCGCTGACGACGTAATTCGTGGTCGTTTCGGCCTCGGCCTCGCGCACGTCCTCCGAGAACGCGACGTCGATCGTCACGCCCGTGGGGTCGATGTCGCGGTTCTGCCTCAGCGAAAGCAGCGTCGGCACGACGACGTCGCCGTCGACGTTGCCGCCTGAGGCCAGCGCGAACGTGTCGCCGTCGACGTCGAGCACGCTGACGCCCGTCACCGTGAACGCGTCGCCGTTCGACATGTCGAAGTCGAGGTAGACCGTCAGCGTCTTCGCGATCAGGTCGTACGTGAGCGTCTGCATCGTGAGGTCGATCGGGTTCCCGTCGACGACGAGCGTCCAGTTCGAGCCGTCTTCAGCCGTGCGCGGGTCGAGCGCCTGCGTCGTGACGACCGTGACCGTGTCACCGCCGGCGTCGGCCACCGTCGTCGCCTCGGGCGTCGCGGCATAGGCGTTCACGACCGGCGAGGGCTGCGTCACCGCGACCGTCGCATCGACGAACGCATTGCCGTGCGCGTCGACGAGTCCGCTGAGGTCCACCGTGTCCGCGCCGGGGACGATCGGCTCGCTGAACGAGAGGCGCAGGACCTCTTCGCTGGGCTGCTCGACCGACGTGCCGGTCGCGGGCAGCGCGACGGAGAAGTGCGAGAGGCGCGCCGCGAAGACCGGGTCCATCGCCTCGCTGAAGGTGAAGTCGACCACGCGGCCGTACTCGTCCTCGGCCAGGTTCTGTTCGACCGAGACCAGCGTCGGCGCGACGACGTCGCCCGTCGCGGCACCGACGACGGCAGTAGAGGCCACCATCGCGTCGTTGACTCCGCGCAGGCCGTTCGCGGTCAGCGAGAAGTCGGCGTGCAGGTTGGCGAGCTGACCGAGCGTAATCGTCAGCGTCTGCGCCATGTCGTCGAAGTCGAACGTCGACCCCACGAGGTCGAGCGACGTCGCGTCGACCGTGAGCGTCCAGTTGTCCATGTCCTCGGCGTCGGCCGGGACGACGTACGTGCCGGAGAAAGCGACGGTGATCGTGTCACCGCCGAGTCCCGGCGTCTGGGTGCCGCCCGTGATGTCGAACGTCGGAGCCGACGCATCGTTCGTCGTGACGCTCACGAACGAGGTCGACACGTCGTCGAAGCCCGCCGCGCGCACGCGGTTCGAGGGCGAGACGAACGCATCCCAGACGACGGTGACGACCTCGCCGGCCACGACGACCATCGTCGGCGTCTGTCCGTCCTCGGCGACGAAGTTGGCCGTGGTCGCGGCGGCGATCTTGTCCGCCGAAGCGAACGTGATCACCGTGGTCGCGCCCGTCGGATCCGTCGTCACGTCCTGGACGACCGTCGAGATCGAATTGCTGGCGACCGGATCAGAACCGCCGCCGGAACAGGCCGCGAACAGGGCGGTGAAAAGGACGGCAGCGGTGATCGGGAACTTCCCAAGACGCATCGGGGACCTCGGTGGACTTCTCTTCGTGGAGCGGGCACTGGGCGACCGCGCAGTGGACGCGGACGGAGCCACCCGATGGGGATCGGGCTGGATCGCGGGAGGTATCGGCGCTCCCGATCGCGGCCCTTGAGTGCCGGGAAGGAAGACGCTTCGCGGTCCGCGTCGGGGAAGCGGTCGCGGAGCCCTGCGGGGTCCGCTGCGGTGGGCCGCGAAGCCGCTGCGAAGTCAGAGGATGCGCAAATGCAGCAGCGTTTGGCCGAGGGTCGTGCCGCCCGCGCTCCGAAAGGCCGCCTGGAAAGATTTCACCGTCCCGACGAGTGCCGGTGCGGCCGGGATCGCCGTCGTCCAATCGGCACGCCCGGTCGCGTCGGCCGAGATGCGCGCGACGCCCAGACCCACGCGGCGCAGGCGCATCTGGCCCAGGGTCCCCGGAACGCGGAACGGCGTCGGGGCGGGATCGCCAGCGAGGAAGAGCACGGCGCTGGCGCCGGCGGCGCGCGCCGTCAGGTGCAGCACGCCGCCCGCGAGCGGGGCCTCGATCACCTGCAGATCGCGCTCGCCCGTGTCGAGCAGGCGAACGGAGCCCGTGGACGAGAGCACGTTCGCGTGCGTCGACTTGGCCGCGACCAGCGCGCGCGTGCCGGTCGAGTCGAGCGCCAACGCGAACGCGCTGCCGGGCAGGTCGGCTTCGAGGACGTAGGTAGCGCTCGCTCGATCCCAGATGCCGGCTTCGGGTGTGCTCGAATTCGTCCCCCAGCACGCGAAGGCGACGCGCGCACCGTCGGGCGTGATCGCGACGGCAGTCGGTAGGTCTTGGAGTCCACCTTGGACGCCGACGAACGCGCGCTCCTCGAGCCGAATCATGTGCGCGAGGTCCGACACTTCGAACCGCCACGAGGTGCCCGTGTTCGCGCTCCACCAAGCGACGGCCAGCGTCGAACCGTCGCCATCGAGCGCAGCGCGCGTTGCGATTTCGCCCGCGTTCGCGAGCAGAGCCGGCTGCGACGCGTAGCCCACGCCGTCGTCGCGCAAGACGCGCAACATCCCCGGCGCGCCGTGGACCAGCGCGCGTCCGTCGCCCGCGAGCGCCAGCGCCGTCGTCGTGGCCGTCAGCACCGCGTGGTGCAGCGTGTTCCCTTGCGCGTCGATCACGAAGACGTCGAGTCCCGCGGCCAGCGCGGCGCGGGATCCATCGGCTGCCACGACGAGTTCGCCCAGTGCCAGCGCGTCGAGCTCGCGCGCGAACTGGAGGGCGCCCGTCGCGCCGTCGACGCGCTCGAGCCGCACGCGCTGCGCGGTGTCGTCGAAGGCGGCGATCCACGCGCTCGCGCCGTTCGCGTCGCAGGCGATGCGCGCCGCGCCGTTGGCCGTGAAGGGGAACTCGCGCGACCAGCGCTCGGCGAGGCCCGTCGTCGCATCGTCGATCGAGGATGCGCGCACGACGGTCCGCCGGTGCAGCGGGTCGGGCGCTGGCACCTGCGCCAACGTGAAGAGGAACGGCCCGCTGCCTGCGGCGATGCCGATGGATCCCGTGCTCGCCGGGTCGGCGAGTCGACGCCCGAGCGGAGCGTTCGGTCCCGAGGCGTGCGCGGAGGCCGCGCTGAAGGCCGGGTTCGCCCCGGACCAGGCCGCCACCGCGGCGTTCTCGTCGGCCACGAAGGCCACCGCGCGCGGCACCGCCGGCGCGGCCGCGTCGTAGGCCTGGGTCCAGCGCACCGACGGGACGAACGGGTCCTGTGCGGCGGTCGGCGCGGCGAACGCGGCCAGCGAGAGGAAGCACCGCACGGCGACGGCTGCGAGCACGCCGGGGGGAGCGGAGCGGGCGCGGACGGAGCTGGGGAACGCCACGGAAAACTGTACCCCGCCCCGTGGCGCGCGGAGGCCGGCGCGCCGGTGCTCGGGCCGACCGACCACCACGCGGGCGAGCCCGCTCGTGCTCCTTGGCGACTCGCCGGCGAGGCACTAGAGTGTTGCCCTACAAACACGTCGTCGATCTTGGGGAGAGTCTCGGCCGTGTGCCGGGCGCCGAAGGGGCAAGTGGAGCGAAGGCGCTCCGCGAAACTCTCAGGCAAGAAGGACCCGAGGAACTCGACCGACCCCGAAACGTGTTCGCTGCACAGCTTCATCTCTCGAAGCCGGGCGCCGCGGACTGCACAGGGGCGCGACCGCCGTCGCCGGGGCGCGCCCCTGCTTCGTATCCGTACTGCGTCCGTTCCCCCTCTTCGCATTGAGATCCCGATGAAGAACACACCGCTGCACTCGCGACACGTCCGCCACGGTGCGCGCCTCGTCGAATTCGGTGGTTGGGAGATGCCCGTGCAGTACGGGCCCATCCTGGAAGAGGTCACGCGCGTGCGGACGCACGCCGGCCTGTTCGACCTGTCGCACATGGGTCGCGTGCGCGTCACGGGCAAGGACCGCGTCGCCTACCTCGACCGCCTGCTGACGAATCACGTCGCGAAGATCACGGCCGGTTCGATCCGCTACGCGCTGTTCTGTCGCGCGGACGGCATGCCGATCGACGACTTGCTGGTCTATCCCAACGCGGACGAAGTTTTCCTCGTGGTGAACGCGTCGAACACGGCCGTTGTGCTGGACTGGATGCGCGAGCACGTGTCCGGTTTCGACATCTCCATCGAGGACCAGACGGACGCGCTGGCGATGATCGCGGTGCAAGGTCCGAAGTCGCGCGAGATCACCGAGCACGTGGTGCAGGGCATCGACCTCGCGAAGCTCGGCTACTACAAGTTCGCGCACGCCACCGTGTGCGGCATCCCGAATGTGCGCGTCAGCCGCACGGGGTACACGGGCGAGCTCGGCTACGAGCTGTACGTGCCGGCACGAGAGGCCACGCGTGTTTGGGACGAGTGCCTCACGCACGGCGCGATGTACGACATCGCGCCGATCGGTTTGGGCGCGCGCGACACGTTGCGTCTGGAGGCCGGCATGCCACTCTATGGTCACGAAATCGACGCGGCGCACGATCCGATCCAGGCCGGGCTCGAGTTCGGCGTGTCGTTCGCGCCCGAGAAGGGCGACTGGATCGGCCGCAGCGCGCTCGAAGCGATCCGCGCCGCGCCGACGCAGAGGCTCGTCGGTTTGAAGACCGACGGACCACGCGCGCCGCGACAGGGCTACGGCGTCGTCGTCGACGGGAAATCCGTCGGCCACGTCGTGTCGGGCGCCGTGTCCCCCACGCTCTCCACGAACATCGGCACCGCCTATGTGCCGATTGGGCTCGGCCAACCAGGCACGGCCGCCGAGATCGACATCAAGGGCAAGCGCCAGCAGGCGACGTTCTGCGCGCTGCCGTTCTTCTCCCGCACCCGCAAGTAACGCCACGCATCCCCAGGAAATCCCATGGCACAACCCTCCGCACGTTCCACGCGCCCTGACGACCGCCGCTACACCGAGAGCCACGAATGGGTGAAGCCCGACGGTGAGACGGTGCTGGTCGGCATCACGGACTTCGCGATCAACGAGCTGTGCAACGGCAACGAGGGCGACCTCGTGTACTGCGACCTGCCCGAAGTCGGACGCATGGTCGAACAGGGCGAGACGTTCGGCGAGATCGAGTCGGTCAAGGCCGTCTCCGACCTCTTCTGCCCGATCGCGGGCGAGATCGCCGAAGTGAACGGCGCCATCGAGGACCACCTCGAGATCCTCTCTAAGGATCCTTGGAACCAAGGCTGGCTCGTGCGCGTACGCCCAAGCTCGAAGGACCTGCCCAAGTACATGGACGCGGCCACCTACGAGAAGTTCTTGGCCGAGAAGAAGCACTGAGCGCCTGTACTGAGCGCCTGTACTGAGCGCCCGTATGGGCGCTCAGCAACCAGCAGGAGTACCGACAGCCCCTACACCGTCTCCGCATGTCGTGCTGCGCACTGCACCGACTCCCAGCGACGACTCCCAGCACTGAGTCCAGCAAGCGCGCACCAGCGCTCAGCAACCGGCGACGCGATTCCACTGGCGCAACGCGAATCCACGCGCTGCGCGCGACCCTCGACACCTCGTTCTCCTCCGATCCCTCATGTCCCCGACGATGCGTGATGAAGCCCGCGCCACCGGCGCGACGACCCCGATGCGCGACCTCGATGCCCTGGCCCAGGACCGTTTCGTCGATCGCCACGTCGGCCCGCGCCGCGCGGAGGTCGAAGCGATGCTGGCGGTCGTCGGTCACACGTCGCTCGACGCGCTGGCGGACGCGGCCGTTCCGGCGGCGATCCGCATGCAAGGTGCTCTGGCGCTGCCGGCGGCGCTGTCGGAGCGCGACGCGCTGACCGAGATCCGCGGCATCGCGGCGCAGAACCTCGTCTACCGCAGCTACATCGGCCAGGGCTACCACGACTGCGTGACGCCGCCGGTCGTGTTGCGCAACGTGCTGGAAAACCCGGGCTGGTACACGCAGTACACGCCGTACCAGGCGGAGATCTCGCAGGGTCGCCTCGAGGCGATGCTGAACTTTCAGACGATGATCGCGGACCTGACGGGGTTCGAGGTCGCGAACGCTTCGATGCTCGACGAGGGCACGGCCGCGGCCGAGGCCATGGCGCTCGTGCACGACGTGGCCAAGTCCAAAGCTGCGATCGCGTTCTTCGTCGATGCGGCCTGCCATCCGCAGACCATCGAGGTCGTGCGCCAGCGCGCGGAGCCGCTCGGCTTCGAGATCGAATTGGGCGATCCGTTGACGCACGCATTCGAGAGCGGGAAGTACTTCGGCGCCCTCGTGCAGCACCCGGCAACCGACGGGACCGTGCGCGACCTGCGCGCATTCTCGGAGCGCGCGCACGCTGCCGGTTGCCACGTCGTCGCCGCCTGCGATCCCTTGTCCCTCGTCCTGTTGGAACCGCCCGCGACCTGGGGCGCCGACGTCGCCGTCGGCAACACGCAACGATTCGGCGTGCCGCTGGGCTTCGGCGGGCCGCACGCGGCATTCCTCGCGACGCGCGCGGAATGGAAGCGCAGCCTCCCCGGCCGACTCGCGGGCGTCTCCGTCGATCGCAACGGGCGGCGCGCGCTGCGCCTCGCGTTGCAGACGCGCGAGCAGCACATCCGTCGCGAGAAGGCGACCAGCAACATCTGCACGGCGCAGGTCCTCTTGGCGGTCATGGCCGGTTGTTTCGCGGTCTACCACGGGCCCGACGGCCTGCAGCGGATCGCGCGCCGCGTGCGCCATCTGACGTGCACCTTGGCCGAAGGGCTGCGCGGCGTGGGCACGAAGGTCCGACCGGGCCACGTGTTCGACACGTTGCGCGTCGACCTGACGCACTCCGACCTGCGCCGCGTGCAGCGCGCGGCCGAAGCGCGGCGCATCAACCTGCGCACGTATCCGGATGGCGCGGGCATCGCGCTGGACGAGACGACGACGCTGACCGACGTCGCCGACCTGCTCAGCGTGTTCGCGAATCGCGACGTGCCGCTCGACGAGATCGAACGGCTCGCGGCGAAGACACAGGTGCCCGATCTGGGATCCCACGCCCGTCGCGGCGAGATCCTGACGCACCCGGTGTTCCGCACGTACCGCTCCGAGACGGAGATGATGCGGTACCTGCACAAGCTGCAGTCGCGCGACCTGTCCCTCGTGCACTCCATGATCCCGCTCGGATCGTGCACGATGAAGCTCAACGCTGCGGCCGAGATGCTGCCGATCACCGAGCCCGGCTTCGGTCGGATGCACCCGTTCGCGCCGCCGGCGCAGACGAAGGGCTACCAGCGGCTGTTCGGCGACCTCGAACGCTGGCTGTCCGAGATCACCGGCTTCGCGGCGACTTCGCTGCAGCCGAACGCCGGCAGCCAGGGCGAATACGCCGGCTTGCAGGTCATCCGCGCATACCACCGCGACCGCGGCGCGCCGCAGCGCGACGTCTGCCTGATCCCCCACTCCGCGCACGGCACGAACCCCGCGAGCGCGGTGATGGCCGGCATGCGCGTCGTGGTCGTGGACTGCGACGAGCACGGCAACGTGGACATCGCCGACCTGCAGCGCAAGGCCGAGGCGCACTCGGGGAACCTCGCCGCGCTGATGATCACCTACCCCTCGACGCACGGCGTGTTCGAAGCCGGCGTGGCCGAGATCTGTGCCCTTGTGCACCGTCACGGCGGTCAGGTGTACATGGACGGCGCGAACATGAACGCGCAGGTCGGCCTCTGTCGCCCGGGCGACATCGGCGCCGACGTCTGCCACTTGAACCTGCACAAGACGTTCTGCATCCCGCACGGCGGCGGCGGTCCGGGCATGGGCCCGATCTCTGTCGCGCGTCACCTGGCGGAGTTCCTGCCCGCGCACCCCAGCGTGACGACCGGCGGCGCGCAGGGCATCGGACCGATCTCTGCGGCTCCGTGGGGCAGCGCGAGCATCCTCCCGATCTCGTGGATGTACATCGCGATGATGGGGCCCGCGGGGCTGAAGCACGCTACGCAGGTCGCGATCCTGAACGCGAACTACGTCGCGAAGCGACTCGAGTCGAGCTACCCGATCCTCTACCGCGCGAAGAACGGTCTCGTCGCGCACGAGTGCATCCTGGACTGCCGCACGCTGAAGTCGGCCGGCGTCGAGGTCGAGGACGTCGCGAAGCGATTGATGGACTACGGCTTCCACGCGCCGACGATGAGCTGGCCCGTCGCGGGCACACTCATGGTGGAGCCGACCGAGAGCGAGTGCCAAGCCGAGCTCGACCGTTTCGTCGAGGCGATGGTGCGCATCCGCGCCGAGGTGACCGCGATCGCGAACGGCGAACTCGATCGCGCGGACAACCCGCTCAAGAACGCGCCGCACACGCAGTCGGACGTCGTGACGGACGACTGGAAGCACGGCTATTCACGCGAGATGGCCGCCTTCCCGGCCGAGTGGACGCGCGAGGCCAAGTTCTGGCCGGCGGTCGGACGCGTGGACAACGCGTATGGGGACAAGCACCTCGTGTGCTCGTGCCCGCCGATCGAGTCCTACGCGAGCTGACTCGCGAGCTGACTCGCGGGGGTGGGCTCCGACCGGGGGGCCGGGCCCCTCCCGGCCCGCTGCGGGTGCCCGGCCAGCCCCACGGCTCGAACGGTGGCCCGGAAACGGGCGCCGGCGGCCGGCGCGATCTTCCGGATCAACTCCCCGGGGGGGGCCGTCCGATAGTCCCGAGGGTGCGCCCGAGCTTCCGCGGGCCCCCCTGCTCACGACATGCTGGCCTTCCTCAAGCGACTGTTCGGATTCGGCTCGACGGCCCCCGTGTCGAGGTCCGCTTCGACCAGCGAGAACCGGCCCTCCCGGCGAGCAGATCCCAAGCCCACGCGGCCCGTGGACCTCGATTCCATCCCGGGCGCCTTGCCGAGCCAGCGCGAGGTCCCGGCGCTCGACCAGCCCGCCTGCAACGGTGAGTTGCTCTCGATGCTGGACGGCCGCGACCACCACTCGGCCACGCTGACGGCCAAGGAGAACCAAGTTCTCACCGCGGTCGCGCGTCGCGTCGAAGCCGGCGAGTTGGAGCTGCCGCACCTCGCCGCCACGAGCATGTCGGCGATGGAGATGACCTCGAAGAACTCGGCGAACGTCGCCGACATCGTCGAGTTGATCGCACACGACGCCGTGCTCTCCAGCGAGATGCTGCGCGTCGCGAACTCCGCCCTGTACGCCGGTCACCATCCGTGCACGACGCTGCGCGACGCCGTCGTTCGCATGGGAATGCGCGCCACGCGCTCCATGATCATGTCCGTCTCGATGCGGACGATGCTGCTGCGAGACAAGCAGCTGTCGAGCATCGCTCTCGAGGTCTGGCGCCAGTCGCAGTCGGCGGCACAGATCGCGCGCGCGATCGCGCCCTCCCTCCGCATGGACCCGGAACAGGCGTTCCTGATCGGCCTCCTGCACGACATCGGCAAGGTCGCCCTGCTCGAAACGGTGCGCCGCGAGGTGCGCGGCCGGTTCGAAGTGCGCCCGTGCCTTTTAGGGCGTGTCTTCTTCCTCCAGCACGAACGCGCCGGCGAGCGCATCGCGCGCGAGTGGAAGTTGCCCGAGGAGCTGGTGTCCGTCGCGGGCCTCCACCACCACTTCGAGCGCAACGAAGAGCACCCGCGCAGCGCGGCCCTGGCGCGCTTGGCGCACACGCTCGACCTCGTGCTGTCGATCGGCGGCATCGGCGAGGCCGTGCGCCTCGAGAGCCTGCCGGAGTTCGACTACCTCGAGGTCCCCGAGGACGATCGCGCGGACATCATCGAGATCGTCTGCGAGACCTACCTCGCCGGTCGCGCGGGCGCACCGGTCGCCTGAAAAGCCTGCGGCTGAGTCGCGGCGCGCCCTCGGGCGATTGATCGCGAACGGATACGATTCGCGCGTGGAGACCTGGCGTCTGATCGTGACCTGGGGCGCGGACCCGAGCTTCAACATGGGCCTCGACGAGGCGCTGCTCGAAGCCACGGAAGCGCCGCCGACGTTGCGCCTGTACACGTGGGCACCGGACACTCTGTCGCTGGGCTACTTCCAGAAGCTCGCCGACGTTCCCGAGCACGGTCGCGCGAAGGCCTTGGTGCGACGCATCACCGGCGGTGGTGCGATCCACCATACGCGCGAATTGACGTTCTCGATCGCCGCGCCCCTGGACCACCCGATCTACGCCGGTCCGATCTCCGAGTCCTACGTGCGCGTGCACGCGGCCGTTGCGGATGCGCTGCGCGGTGTCGGCGTCGAGGCCGCGCTGCGCGGCGAGCGAGCCCTGGCGTCCGACCGCGAGGGCACGGGGATGTGCTTCCACGTGTCCACGCCGCTCGATCTCGTTTGGGACGAGCGCAAGGGCGTCGGTTCCGCGCAGCGACGAAAGCACGGACGCGTCGTGCACCACGGCTCGATCAAGTTGGGCGACTCCGCGCTGGAGACGGGCGTCGCGACGATCCCTGCGGCATCTGCCGACGTCGGCCCGCCCGAAGTCGGCGCGCTGCTGGTCGAGGCGATGGCGAAACGGTTCGACATCCACTTCGAGCGCTCGGTACCCGAGGCCGCCGAGCGTGGGCGCGCGCGGGTCCTCGGCGTGCGCTACATCGATCCGGCCTTCGTGCGCTCGCGATGAAGTGTTACGTGCGGATCTTCGGCGTGATGGCACTGCTCATCTGTGCCGCGTGCAGCCGCGCGCCGAAACCTCCCAACGTCCTCTTGATCACGATAGACACGTGGCGCGCCGACCGGCTCTCGTGCGCCGGATTCCCGCGAGAAGTCACGCCCAACCTCGACCGCTTGGCGCGCGAGGGTACGCGCTTCACGCACGTCAGCGCGCCGCGCGCGAAGACGACGCCGGCCCTGGCGTCGCTCTTCACGGGGCTCTATCCGCACGAACACGGCGTGCGCGACCTCTTGATGCCGCTCGCGCCGACGCATCCCGTGCTCGCGGAACGCCTGCGCGACGCCGGCTGGAACACGGCCGCGATCGTCGGCAATTTCGTGCTGCGCGCCGATTTCTCGGGACTTTCGCGCGGATTCGGCGCGTGGACGGAGGACCTGCCCGATGCGCTGGGCGTGCCGCCCGAGGACGTTCCGCAGCGCACGGCTCACTCGCTGACCGACGGCGCGTTCACAGCGCTCGGACTGGCGCCGGCACACGCAGACGCCGGGCCGCGCGACGCGATGGCGAACGGGGACGCGCCCTGGTTCCTGTGGTTGCACTACATGGACCCGCACGGAATCTACGCCGCGCCGCCCGAGCACCGCGTGTTCGAGCGTGTTACGCCGGAGTGGATTCCGCCCGCTCCGCCCGCGAACGCCGACGGCACGAACCGGCGCTGGATCGCGGAGTACAACGTGCCCGCCGAAGCGCGCGGCGCAGACGCACGCATCGACGCCGCGCGTGTGCGCGATCTCTACGACGCCGAAGTCCGCTACGCCGACGCCGAGATCGGCCGCCTTCTCGATGCACTGCGCGCGCGCGGCGATCTCGCGGACACGATCGTGATCGTGACGGCCGACCACGGCGAGAGCCTGGGCGAGCAGGACTACTGGTTCGAGCATGGACGCAACGTGTCCGAGGCGACCGTGCGCGTGCCGCTCGTCGTGCACTGGCCCGCGCACGTTCCCGGCGGGCCGAAAGCGGGCGTGCAAGACGGCGACGTCAGCCTGAGCGATGTCGCGCCGACACTTCTGGACCTGTTGGGCCTGCCCGCGCTGTCCGCGTCGGCAACGGGCGGTGGAACGTCGCGAGCGCGCGCATGGAAGTCCGGCGAAGCGATACAAACGCCTATTTTCGCCGAAAAAATCGATCGCGACGAGGCCGAGGGCACTGTCCAGTCGAAGTCCGTGCGCGTCGGCGACTGGAAGTGGATTCGCCGCTTCGCGCGCATCGCGAACGAGGCCGACGGACACCCGCGGCTGGCGACGCTGTCGGACGAGCTGTACGACCTCGCCGTCGATCCCTACGAGACGACGAACCTCGCCGCGGATCCGCCAGAGCGCGCACCGGTCGAACGACTCGTAGCCGAACTCGTGCGCTTCGCCGCACTCGACGACCACTTGCCCGAGCTCGGCGCCGTCCTGCGCGAGCACCGCGCGGAGCTCGAAGCCGGCGACGCCGAGACCATCCGCGTTCTGAAGGCGCTCGGCTACTGACGGTCAGGGGACGCGCGGCCCAGTTCCGCGAGGGCCCGCGCCGTCTCCGTGCAGCGGACTTCCCCACGCGCGATGCGGTCGGCGAGCCGCGCGAGATCCGTCGCGCCATCGACGTCGAAGTCGGTCGCGAGCAGCACGCACGACACCCCGTTGACGCGTCCGCGCTCCAAGGTCTGTTCCAGGACGTGCGGCGTGCTCCATTCGATGTCCGCGAACAACTCCGGGCACGGTGCGCGCAGACCGATCGCCCAGTAGCCGCCGTCCTCCGCCGGTCCGAGCACACAGTCCGCCCGTTCCATCGACTGGAACGCCGCGCGCAACGTCGTACTGTCGATTTGAGGTGCGTCCGTGCCGACGACGACCACGCGCTCGGCGCCCGTCGCGAAGGCCGACGCGAGGGCCGCGACCATCCGCTCGCCGAGGTCGCCCTCGACCTGCGGGAAGAGCGCGACGTCGGGCGCGATGCGCCGCAGGACGGCTTCTGCGTCCGCTGGCGCGAAATGCACGCGAATTCCAGCCTCGGCGAGCTCGCGCGCGGCCTGCAGCATGTCACGCAGGAACGCTTCGGCGAGGCGCGCGATCGCCGCGCCGTCAAGGCCCGTCTCGCGCTGCAACCGCGTCTTGGAGATGCCAGGCAGGGGCGCCTTGGCCATCACGACCGTGACCCAGCGCGCGCCGGACATGCCGTGCGTCGCTTCGCTCACGCCCCGCGTCGCAGCACGTCGCGCGCGATGACCAGCCGTTGGATCTCGCTCGTGCCCTCGTAGATCCGCGTCACGCGCGCGTCGCGGTAGAGCTGCTCGATGCGGTACTCGGCCGAGTAGCCCATGCCGCCGTGGATCTGAACCGCGCGGTCGACGACGCGGTCGAGCGCTTCGCTGCAGATCAGCTTGACCATCGCGGACTCGCGCCCGAACGCGTGGTGTTCGTCGCACAGCCACGCCGTGCGGTAGACGAGGCTCTCCATCGTGAAGATGTCGCAGGCCGAGTCGGCCAGCATCCACTGGATGGCCTGGTGCTCCGAGATCGGCTTGCCGAACGCTTCGCGCTGACCCGCGTACTCGACGGACAACTTGTGCGCTTCGCGCGCGGAACCAAGGCAGTTCGCGCCCAACGCGAGACGACCACGGTCGAGCGTAGCCATCGCGATCTTGAAGCCGCCGCCGACCTCGCCGAGGCGGTTTTCGTCGGGGATGCGCACGTTGTCGAACGCGAGCGCCACGGTCGAGCTGCCGCGCTGACCCATCTTCTCCTCGCGCTTGCCGACGGTGAAACCCTTCACCTTGCTCGGCACGAGGAAGGCCGTGATGCCCTTCGCGCCCTTGGCGCGGTCCGTGACGGCGTAGACGGTCACCAGGTCGGCGACATCGCCGTTCGTGATCCAGACCTTTTCGCCTTCGAGGATCCAGTCGGTGCCGTCGCGCCGCGCCGTCGTGCGCATCGCCGCCGGGTCGGAACCGGCGTTCGCTTCCGACAGCGCGTAGGCCGTGAGCGTCGCGCCGCTGGCCATGTCGGGCAGGAAGCGCTTCTTCTGCTCAACCGTGCCGCCGACCACGACCGACATCGCGCCGATGCTGGCGTGCGCGCCGTAGGTGACCGCTACGGAGAAATCGCCCTGCGTCATCTCCTCCATCACCACGCACAGCCCCAACTCCCCCATCCCGGCGCCGCCGTACTCGGTCGGGATGGCCACCCCCAGGAGCCCGGCCTCGGCCAGCTCCCCGAACAGCTCGCGCGGGACGCGGTGTTCGCGCTCGATCTGGGCCGCGATCGGACGGATGCGGCGGTCGGTGAAGTCACGCGCAAGGTCGCGCAGGAGCCGGTGTTCTTCGCTGAGGGTCAGGTCCATGGTGCTTTGGGGCGGGCGGGGTGGGCCTCGCGGCGCGGTTCCCGAGGAACCCCGGCGGCCGGAGTCGGTTGATCGAACCCGCAGGATGGAGGACGCGAGGCCGCGTTTCCACGACGCACGCGTCCAGCGCGTGCTCCCGCGTCGACAAACCCCTAAGATCACCGACGAAATTCGGGCTCGCGAGCCCGTCCCACCCATGAAGATCCTCCTCGTCCTGCTCGGAATCCTCGTCGCTGGCGCAGCCGGAGCCGGTGGTGCCGCACTCTTCGCGCCGGCGCCCGCACGTACGGTAGAAGTCGCGCCCGTCGGGCCCGCGCCCGCCGGCCCCACCGCGCAGGGCATCGCGCCCGAACTCGATCGCCGCCTGGAATCCATGTCGATGGACATGGCCGACCTGCAGGACCAGATCCGCGACCTGCGCGCTCAGGCCTCACGCACGCCGGTCGTCGAAGTCGCCAGCGCGGCCCCGACGACCGCCGCGCTCTCCACCCCTTCCACGGCACAGCGCGAGCAGATCCTGAAGGTCATCGCCGACGAGAAGGCGGCGGAGGCAGCGCGTCGTGAAGCCGAACGGATGAAGCGCGACGAAGATCAGAAGCTCCAACGCGCGGATCGCATGGCGCAGCGCTTCGGCCTGAACGAAGTCCAGGAGCGCCAGCTCGTCGAGTTCTACTCGGCGTCGCAGGCCAAGTTCGACGCGCTGCGTGAGACGATGCGCGCCGCGCGCGAGGACGGCACGCTCGACGGCGAGATGATGCGCAGCTCGATGCGCGAAGCCCGTGATTGGGGCAACTCCGAGCTCGAGCGCCTCTACGGTCCCGTCACCGGCAAGCAGATCGCCGAGTACGAGCAAGACCGCTTCCGCGGCGGCTTCGGCGGCGGGCCGGGCGGCAACGACAACAACGGCGGCGGCGGTGGTCGTCGCGGAGGCTTCGGTGGCGGCGGCGGCGGAAACGGAAACGCCGGCGGGGGCGCGCCGGGCGGATGATGCGTTTCGCGCGCCGGGCCCTCTCCCGGCTGGTGGGCTGGGGGACGGATCGGCGCGTACCGCGTTTCTTGCGCGGCGCGGTCTACCGTGGCTTCGCGCGTTATGCAGGCGCCGACCTCGCCGAAGTTCGTCTCGCGATCGACGACTTCCCGAGCCTCGGCGCCTTCTTCGTGCGCGAGCTCAAACCCGGCCTGCGACCGCTGGATCCGGACCCGAACGCACTCGTGTCGCCCGTGGACGGAACGGTCCAAACCGTGTGCGCGATCGAGCGCGGCTCCGTGTTGCAGGCCAAAGGTCGCCCGTACACGGTCGCGGAGCTGTGCGGCGGGCTCGAAGGGGGCTTGGATCTCGAGGGCGGCGCCGCCTGGACGATCTACCTTTCGCCACGCGACTACCACCGCATCCACTCGCCCATCGCCGCCCAGCTGACGGCGGCGCGGTGGATCGACGGCGACCGCTACTCGGTTGCGCCGAAGGTGCTCGCTCGACACGCGGTGCTCGACGTGAACGAACGCTGCGTGCTGCGCCTGGAGAGCACGCGCGGGACGTTCCTCCTCGTGCTGGTCGGGGCCCTGAACGTCGGCCGCATCCGCGTCATCGGCGTCGAGCCGAGCTACTCCGGCGAACCCGTGCGTCCCCGTTCGCGGTTCGAGCGTGGCGCGGAGCTGGCGCGGTTCGAGATGGGATCGACGATCGTTCTGCTGGCCCCGCGCGGCGTCGCAACAATCGCTGCCGAGCTCGTCCAGGGCCGGTCGGTGCGTCTCGGGACGCGCATCGGAACGCTCGAGAAACCGGGGTGAAGCTCACCGATACCGACCGTCGTCTCGTGCGATTCTTCGCCGCCTGTGTGCTCGGCGACTGGGACGAAGTGCGCGCGCTGCGACGCGCAGTGCCGGAGGGCGAACCCGATCGACGTTGGCGCGAAGCGGTGCTCATGGTGCACGTCTTCGCCGGGTTCCCGCGCGGTGTCGAGGCGCACGACGTGCTCGCCGGTCTGGGCGGGCTGGGCGTTCCCGACGAGGACGAACTGACGGAGCCGACGCAGGGCGGCGCGGAACTCTTCGCGCGCATCTACGGCGACGCGACGGAGGACGTGCGGGCACTCCTGCACAGGCACCACCCGCTGAACGCGCGCTGGATCCTCGAGCATGCCTACGGTCGCGTGCTGTGCCGACCAGGCCTCACGGCGGATCGCCGCGAGTTGCTCGCTTGCGCGGCGCTCGCCTGCCTGGGTCAGGACCGCCAACTCGCGAGCCACGCGCGCGGCGCCGTGCGCTGCGGCGCGAGCGCGGAGGAAGTCGCGGACGTCGTCGACGCGGTTGCGGACCTCGCCAGCCCGGCGCGCATCGAAGCCGCGCGCGCGATCGTGCAGCGCTTTGCGCGTCCCTGACCGTCCGCGCGCGGCCGAATCAGCGCGATCGGCTCAGCGCACGCTGACCTCGATCGCCGCGCTGACCAGGCGTAGCGGTTCGAACGACTTCACGGAGACGAGGCGATCGCCCAGTTCGTTGCGCGGCACCGGGCGTTGCTCGACCAGGATGCGACGACCGTCGAGTTCGACGGTGATGATCCCCCGCGATCGCGTCACGAGCACGCGCAGCTCGAAACCCGTCCCGTTCCGCGGCGGACCGATCGTGGTCCCCTCGCCCGCCCGCGCGCGCGCGACGAGCGCAGCGGGCTCGCCCGTGTCGACGAGCAGTCGCGCCGGGCGACCCTGTCGTCCGCCCGCGATCACCGTATGGAATCCACACACGGTCACGAGCAGCAGATTGGCGGGCGCGTCGGGCTTGGGTTGGAAGCGCAGTCGCACGTCGACCGGTTCCGACTGCACGACCGCCGGATCCCGCAGCACGAGGCTCGGACCCGGACGCGTGAGCAGGTCATCGTCCGAGAGTGCATCGCGCAAGGACACGAATCCCTGTCCCTCGCGGATCCACGAGCCGGGATCGAAGCCACCCGCGCGCGCGGACGCGAAGTCGTAGCGCAGGCGCACGCGTCCGTTCGACAGCGGTTCGAACGCGTTCGGACGCATGAGTTCTTCGAGCGAAGGAACGGGCGGCGTCAGTTCGGACAGTCGATCGTCGCGCAGACGACGCAACTCCTGGATCTGTTCGATACCGAGCAGCGCGGCGTCCTCGCGGAGGATCTTCTCGATGCGTCGCGCGAGGCGCGCGGGATCGGTGCCCTCGCGACCCTCGCGCAACGCCAGGTGGTAGCGCGCGAGCGCGGCGTCCCGCTCGCCGTCCGCCTGGCTGCGCCGCTGGTCCAGCGCTTCCTGCACGCGGCGCTCGGCGTCGGCGACCAGCGGGTCGTCGCGCGGCAGCGCACCGGCGTCGAGTCCTTCGCGTGCCGCGCTCGCCTCGCCCTCGCGCAGGCGAAAGAGCACGGCGAGCAGGCGGTCGTCGGGCGTATTGCCGACGCGCGCGAACGTCTCGATCAGTTCGCGTCCCACGACGATCGCGTTGTCCACGCCGGGGATCGCGCGCAGTGCGAGCGTCGGGTTGCGCCCGCCGTCGAGGATCAGCGTGAAACCGCGGGCCAGCGGGTCACTGCCCGCCGCGAGCTTGCCCGACAGCTTGATCGTCCCCAGCGTCATCTCGACGCGCTCGCCGTCGCGCAACGCGATGCCTTCGGCCGCGCGCTGCAGCAGAGCCTCGAGAAGACGCGCTTCGCGTGCGCGAAGTTCGTGCTCGGCGCGCACGGGTTGCCGCCAGACCTCGACTGCCGCGCGTTCCTGCATCTCGGCGACCTCGGTGTAGCAGCGTGCACGCCACGCAAACTGCATCTCCTCCTCGAACTCAACCAACCCGCAACGCACATCCTCGAC
>JBBQCC010000047.1:0-20092 GCA_038318285.1 Planctomycetota bacterium | reverse complement strand
CATCGAGCCGAGCTTCACGAAGGGGAAGATGACCGAGAACAGGACGACGATGCCGGCCAGGACGTAGAGGTCCGAGTCCCACAGCAGGCGGACCGTCGTCCACAGGCCGTACTCGTCGGTGGAGAGTCCGCGGCGCACATCCAGGAACGGCAGCTGGAGTGCCACGATGTTCAGCGTGAGCGAGATCGCGATGAGCCAGGGTGCGGAATGGCGGCGCCATGGCGGCTGGATGGGGTGCCTCCAATCGAGCGACGGCGGGGGCATGTGTCAGGAACGAGTCCGGTTCAGTATCGGGGCTCTTCGAGCGTTCGGGTCGGCGCTGCGGCCTCCGACCGTCCCAGAGCCTGCCTGCGTTTCCGCAGACTTCCCACGATTCTGGATGCTGGCGTAGACTTCCAGGAGATGCCGTTCGGACGGCCATCGCGGGCTCATTCCGCCTGGACCCGAGGTCTGAGCGTTCCTGTCCTCTGGAATTCCTACATGCACTGCCATCCGTTCCTCCGCTCGGCCGTCGCCGCGACGCTACTCGCCGTTCCCTCCTTCGGCCAAAACTTCAACATCGACCTCGGCGCTCAGCAGAGTGCTCCCTTGCCGGGCCTCGCGTACGGAGCCGGAGCGAACCAGCCCGGTCAGTGGTTCGGGGTGGGGACGACCGCGCAGACGCCCGTCGCCCTGAGCGACATCAACGGCCTCGCGACCGCCGCGGCGATCACGCCGACCGGCGGGAACGGCGACTTTTTCATCAACAACCCGATCTGGAACGGCAACGACGGACTCCTGATGGAGGACGCGACGGACGTCGGGGGGCTCTTCCAGGGCGGACTGAGCGGCTCGATCACGTGGACGGTCACGGGGCTGCTGCCCGGCGACTACGAGATCTACACCTACGCGCTGGCCCCCGATTTCCCCGGCTTCTACAACACGCGCGTCAACGTCGTGGGCGGCAGCGGAGGTCCGCAGATCTTGACCGGCAACTGGCCCGGTTCCCCGCACGTGCTGGGGCAGTCCTTCTCGCTGCACACGATCAGCGTCGTCGCCGGTCAGACGGTGACGATCGTCACCGACGACCCGGGTACGGTGTCGATGAACCTCAGCACGGTCAACGGCTTCCAGTTCAAGTACACGCCCGGCGCCATCGGCACGGCGTTCTGCTTCGGCGATGGCAGCGGCGCGGCCTGCCCGTGCGGAAACAGCAGCGCACCCGGCTCGGGACTCGGCTGCCAAAACTCATTGGCCCTCGGCGGACGGATCGTCGCCGGCGGATCCGCGAGCATCTCGAACGACAGCGTCGTGCTGACGGGCAGCGGGATGCCGAACTCGAGCGCGCTCTACTTCCAGGGCACGAGCCAACTCGCGGGTGGTCTGGGCGCCGCTTTCGGCGACGGCCTGCGTTGCGCGGGAGGCTCGATCATCCGTCTGGGCACGAAGAACAACATGAGTGGGACGAGCACCTACCCGGCCGGCGGCGACCTGGCCGTGTCGGTCCGCGGACTCGTCACGTCACCCGGATCGCGGACGTACCAGTGCTGGTACCGCAATGCGGCCGCGTTCTGCACGGCGTCCACGTTCAACCTGACGAACGGACTCGAAATCGTCTGGGCGCCCTGATCGCCGAGCCGACTCGACGAGACACTGCAGCGCCTGGACAGGACCGACCGACCGGCACGAGCCGGCGGTCGGTCCTGTCGTTTTCCATCAACTCGAGCTCACGCCGTCCTGTTCGAGTTCCTCGGGCGTCGCGCGCCGCGCCTGCGTTCCGGCGGGATGCTCGTACCAACCCGGGTCCGCATCGCCGTCGATCGACTCGCGCACCTTCAGGATCGTGAACATGCCGGACATCGTGATGATGCCGTGCGGTCCGCGGCTCCCCATCATCGGCAGGCTGTTCGCGGGCATCAGCGAGTCGGTCTCTCCGCCGGTTCCGACCGCGCCGCCGGTGCTCGCGCCCATCCCCATCTCGCTGCCCATCTCCGTGTAGGCCGGCACGTTCGCGTACAGCGCGTCGTCCATGTGCGCGAGGTCGACGCCGATCATGTTCGGTATGCCGTGTCCCATCTGCGTCATGACGTGGTGCGTCATGTGACAGTGCATCGGCCAGTCACCCAGCGCATCGGCCGTGAACTCGATCGTACGCGTCGAACCCGTCGGGACGAGGATCGTGGTCTCGACCCAGCCATCCCCGAGCCGTCCGCCGTCCGTCTCCGTCACGCGGAACGAATGTCCGTGCAGGTGGATGGGGTGGTGGCTCATCGCCGAGAGGTTTCCGATGCGGATACGCACGCGCTCGCCCAGTTGCGCCACGAGATTCTGCGTCGCCGGGTGGATCTTCGCGTTCATCGTGAGCACGTTGAAGTCCATCATCTCGTTCGGATCGGGTCGCATCGTGCCCGGCTCGATCTTCCACTCGGACAGCAGGATCGCGTAGTCACGCGCCGGCGGATCGGCCTCGGGCGTGCGCGGATGCACGACGATGAGGCCCATCAAACCCATCGCCATCTGCGTCATCTCGTCGTGGTGCGAGTGGTACATGAACGTCCCGTGCTGGCGCAGCGTGAACTCGTAGCGGAACGTCTCGCCGGGTTGGATCGCGCGCTGGTGCAGGCCGCCGACGCCGTCCATGCCGTTCGGCACGTAGAGCCCGTGCCAGTGCACGGTCGTCGTGACGTCGAGTCGGTTCGTGACGTAGATGCGCACGCGGTCGCCCTCGACGGCTTCGATCGTCGGGCCGTGCACGCGGCCGTTGTAGCCCCAGCAGTGCGCGACGAGGCCGGGCGCGAACTCGTGCAGCACGTCCTCGACGATCATGTGGAACACCTTGACGCCGTCCACGACGCGGAAGGGGAGCGCGACGGAATTCGGCGTCACGACGGGTCGGTAATCGCGGCCCGGAACTCCGGGTTCGAGCGGCGGAGCGTCCCAGTCGGTCTTCTTCGGGCTCGGAGCGATGGCTCCGCCCTGCAACAGCGCCGGCAGAACCGGCAGGAAAGCCGCGGCGCCGATCGAGGTGCGCAGCCAGTCTCGTCGTGATGTGTGCATGTCAGTGAGTTTCCTTCGCGCTGTCCCGCGCGGGCGTCGTTCCCATGAGTCGATCGGGGTGGAGCCGCGCGTCGTTCGCGTGTCCGGCGAGCAATTCCTCGAGGTCGAGCCGAGCCAGCCAGGCTTCGGCGAGCAAGGCTGCGGCGCGTCGTTCGGCGTCGAGTGCCAGTCCTTGCGCGTGCAGCACGTCCATCGCGCCGATCTGCATCGCGTTGTAGTTGCGCAACGTCTCGCGCACGAGGCGCTGCTCCACCGGAACGACCACGTCGCGAGCAAAGCGCACGTCGGTATCCAGCGCGCGCAGTCGGTCGCGGAACACGCGCGCGATCGAGCGGATCTCGACCGCGCGCGCCCAGTGTTCGGCCTCGGCGGCGTCCAGGCGCTGTTGCACGGCGAAGGTGCGCGCACTCCCCGAGTCGGTCAGGGGAATCCCGATCGAACCGTTCGGGCCGACGCCCCAGTCCGAACCGCCCGCGTCCTTCTGCGCCCCGATTCCGAGACGCGCGTCGGGGAAGAGGACGTGACCGCGCGCGACCGCGCCTTCCTGCGCCAGCACGTTCGCGTGCGCGCGCATCTCCTCGAGGTCGAGGCTCGCGGCGATCGCGCGCGATTCGACGCGTTCGAGGTCCACGCCGGTCGCGGGGTCCGGCATGAGCGTGCCGGCCAGCTCCCAACCCGCGTCGTCACCGAACAGGCCCATCTCGCGCGTCAGCTCCTCGCGCGCGTCGAGAAACTCGCGCTCGGCGCTCGAACGGTCGAGCAACCGCAAGGCCAAGCCCGACTCGTCCCGCGCGACCTCGGACGGCAGCAGGTTGCCGGCCCCGCCAAGGCGCCGCGTCAGGCCCACGGAAGCCTCAGCGGCGGACACTTGCTTGGTCTCCAGATCCAGCCGTGCGCGCGCTGCGACCGCCTTCACGTGCGCGCGCCGCGTGGCGAAGACGCGGGCCACGACATCGCGAGCCACGCGCGCGCGTGCCGCGTCGAGCGCGTACTGCGCCGCCGCCTCGCGCGCGGGCCGCATCAGTACGTCCACGAAGGACTGCGACAGACCCAGGTCGACCTCCGTGCCGTCGCCGAAGAAGAGGAAGCCGACGTCGAGGATCGGGTTCGTCCACAGGCTCGCTTGTTCCAGATCCGCGGCCGCGACACCGAGCTCCGCGTAGCGCGCGACGATCGACCGATTCGAGAGCAGCGCGATCCGCACCGCTTCGTCCTGCGTGACGCCGTCGGCCAGCAACGAGCGTGTGCGTGCCTCGGCCACGGCTCCGGGCCGGTCCTGCGGCAGGGTCCCGAGCCGTGCGTCGACGTCGGCGCGCACGCGGGTCACCGCGTCGTCCGCCGTGCGTTCGGGCGCGACGCATCCCGCGGCGAGCGCGAGCGCGACAGCGGTTCCGACGATCGTCGCGCGACTCATCGTCGACGCTCCGGCGGCATCGCTTTCGCGTCGCGGTCGGCCGCAGGCACGGCGAGCACCGCGCTCGCCGGCCCGCGCAATTCCGGCGCGGGCACTTCGGTCGTCTCCGCGGACGCTGGGTGTCCGACGGCCGGCGGAGGCAGCTTTTGTGCACTGCGGCAAGCCGTGGCTAGCGTGGCGGCGAACACCGCGATGAGGGCGATCGAGGTCCGCACGGATCAGCCCCCCGTCGGTTTCGGCGCGGCTTCGCGAGCGGCTTTCTCGGCGCGCTCGCGGTCCTCGGTCGCGCGGATCTCCAGGGCCTTCTTCAGGACCTTCGGCGCGTCGGCCTTGGCTTCCTCGATGGCCTTCGCGCTCGCGAAGCGCACGATGTGGCCGTCGAAGATCGCGATCGTGTTCGCTATGACGGGCTTGCCGGTCACGGGACACATCTCGTTGCCGACATCGTCGAGCTTGGGCTCGAGCAGCTTCGCGAGCGTCGCCTGCACGTCGGCGAGCGCCTTCGTCGCGGCGGTCTTGTCCACGACGAGGAAGTCGCGACCCTGCAGCTCGACGCGCACCGCGTCCTCGCCGATCGGTTTGCGCGTGACGGGGCAGGTCTTGTTCTCGAACTTCTTCGTCGTCGGGTACGCCGTCTTGTACGCGTGCTCGACGTCGGCCTGCACCTCTTCGACGCACGCCTTGCAGCACAGGTAGATGCGGCCGTACTTCGTGTCGGTGAAGAGGCGCGTCGAGACGGGCTTGCCCATCACCGGGCAGCTCGCGTTCGGATAGGCCGGCACACGCAGTGCCTCGTCGTCCTCGCGCGCAGCGGAGATCGACGACGCGCGGATCGGGGCCGCGTGCGCCCGTGCGGGTGCGGCGATCAGGCAGAGAAGGGCCAGCGCGGCCCCGTTTCGAATTTGGATCATGACGTGATTCCTCGGGCGATGGGTGTGCACACAACGTTCGCGCCAAGCTCGCCGTGGAGTTGTCGCCACGACGCGCAGCGCAGGACCCGCGCGACGCCTACCGCTCGAAGAGGGCGCGTCGACTGAGGGCAGGACGGCGGACGAAGGACCGTCAGGGAACGTCCGAGAGCGCGTGGCAGTGAACTGCGGCGCGCCGGTGCATCACACTCGCAGCGGCAGAGGAATCGGGCCGCCGGGACTTGGCCCGTGCGCGCGTACGTGGACGGCGCGTGTCGGCGTGTCGACGAGCGGAATCCAGGCGAAGTGCGACTCGACGCGCGCCGCGTCGGGCAATTGCGTCGTGTGCGCGTCGACGGTCAGCGCACGCTTGCCTTCGTGATCGGGCAGCGCGACGAAGCATCCGCACGTGCGATCGGGCTCGAAGCTGGGCGCGTCGTTGCGCGCTCCCGACTCCTCCGATCGATCCCCGCAGCAGGCCGGGGGCGCGACCTCGCCGCAGCAGGTCGACGCAGCGGCTGCCCTCTCGACGCAGCGACACGTCGAAAAGCGCAAACCGGACGGCAGGAGCCATCCGGGCAGCATCAGGAGGAGGAGGAACCAAGAACCCAGCATGATCGGCGGTGTGTACGCAGCCTGCATCGGCGGCGTGAGCACGAGAGACGAGTCTAGCCCAAGGAAGAGCGGTGACCGGGAAGAAGTTGCGCGGCACCCCGTGGACGGGGCGGGCCCCCGACGTGGTGTCGCCGATCCCGACCGGCCGGGAACGGTCCGGACCGGCCGGCACTTTCCCCCTGGATCTCGCCGCGTCCTGCAGATACGAGTCGGACCGCCTTGTCCGTTGGGCCGCGTCTCCCACCTCTTTCCCTCGGAGTGCCTTGTCCAAGCTCGCCGCACCTCTCGCCGTCGCGTTCGTCCTGCTCACAGCCGCCTGCGCCGACTCGGCCCGCTACGTCCGCACGGACTCGGCGATCCACGTGCACTTGGCTGCCGCGGACGCCGTCTACGTGGCCCTTCCCGAGAACGGTTCGTACGCGGAAAAAGTCTATCCCCAGTCGGGTCGCATGATGGCGGACGCCGTACTCGCCGCATTCTCGAAGCACTGCCCGTCCGTGCGCAGCGCGGGTCGCGTCGAGACTCCGGACGAAGCTCGCGCCTCGGCGCAGCAGGGCGGCGAGATCTACGTCGCGTTCTCTTCGATCCTGCACTGGGAGGATCGCGCCACGGAATGGTCCGCCCGGCCAGACCGCATCGCCGTGCGCATCGATCTGCTCGACGTGGCGACGGGTGAAGTCGTCGACTCGGCGAAGATCGAGGGCAAGAGCGGCCTTGGAACGTTCGGCGGCGATCACCCGCAGGACTTGCTGGACGAACCCATCGGGGGCTTCATCGACTCGCTCTACGAGCCGGGGAGCTGAACGCTGCCGGCGTCTGCTCGCGCACGTGCGTCAGCAGGTTTCGTACTTCCAATGGTGCTTGCGGCCCTGCGCCAGCCACTGGATCGCGGTCTCGATCCGGCGCGCACGCGTCTCGTCGCGTTTGGCGTCCTGGATCCACTCGAGGTACTCGCGCTGGTGCGAGGGCGCGAACCCCTCCAGCGTTGCACGCGCTTTCGCGTTGCGGGCGAGCGCGGCGGCGAAATCGGGATGCATCCCGATCGGCTTCTTGCGCGCCGTTTTCGTGCGCGGCGCGGATTCGCCCGACTCGTTCAGCGCGCGGGCCTTCTTCAGGTAGCGCAGCAACGTCGCACGCGCGGGGAGGTCGGAGACCGCCTTCAAACAGCCGAAGCTGCCCATCGCTTCGAGCGCCTTCGGGTCGTCGGCCACGATTCTCTCGTGCTTCCATAGTCCGAACGAGCAGTGGGCCTTGAACGCAGCCATGCCGGCCAGGATGCCGTGGTAATCGAACGACGGCATGCCCCACTTGATCGTCTCGACGACGCCCGGACCGCTCGCGTGCACGACCTCGCGCAGGTGCGCGAGGATCGGGCGCGCGAACTGCGGAGCCTTCGCGATGTAGGCGTCGACGCGCGGATCACGCCTCGACGCCGCAACCTTGGGACGGGGCTCGACCGCGCGCGTGCCCGAAGAACGAGCGAGCGCGGATCGACCGGACGACGCCCGGGCCGGTTTCACACGCGACTTCGCGGTCGAAGCCGCACGAGTCGTCGTCTTTCGCCGGACAGGGTTCGTCATGCTCCTCTTCGCGCTCATGGTCGTGTGCGAGTCACGGGACCCAAGTGACGTCCAGCCCGTTCGTCAGGTTGAACGTTGAGGCCGTGCAGAATGCAGCCGCGTTGCGGTACCAGCACTGGTACGTGCGCGAGCCGGGCGCCATCACGAGACCGCGCACGGACACGGTCGGATCTCCGCCGGCCGGATACTGCGACGCGCCGGTCATGTTCGACTTCGTACCGAGGCGCACGACGCTGCCGCCGGCGCAACGGAGGCCATCACCGAAGACGGAGCCGAGTCCGCCGGACTGCTGCATCGTGCCCTGGAAGTACAGCGCCGAGCTGTTCGGCATGTTCGAGCCCAACAGGGTCAGGGTGTCGGCGCTCAGGCTGCTCGTCCCGCTCGCGCCGAGGTGTCCGCCCGCCGCGACGATCGAGTTCGCACAGCCGTTGCCCGGGCTGCCTGCATTGCCGCACGGGCAGGCCGTGCCGGAACCGTCGCCGAAGCAGAACGGCGTCGCTTGCGCCTGCGTGTCCAAGAGGAACGCCGCGTCGAAGCCGCCGGCCAGCTTGCCCTCGAAGATCAGGTAGCGGCCATCCGGGCTGATCGAGAATCCGTCCTGCACGCCGGCGAGAGACTCGATCACCATGCCGTTCGCCAGCGTCACGCCCTCCTGCACGAGCAGCTCGCCGTTGCGGAAGATCCCGGTGTCGCGCGTGAGGTCGGGGTCGTTCCAATCGCCGTACCAGAAGACGTTCCCGCCGTTGTCGATGCGGACGGGGCCCGATCCGAAGGAGGTGAGCGTGAACGCGCCGATCGCGGCGAGGCCCGAGCCTTCGCGCGCGATCACAGTCGTGCCGTTCTTCACGATGACGTCGTCGTCGGTCGTCGTGCCGTCGAGGTTCGCGATGAACACGTAGTCGCCCGAGTCGGCGAGATCGAGGTGACGTCCGTAGAGCGTTTCGTAGTTGCGCCCCGCGATCGGCGACGGGTCGCCTTCGCGCGCGATCACCGTCGTGTCACGCAGGATGACGCCGTCCGTGGTGGTCGCGCCGGTCAAGTCGGCCGAGTACAGCGCGACGCCCGCGTTGTTCAGCGCGAAGTCGTGCGGGCCGGTGCCGAAGTCCGTGATCGTCTCGATCGGGATGCCGGGCACGAGGTCGCCCTCCTTCAAGATCACGTTCTCGGAGATCAGCACGCCCGCTGCGTTCACCTGCGCCAGCACCATCGCGCGGTCGGTCGTCGTCGGGATCGCGGGGTCGTCGACGCTGGCCACGATGAGAATGCTGCGCGCGTCGTTGAACTTCGTCTCGAAGAAACCCGTGTAGACCGTGCCCGCGCTGAACTGCGGCGCGGACGGGGTCGAGCCTTCCTGGATGACGAGCGTGGTGCCGAAGTAGAGACCTGAGTCGGCATTCGTCGCGGGCCCGGTCAGGAACAGGTTCCACCCGCTCTCGCCGTTCGCATTCAACGTGACGGCGTCGAACGAGCTGACGACCGCACCCGCGGGCGCGGCGACCGGATCGCTCTGCCGCAGCAGCAAGACGCCGTCCTTCAACAGCACGCCGTCGGCAGCGGTGTTCACGTTGTCGGTGTCGGCCTCGACGATCCAGGAGCCGCCGTTGTTCACGGCCAGGTTCTCGATCGAGGTGACGTTGCCCACGCCGGTGACCACGTCGGCATCGCGTACGAGAACGGTCGGGGCCTGTGCAGAAGCGGCTGCGGACAGTGTGGAAAGGCTCAAGAGAAGCAGAGTATTGCGCATGTCGTCGTCCCGGGGCGGGGAGGGAATCGGTTCGTGGCGAGGGGATCTACAGGTCACGGTAGCGCAGATGCGGCGATCCCGTCAGGTCGTGGAATGACGGGATTTCCACGGCCAAATGCAGCGCGGCCGATCGGTCTGCCGATCGGCCGCGCCCGGAACTCGACCGACATCGTCACCGAGCGGGTGACGATGCCAGGGCGATCACGGAGTCCACGTGACGAGGATGCCGTTCGAGAGGTTGAAGGTCTCGGGCATGCAGAACGCGGCCGCGTTGCGATACCAGCACTGGTAGGTGCGCGTGCCGGGTCCGGCCACGAGGCCGCGCACGGACACCGAGAGATCGCCGCCAGTCGGGTACTGCGAAGCACCCGCGGAGTTGAACTTCGTGCCCAGGCGGATGACGCTGCCGCCGGCGCAACGCAGGCCGTCGCCGAACACCGCGCCGGCGCCGCCGGCGACGTCGGCCGTGCCCTGGAAGTAGAGCGCCGAGCTGTTCGGCATGCCCGTGCCCGAGAGCACCAGCGTGTCGGAGGTCAAGCTGGTCGTGCCGCTCGCCGCGAGGTTCGCACCCGCTGCGGAGACCGAGCTCGCGCAGCCGTTGCCTACTGCGCCGTTGTTGCCGCACGGGCAGGCCGTGCCCGACCCGTCGCCGAAGCAGAAGGCAACCGGTGCCGGACCGGGGAACGCGACGCGCACGAGCGCGTCCGGCGTGCCGAAGGCCGCACCGTTCAGGTCCACGCCCGAACCGTCGTGCAGGTTGATGATGGCGTAGACGAAGCCATCCGAGGTCACAGCCAGGTCGTTGGCGGCGAACGCGGAGAGCGTGTTGGTGCCGCGGCCGATGAACGCGTTGTCGTCGAACATGCCGTTGCCGTCGACGTCCACCGGGTCACCTTCACGCATGATCACGACACCGTTCAGGACGACGACTTCGTCGCGCGCCGGATCCGTGCTGTTCGTCCTGCCGTGGGCGGCCCAGTCGCCGGCCGTGTTCACGGAAACGGCACCGATGGAGGTGCCCCAGAGTTCGGCGCCGCCTTCGACGCTGTCACCCGTCTCGATCAGCTTCGTGCCGTTCAAGACGACCCACTGCGGGTTGGGCGACGTACCCGGATCGTCGCCGCGCACGATGTAGTTGCCGTTCGGCGCCATGCGCGCTTGGAAAGTGTCGGCGTAGATCAAGGTCGAGCCCGGGACCAAAGATCCTTCGCGCAGGATGACGGTGCCGTCGACGACGAAGATGCCGTCGGTGGCCGTCGGGCCTTCCGTATCGCCCTCGGCGAACCAGTGCGCGCCGTCCGGCGTGCCGCCGGCGCCGTCGAGCACGAAGCTGTCCCAAATGTCCGCGCCGATCATGGTGACGCCGGACTGCGCGAAGCTGGTGTCGGCGCGCAGGAACGCGGGATAGCGCAGGCTGCTGCAGTTTCCGATCGGCGTATTCACGTACGCCACGCGACCGTCGTCGAGCAGGTGCACGGAGCCCACGGAGTTACCCAGGATCTCGTCGCCCGACGGGTTGGCCGGGATGTCCATCAGGCCCATCAGCAGGTCGCCCTGTTGGAGGACCTGCGTGTGCACGCCGCCGAGGTCGACGATGATGACCTTCTCGTTGTCCGCGGTGCTGCCGCCGCGCGCGCGCGCGCTGAAGCCGATTCGGCCCGTCGAGTCGTAGGACACCGGGTCGGGCGTGTCGAAGAAGTCGTACAGCTCGCCGGCGGACGCGCCTTGGAAGGGCTGGCCTTCCTGGCAGAACATCGTGCCGCTCGTGCCGGAGCCGCGGACGAGGATCGTTTCCTCGTCGGAGCTGATGCGGGTGCGGCCCTTGATGACCCAGTCGCCACCGTCGGGGCGGACCGCGAAGTCTTCGATCGCCTTCCATTTCGTGGCGACCGGGGTGCCGGCGAGATTGAGCGCTCCGACGATGTCCGACGTCGGGCTCGCGTCGATCTTGGAGTAGAGGACTTGGACGTTTTGAGCGAGCGACACGGGCGCGAAGGCACCGAGAATCGCGCAGCTGGCGAGGAGATTCATATGCATGGTGTGGTTCTCTCGTAGGCGGGCCAGGATCAACCCGCAGTCTAGAGGTCCCACTCGAATCGGGGGGAGTGGATCTCGCCTTCTTCGGGATTTCTGCACGGATGTAACTTCGTCCGAACGCCGCGCGCCGCCGCCGGACCGAGGTCCGACGACGGCGCGCGATGTGCCCACGCCGGAACGTGGGTGTCGTTCGGGATCGCTCGGGGCCAGGGAGTCCGATGCAGACGTCCCCGGCCGACTTCAGGGCACGATCGTCGGCGTGAACGCGTGGTCGAACACCCAGTCCGCCACGGCGTTGCCCTGCGAGATCGCCGCAGTCTTGTCGAAGTTCCAGTGGATGCCGAGGTAGATGCGGCTCTGGCCGTTCTCCTCCTCCGCGTCCGAGAACTTCGCGAAGGTGCGCGGCACGTACGGGCGGACATTGCCGTCGTGGTCCATCGTCTCGCCGTTGAACTCGTCGGACACGAAGGTGAACTCGATGTCGTCGGTGCCGTAGAAGCGACGCAGCGTCTGGAACAGCGCGCCGCCGAACGCGCCATGGCCCGACGGATACGTCGGGAACGGCGGCGTGAAGTCGATGCCCGACAAGTTGCTGGCCGGTGCACCGAGCGGCGTGAACGTGGCGTCGCCGACCGTCGCCGGATTGCCGTCGCCGAGGCCCGAAGGTCCCGTGCCGACGTCGGCTTCACGCACGCCCGTCACCGGTCGCCAGAAGTCGTAGAAGTACTTCGAGTCCCACACGGCGATGCCCGTGTCCGCCAACGCGAGGTTCATCACCGCGAGGAGGCGCGCGAGCTCGATCCCGGTCGTGCCCTCCTGCTCGGCGATCTGGCGCGTGATCTGGTTGTAGAGGCGCGGCGGTGCGCACAGGCTCGGCGTGCCGTCGTAGGCCCAGAACGTGCCGACGAACGTCTCCCAGTCGCTGCGCAGCGTCGGCGTGATCACGCCGTCGCCGCCGAGCACGATCGCTTCGTTGTAGGCCAGTGCGTACTCGGGGCTGGTGAGCGCGGGCGGCGGTGCGACGCGGAACTGGTCCGCGGCGGTCATCGTGAACGGCGCGACGTCGGCCCAGTGCGCACCCAGCGCGACGGTGATGCCGCTGACCGGATCGACACGCCAGCGACCGGGATCGTCGCTGGTGAACCAGTCGACGCCGACGACGGGCTCGGGGTGGTTCGAGCCGTCGGCGATGCGCGAGGCCATGATCGCCGTCGCCGCCGCGCTGCCCAGCGCGACGCCGCGCGTCTTCTTCGCGCCGCCGGGAAGGGACGCGAGGTCCGCCGTCAGCTTCGCGTCGAGGCTCGAAGTCTGCGACGGGAACATCGCGACGAGTGCGTCGTGCGAAGCCTGCGCAACGGCTGCGCGCGCCGACGTCGGCTCGGTCGCCGTGGGTAGCCCGACGTAGCTGTCGTATCCGCCCACGACCGCATTCAGCGCTTCGAACGCGGCGACGTGCACGATCGCCATCGCGCGCGAGGCGCGACACGGACCGAGCTGCTCGCCGAACGTGTGATCGGCGTCGGTTGGCGAGTGATCGAGACCCGTGCAGTTGATCGCAGTCGCGTTCCAGTAGGCGATGGACGCGGTCGCGTCCTCTTGCTGCGGCACGGTCGAGTTGGAGCCACCGCTGCACGCGGTGAGCGCGGTCGCTGCGAGCAGCGCAGCGGCGAGGACCGTGGGTCGAGCAGTACGCGCGGTCAACGCGCAGAATTCGGGTCGTTCGAGTTCCATGGGAGTGAATCCGTCGTGCGTGCGTCGTGGGTCTTGCGCACCGCGCCGGGGGAGTGCGCGCGTCGATGCGGCCAGGTTTACTCGCATCGGCAATCTGACTACCGCGATCGGATGAACTCGTCGCGATAACTGCACGCAAAGAATGCGACTCGACGCGCATCCTTCAGGAACTGGAAAGAATTGCGCGGTGTCGCCCCGAGCACCGCGCGAAAGCGCGCGAGGCCGACCCATTCGGGTCGACCTCGCGCGACGCGGACTCCGCACCCTGCTAGCCCGCGGGCGAGGCGCGTGTCGTCACGGTTGCCAGATCACTTGAAGGCCATTCGAAAGGTTGAATCCGGCCGGCGTGCAGAAGCTCGCCACGTTGCGGTACCAGGCCTGGTAGAAGCGCGTGCCCCCGAAGGAAGGTAGGAGTCCGCGCACGCTGACGCTCGCGTCGGCACCGACCGGATAGCTCGCCGCCCCGGCAACGGCCGTCTTGATCCCGAGCCGAATCACGGCTCCTGCGACGCAGCGGTGTCCATCGCCGAACACCTGCGGCGTCGATTCCAGCTGCGTCGTGCCCTGGAAGAAGAGGCACGACGTTCCCGGCGGCAAGCCGACGACGTTCAGCCCGAACGAGTCGTGCGCGACCGCGGGGCCGCCCGTCGTGTCGAGCAATGCGCCGCCGGTCGCGAAGGAGTTGTCGCAGCCGTGACCGGGCAGCCCGGCGTTGCCGCACGGACACGCAATACCGAATCCTGCGCCGTCGCAGATCGTTCTGTCGAAGTCGCGCTTCAGGACCGTCACCGTGGTCGAGGTCGACGCGCTCAACCCCTTGGCGAAGTACAGGAACTCGCCCGTTCGGCTGAATTCCAAGCCTCCCTCGTCGCCCGGCGATTCGATGCCCGCAAGGCTCGTGCTCGACAGCAGGAACCCGTTGTTCAAATTGACCTCGACCAGCTCGTCGTTCGCCTCCAGCAACACGTAGCAAGCGCCTGTGACCGGGTCGAACGTCATGTCGACGGCGCGCGAGTTCGTGCCCGCGACCACCACGGTCTGCAGCACCGCGCCCGAGTTCGTGTCGATGCGACGCAGCGTCGTGCCGCCGCCGAACAGCCTGCCGCAGGCGAGCCACAAGTTGCCCGCCGCGTCGAAGTCCGCGCCGACCGCGTCGTGCGAGGTGCCGAAATCGGCGCCGAGAACGCCGCTCTGCGAGATGCGGCCGCCTTCGGACTCGCCGTACGGCGAGAACACGAACAGCGGCGGGTTGAGCACGGTGTTCGAGATCGCGAGCGCCTCGGGCCCCCTGTCCAAACCGGGAATCGCCGCGGGATCGACCGTGGACAACAACGCGCCGGTTTGCGAGTTGACCTCGAAGATCTGACCGAGGTTGGCGCCGTCGCAGATCCACAGGCGATTGCCCGTTCTCTCGAACGCGAGGTCACCGATCGCGTGGATGCCCAGCGCGCTGATGTCCAGCGTGGTGGATGGGGTGAGGATGAGGCTGTCGGCCGCGGCGGGTGCCGCCGCGAGGGCGAGAGCGAGAGGGAGCAAAGCAGTGCGCATGGGGTTCGTCCGTGGATGTGGGTGGGGCAACGGTGCACGCCGCACGCGCTCCCGCACCCGGAGGAGTCCACGGCGCGCGCCGATCTTTCACGGAATCCGCCAGACTCCGTGTGGGCCGGTAGGCAGCGGCACGGGATGTGGGTACGAAGGGTCCTGATGGTTCGGGCTTCCCACTTCGGACCGGCGCGGAGAGACGCATTCGTTGCGCTGTCCGTGCTGGCCCTCGTCGCGGCGGGTGTGCTGGCTTTCCTGCAGTTCGGCGGCGATGAACCGGTCGAACCGGGCCTCGCCCTCGGTCCGGAATCGGTCTTTGACGTGCGTGCGCCCGACGGGAGGTCGGACAAACGCGCGCTGGTCACGGGGAATTCGATCGAGGCCTCCCTGGACGAGGTCGATGCAGCGGCGGAACCCACGCGCGTCGAAGCGCAACCCGTCGCCGTGGACTCCGCGTCTCACCTGCACGTGAAGCTCTTCGTGCGCAACGGTCGACCGACTGCATTGCAGGGCTCGAGCGACAGGCCCTTGCCGAACGTGCACGTCGAGCTCGTCTTGGCTGCGCCCGGCGACGAGTACGACGCGCCGACGCTTGCACGCGTGCAGGGCGACGAAGACGGGCTCGTCGAGTTGGACCTCGACTGGTCGCTCGTCGAGGCCGCGCGCGCGAAGTCCGCCGCTGTACGCCTCGTCGCGCGTGTGCACGAGATCGGCTGGCAGTGGAACACCGCCGAGCGCGATTTGCCCCTGCGGCCCGGCGCGGTCGAGCTGTGGCTGGTCGCGTACCCCGGCGGCACGCTGATCGTCCACACACGGGATGCGAGCGGTCGTGACGTCAGCGCGGAAGTCGTAGCCACTGTGCTGTCGAGCAACGAGCCGCACCGCCGGATCGAAATCCTGAGCGTCACGACCCAACTCGGCAGGGCGGCGCTCCACCTCAAAAGCGATCAGACCTACGAATTCAATGCGACGGCCGAACACGTGGGCAGTGCCGTCGCGCTCGACACGTTCGTGCGCTTCGCCGATCCGCCGCAGGAGCTCGAATTCGTGCTGATGGGGCCTGGCATCTTGCGTGGTCACGTCACGGACATGCGTGGAGGCCCAGCTGCAGGCGTCGAGCTGGAAGTCGAACTCAACGTTCACGTGACCGCGACGGCTGCCGAGGAGCTCAGCGCACCACACGGGATTCGAGGGATTCGAGCGATCGACGGCCCGGCCAAGATCCACGACGGACTCGGCGGCGGCATCACGCTGGCGCGCACCGTGACCGACCATGCCGGAGCCTTCGAGATCACGGGATTGCGTCGCGACCTCTACCGAATCCGCGCCGTCATGCGCGGACCGCCGTTCGCGAGCGTCGAACTCGCGCCTGCGCCCGTCCTCGCCGATGGCAGCGCACTCGCGCTCGTCCACGACCGTCCGTACCTCGTCGTGCGCGTCGTCGATCGAGCGGGACGCGCGTGGACCCACCCGAGTTGGGCGATGATGCCGCCGCCCGAACTGTCGAACTATCCGAACACGCCCAGCACGAGCTGGCCCGAATCCCCGCGCGTGCGAGTCACCGCATCGCCACGATCAGGCGACCGTGATCACGAGCCGTTGCGCGCGAGCGCGGTCGTGGACGGCGCCTGGATCTTCGAGGTCGAGGGTAGGCGCGAGTACGAAGTCGTGCTCGACGGAGGCGATTGGAGTGCAGTCACGCGGCGCGTCAACGTTCCCGCGAGCAGCGGACGCATCGACATCGAGCTACTCGGCGAGACGCGCGGCACCGGTCAAGTCCTCGTGTACATCCTCGGCGTCGACGGTTCGAACGCGCCGGAAGCGCTCGACATCCGCCTCGTCGACCCCGAAACCGGAGTCGTGGTGGTCGCGCAGTCTCCTCCGGGCGAGTACGACCGCTTCTGGCCACCGACGCTCGATGCACCCGTCGGCACGTGGCACCTCGTCGTCGAGGGGCGCGAGAACACGTCGAGCTATCACAATCCGTACGGGGCGGCGCGTTCCTTGGGCCGTGTCGAGACGATGGTCGTCGTTTCGAGAGGTGCGCGGACGGAAGTCACGATGACCCTGCCTCCGGGCGCGCGTCTGCGTCTCACGCTGCGCGGCGAACCGCTCGTCGATCCCGAGCCGGCGATACCGCTCGGCGATGGGAGTTCTTCCGTGGGTTTCGTTGAGGCCGTCAGGTCGGCGTTCCCTCCTGGCGCGAACGTCACGCTGCTCGAATCGGGGCGGGCTCCGAACTCCGTGACCTTCGATGCAACGGGCGTGAAGGACATCCCGATCGTCTACGACGCGCCAGCCTGGTGGGCGGCCGGCCCACCGAAGTTGGGCCAGACGCGCACATCCTTCGTGCTGCCCGCGGGTTCCTACACGCTCGACGTGCGCCTGCCGGACGGTCGTAGCGCGACGCGGCCAGTCGTGCTCGTCGAGGGCGGGATCACGGAAGTGACGATGGATTTCTGAGGACTGACATGCCGACGACCCAACCGACGTTTCAAGTGCACACGCAGCTGCTCGAAGTGCGCATCGCCGCGACGCCGGAGCGCGTGTGGCGTGCGCTCGTCGAGGAGGCGAGCTCGTGGTGGCACCGCGACTTCTACACGGGCGCGAACCCACAAGGATTCCACATCGAACCGCGGCTCGGCGGCCGCATGTGGGAGGACTGGGGCGACGGACAAGGTCTCGTGTGGGGCACCGTGATCGGCGTGCGTCACCGCGAATTCCTGCAGGTCAGCGGACTGCTCGACGCGTCGTTCGGCGGACCGGCGGGGTTGATCCACACATGGCGGCTCGCTGCGGACGGCGACGCGACGACGCTGCGCTTCGAGGAGACGACGTACGGCGCCACGAGCATGGCGACGCTGCGCAGCCTCGATGTCGGCTGGAAGTTCATGATGGAGCGCTGTTTGAAGGGCTGGATCGAGACCGGGAACCGCTGCACGGATCCGGCGCCGACGGAATGAAGCGATTGCGCGAACTTCTGCGTCGAGTGCGTCCCGCGTAGGCTTTCGTTCGCGACGCGGACTTCGATCGCGCTCGTGCTTGCGAATCTCGCGCGGAGTCGCCCGACCATGATCCAGTTCTTGCTCTCCATCGCGTTGCTGTGCGCAGCGCCGGTACACACCTCAGCGACTCCATCCGTCGAGCGCGTCTCGTGGTCGGGTGCCGTCGAATTGCCCGGGAACCAGAAGCTCGAGTACAGCGTCGAGCTCGAGGACGGCGCCGGCACCATCTCGATCCCGATGCAGCACGCGCTGGACATGCCGCTCGCGGACGTCGTTGTCACGGACAAGCAGTTGAAGTTCGCGATTCCATCGGTCGGCGCGGCGTGGGTCCTGGACATTGCCGAGGACGGAAAGTCGGCGACCGGTGTGTTGAAGCAAGGCGGCGAGTTCCCGACGACGTTGCACCGGCTCGCCGCGGGCGAGTCGGTCAGCAAGACACTCGTGCGACCGCAGGAACCCCAGGAGCCGTTCCCGTACGACGTGCACGCGGTGCACTTCGAGAACGCGGCGGCGGGCGTGAAGCTGGCTGGGACGCTCACGATTCCGCGTGGAACTGGGCCGTTTCCCTGCGTCGTCATGGTCACCGGTTCGGGCCCGCAAGATCGCGACGAATCGCTGCTGGGTCATCGACCGTTCCTCGTGATCGCGGACCACCTGACGCGCAATGGCATCGCCGTGTTGCGCTACGACGATCGTGGCGTCGCGCAGTCGAAGGGCGCGTTCGCGACGGCGACGTCGGACGACTTCGCGCAGGACGCGTTGGCGGCGATCGCGTTCTTGAAGACGCGCAAGGGAATCGACGGTGCGCATCTCGGCATCGTGGGTCACAGTGAAGGCGGGCTGATCGCGCCCATGTGTGCCGTGCGATCGAAGGATGTCGCGTTCATCGTGATGCTCGCCGGGCCCGGCATGCGCGGAGCCGAACTGCTCGCGCTGCAGGGCAAGCTGATCAGGATCGCCGAGGGTGTGCCCGCCGACGCGGCGGAGTTGCAGGCCGGTGAGAGCGTCGAGATCTACGCGATGGTGGCCGCGGGGAAGTCGGACGACGAAGTGAAAGCGGCGATGCGCGTGGTCGCGCTGCGCCAACTGAAGCGCGACACCGAGATGGGGGCGATGTCGGACGAGGAATTGGCGCGCAAGGTGGACGAAGTCGTCGCGGAACAGAGCGCTGAGCTGCTCAGGCCGTGGTTTCGACGGTTTTTGGCCTACGACCCGCGCGTCGACCTGGAGAAGGTGACGTGTCCCGTGCTCGCGCTGAACGGCGAGAAGGACCTGCAAGTGCCGCCGAAGGAGAACCTGGCGCTCATCGAGGCCGCGCTGCACGTCGCGGGGAACACGGACTTCACGACGAAGGAGCTCGCGGGCCTCAACCACCTGTTTCAGACGTGCACGACGGGGTCGCCGTCCGAATACGGCCAGATCGAAGAGACGTTCTCGCCCCAGGCGCTCGACCTCATCGCGAAGTGGATCCGTGCCCGGAGTGGACTCGAGAGCGGTCGCTGACTCGCGCTTGTTGGCGCCGCGACGATGCAGCGTTTCGAGGAGACGGCGTGGGTCGCCACGACGAAAGCGACGCACACGAGCCTCGACTTCGCTTGAAGTTCCTCAGTGAGCGCTGCCTCGAGCAGTGGATCAGAACAGGCACAACCGTGACGAAGCCGTTCTCGGGCGGCTGACGCGTCAGCGCGGGCAGGCGTCTTCGAGTGCGCTCCAGTTCACGAATGGGGACGTCCGCTCGAACCACACTGGCTGGCCCGCGAGTTCGCAACGCACGAAGTTCGCGGCCGCGAAGTCCGGCGGCTCAGGTAGCGACACGTCGAAGGAGCGTGTGCGGAACGCGAAATCGATGTAGGCCTTCTGGTGACCAGGTGTTCGCCCCGCCTCGAGTACCGGCAGGTGTGCGATCTCACGATCACACTTGCCGTGAAGGTCGATCGCACTGTGATGGGATGCGTACACGACTGCGCCAGCGCCTCTCACGGCCATGCGTGCCTCGGGCTGGAGCACGCGCTCCAAGGCGCGCCCTTGTGCGAACCAGTAGTGCTCGTTGCGCGTGTAGGTGCCGTCGTAGAAATGCAGGATGTACGTGCGGCGCGGAGCGAAGAGCGCGGGGAGCATCGGAGAGGCGACGAGCGCTGCCGCAAGGAGACCGAACACGGCGACCTTCCCGCGATTCCACCGGCGTGCTGCGATCGTGATCGCCGTACCCAGGGCGACACCGAATGCGAACAGCCCGACGGCGGCGAATCGATCCGCGCCGAGATGGACCAGCCAAGTATCGCCGCCGTTGGGTGGTGGGTCAGTTCACTTCGGAAACCGTCCGGAGGGGCCATGCTTGAGCGAGTCGGCGCAGCCGCTTGGGTTGGCCGCTATGGAGACCCCTACGCCCGGAAGGGATCGACGCTATCACCGCCACCTACGTCTTCGGAAGCGGAGGCTGTTCAAGCGTGCCTTTCAGGAGCGTCGTGTGTTTGAGGTGC
>JBBQCC010000046.1:0-20249 GCA_038318285.1 Planctomycetota bacterium | reverse complement strand
AGCGGCGATCGTGGGACGCGCACACGGTACTCGCTAGTGCGCGGGCGCGCGGAGGCGCCCCGCGATCGAGCGCAGTTCCTCCGTGGTCACCGCCGTCCCGGGGAGGGGCGGGAACTCTCCGTCGGCGTCCGTCGGGACGAGGTGCACGTGGACGTGCCGCACTTGCCATCCGATGACGCCAACGCAGACGCGTTCGCACGGCAACATCCGGCGGATGCGCACGGCCACGGTTCGTGCGAACTCCCACAGGCGCGCGTGCGCGTCGGGCTCGAGGTCGAACAGGTAGGGGACCACGACCTTCGTGACGACGATCGTGTGGCCCGCGCGCACGGGCGACGGGTTCAGGAACGCGAGGTGGTGCGCGTCCTCCTGGATGCGGACCACCTCGCGCTCGCCACGCAGGACGTCTTCGAAAGTCTTCATCCCTGCGAGGCTAACGCACGCGAAGGTGCGTGCACTTCGTAGAAACCTGGGCGCGGTTCGGTCCATCTCGGCCATCTGGACCGCTGGGAGCGTTGCAGCGCCGCTTCCGCCTCGATGAATCCGGGGCGGCACCATGGTTGCTCTCGCTCGTGGGATCCGCCATCGCGCGCGTTCGGGTGGGCAGCGTCGGAACGGCGCGCACCGATACGGCGTGAACTCCTCGCGGACACCTGACGAATCGGGGCACGTCCCCGGGGAGCCAATATGAAGCACACGATTTCAATCCTCGCGCTGGCCAGTGTCCTGAGCGCATGTGGGGACCAGTACGCGAACACCTTGGCCGCAGCGAAAGAGTCCCCGGACCGGAACCTGCCCTCGCACAGCGAGCTCAAGGAGCAAAGGGCGGACGTCATCGAAGAGGACGCGGCGGCGAACCGGACCCCCGTCGATCCGCACGACATCGACACGCGTCCGACGAATCCCGTGGGGACCGACGCGACGTTCCAGGTCGCGGACGTGGGCAAGATCGACATGGACGCGCAGACGTCCGAACCGTCCGGCAAGGACCAGGACAGCGCGGGCAGCAGCGATTCGCTCCTGCCGCCGGGTGAAGTCCCGGCGCCGCCGGTCGATCCGAACGCACCGATGGATCCGAGCGCCAAGAAGACCGAGGTCGCGCAAACCCCGGACGCGAACGGCACCGATGCGTCGAAGAATCCGAATTTGAAGAAGGACGACGCCGCGAAGCTCGGGTCGATGGACGGCGAGTTCATCCAGAAGGCAGCGGTCTCCGGCCTCTACGAAGTCGAAGCCTCGGAGCTCGCCATCCTGCAAGCCACGACTCCCGAGATGCGCGACTTCGCGCAGCTCATGGTCGACGACCATGGCGACGCGCTGCGCAGCCTCGAAGATCTGGCCCGCAAGAAGGGCGCCGCGATCCCGAAGGAGACCGACACCGAACACCAGTCGCGGATCTCCAGTCTGCGCGACATGCACGGGCTCGAGTTCGATCGCGAGTATCGCGCTCAGCAAATCACCGCGCACAAGGACGCGATCGCTCTCTTCGAGCGCGCCGCGAGCAAGTGTGAAGACGCCGACCTGAAAGCCCTCGCCGAGAAGCTGCTCCCGACGCTGCGCGATCACGAGGAGAAGCTGAACGCGATCCCGCCGACGGAAGGCTGAGGCACCACGCTGCCCGGGAGGCGGGCGCGACACACCGCGAGAGCTGGACGCTTCGGTCCTAGCGCCTTCTGAGAGAGGTGCTGAACCCTGGCAAGCACCGCTCGAGGCCCGGCGCCTCGGGCGGTGCGTTCGTAGGACGGCCGCATCCGCGCGGACGGCACGCTCGCGAGCCCACTCGCAACCGGGTCCGCTCCCCGCGTATCCTCTCTCGCCCGATGCCCGCCCCGCCGCCCGACGCACGTGCCCTGACCGCGACGACCGTGTCCGTGACGCCCTGTGGGGACGACGGCGTCGTGCTGCGCATCCGACCCGATGTCGAGGTGCCGCCGATCCGCGCCGCGCGTTTCTTCATGCTGCGACGCGAGGACCGATTGTCGCCCGCGATCCCGCGTCCGTTCTCGCTGTACCGACAGGACGGGAACGAGCTCGAATTCCTGATCAAGGTGATGGGGGCCGGCACCAGCGCGCTCGCCGCGTGCACGCCGGGGACGCCGCTGCGCATCGTCGGCCCGCTCGGCAACGGTTGGCCGACGCTCGACGGCGACGGACCGCCGTGGGTGATGCTAGCGGGCGGAATCGGCTCCGCGCCGTTCTACATGGGTATCGAACAGGCGCTGCGCGGCATGGACGGTCGCGCGCCGGCGCGCCGCGAGCAGCTCACGTACCTGTACGGCGCATCGCGCGCGGGGATGCTGTACGACCTCGCGGCGTTCGAGCAGTTGGGCGTGCGCGTCGAGACGTGTACCGACGACGGCAGTCACGGATTGCGCGGAAATGTGCTGAAGCTGCTCGATCGGCTGTGGGCCGACGGCAGTCTGCCACGCGAAGTGCGGCTGCTCGCGTGCGGCCCCGAGCGCATGCTCGAAGCCACCGAGCAGCTCGCGCGCGCGAAGGGCCTCGAGTGTTGGCTCAGCCTGGAGAGCGTGATGGGTTGCGGCGTCGGCATCTGCAATGGCTGCCCCGTTCCGACCGTGCCCGAGGGCCCGATGGGCGCGTGGCCGAACGCGAAGTGCTGCGTCGAAGGGCCGGTGTTCTCGACGAGCTCGATCACGCTCGTCGGCGCGCCCCACTAGACTTCGTTCCCAGCCCGCGCACGCGAAGTGGCCCAGCCCGCGCACGCGAAGTAGCAGCTGGAATTCCTGCTGCGCCGGCAGATCTTGCCGGGAAGTCGCCCCTGAAGTCTCGGCCGGATGCCTGCGCGATTATCGAGCGAGCTTCCCGTCGGATCGAAGCCACATTTCCCAGAGCGGCACCAGGGCGAACGCGACCAGAGCGGGCGCGAGCAGCACGCGCGCGAGGTCTTTCAAGAGCGCGGCGTCACGCGTCACATAGATCACCAGCCAGGGCGCCGCCAAGTCCAGTGCTGCGCCTGCGAAGGCCGAGTAGACGATGGCGAGCTTCCACTTGCGCGGCCAGCACGTCATCAGGAAGAGGTGGCCCATGACGAAGAGGATCAGGGGCATCGCGAACAGGTGAAAGTGGGTGAGTTCCAGCAGTTCACCCATCGACTTCGGATATCGATCAATTCCATCCCCGGCGTAGTAGTCGGCGATCGAGCCGGGCGTGACACCACTCCGAGTCAGGCCCAGCGCCAGCATGATGCCGTAGCTGGCGAGGGAGAAGCCGAGGAAGAGCGAGTAGGCCAGGCGAGTGCTCGGCTGCAGTGAACGCAGCCCATCGCGCAGGTAAAGGAATTCCTTCATCGAGCACGATCCGCCGCGATGTGGGTGCCGAAGTCCGGGGTGTCCGACACCACTCGCGAATGCGACACGATACGCGCGCAGATCTTGTTCCGCGTCGCCGCGAGAAGGCCGGGTCCGGGGCCAAGGACGAAGAGTGCCGTGGACCATGCATCGGCATCCGTAGCATTGGCGGAGATGACGATCGTCGCGAGCGTGTCCGCGGCCGGGAGACCTGAGCGCGGATCCACGATGTGCGAGACCGGAGCGCTCCCGACCTGCAGACCACGTTCGTAGTCGGCCGAACTGGCGATCGATGCGCGCGACAACCAGATCGTCGCCGTCGTTCCTTCCGGGTGGATCGGATTTCGAAGGTCGACCTGCCAGCCGGGCGTTCCCGGCGGAGCGTCGAGCGCGAGGATCTGGCCCCCGAAATCGAGCAGCGCCATGTTCGCTCCGGCGCGCTCCAGCACGGGCTGCACCGTGTCGAGGGCGAATCCCTTGCCGATCCCACCCAAGTCGATGCGCGCGCCCTTCACCCGGAGCCGCGCCGCGCTCGAAGCCGCGTCGAGTTCGAGCAGTTCACGGCCGCAGACTGCGCGAGCGTTCGCGATCTCGTTCTCCAACGGCATCGCATTCCTGTGCGACGCCTCCCGCCACAACTCGGTCGCAGCGCCACACACGGGATCGAATGCGCCAGCAGAAGCTTCGGAAATCCGGAGCGCGCGCTCGAGGCACGTCGAGACTCCGATCGGCAATGCGTGCATCGCTCCGCCCGCGTCGGTGTTCAGGTGCGACACGGCAGAATCGGCGATCCAGGTCGAGAGCTCGCGTTCGAGACGCTCGACTTCCGAGAACGCTTCATCGCAGGCGGCATTGGCTCGCGCCTCGGGGAGGCCGGCGACCGCGATCCGGAGGGTGGTGCCCATCATCAGTCGCGTGCGTTGCACGATGTCGGGACCCAGAGTCACCGTACAGCTCGAGGACTTTGCGATCGGGCCGGCCTCGCTCCACGTCGCACCGGCACTCTTGCTGGAACGTGCCACCTCGGAGGAGAGAACGCTGAGCAGCGCGACCTGGTGACGCACGCCGTCGGTCACCGAGCGACACGAAATCGTCGCGCCGGCGATGTTGCGGATGTCCTTGCCGATCGAGATGGGGCTCCTTGCATCCAGACCCTCGAACTGGCGACGCCAATTCGCTTCACGGACTTCGCCTCCATGGGACTCGCGGTAGGCCAAGATCTCGACGAAACGGACGCGGACGCTGGAATCGAGGGCGACCAGATACGTGATCGGCTCGCTCTTCCCGAGCACATCGTCGACAACCGCGAAGCCCTCGAGGGTCTCGCCCTTGCGCGCCACCCAGCAAGAAAACACGCGCGGAACGCGGTCCTTTCCTAGCGTCTTCTCCAATTCCGAACGCTGATCCGCACTGGGGAGGACGAGCCGCTCCTCGAACGCGTCGCAGCCCGGGAAAGCTGCCCTCACCGCGCTCTCGTCGCTCGGTGCAGCGCTCGTCGAAGCCGGAAGGCCGGCCCGAACCAAGACGAACGCGCAGATCGCTGTTCGGATCAGAAGGCCCATCCGAGTCCCAGCGCGAAGCGTTCAGGCAGGCCTTCGCCATCGTCGTCACGGACCTGGAAGTCCGCCTTGAAGACGAGGTTGGGCGTCGGGAGATAGTCCGCGCCGAACGTCCAGATCCGGCGCGCGCCGGCTGGATCTGCCGTCACCCCGGACGGAACACCGGCCTGCGTGTCGATCGATTCGTAGCGAACGAACACGGAAGCATCGGATCCGTCGAGTCGGCCTTCCTTCCAGGAATCGGGAAGGATATGCACCGCCCCCTCGACCAACCAGCCTTCGATCCGCGACGCAACGTTGTTCGCGATCTCAGAAGCACCGTCGATGTCCACGTGCGCGTACTGGGCCTTCAAGTCGAATCGCCCGAGAGAGAGCTGTGAGTCCACGCTGTAGACACGAATGTCTCCATCGAGACCTGGATCTGCGCTTTCCGGTCCGTTGTCGATGCCGCCGCCCAGTGCCGAGATGCCGATGCGCAGCGCGGCGTCCTGGCCGATGTCGGGGCTCCAGTCGATGCGACCGGAGAGTGCTGGGTGGTCGAATCCCGCGAGCTGCTCCTGCCGGCCCCCGCGGATGCCCTCGATGGCGTCGAAGCCCGTACCGTTCAAACTCGATTGGATGTAGATCTCGCCGCGGACGTGCTCGACGATCTCGCCGTAGACGCCAATGCCATCCGCGCTCCACGTCGAAGGGATGATGAACGTGTCGAAGTCGGAGCGGAGCACTCCGTGAAATGCAGTCGGCTCGTGGTGTCGGTTCAGGATCCCGAGCGGGGTCAGGAAGCGCCCAGCTCGGAAGCCGGCGCGATCGCTGAACCCGAAGTCGACGTAGGCCTGTTCGACCGCGACTTCACCGTCGGCTTCGTCCGCGACGAGGCCGTGCTCCACCTCGATCTCGGAGTGGAACTGGATGTTCTCCCCCAGCCGATACCCGAGGTAGAGAACCACGCGCTCGACGTCGAGCGTGCTGCCCGTCTGCGCTTGGTCGACGTAAGTGATCTCCCCGTAGCCGCCCAGAGTGTAACGGCGATACCAAGCGTCGGCATCCGAGTTCGAACTCCCGACCCCGACTTGGTCGAGACGGCTGATTTCCCGCAGGAGATCCTGTTCACGCCTGTCGCGGTCGCTTCTTTCGGCTCCGAGTTGGGCACGCAATTCGGCCAACTCCTTCTCGAGGATCGTCAGACGATCCGCAGAGGACCGTTCCACCCCCTGCGGGATTTCGAGCCCTGCGCCGGCGATGGGTTGGGGAGGGACGTCGACGAAGGCGATCGGCAGCAGCATGGACGGTGTCTCGCGATGGGCGGAGGGTATGGAGGATCCCCCCCTGTTATTGAGAACCAGTCTCAACTAGCACCGGGGCGAGCGTCAAGCGCCCCGTGCGAATTTCCCAACGACGCTCGATCAGCCGCCGGTCACGCGCTCGCCCTCCGCGTCCAGTTCGATCGGCTCGCCGTAGCCGAGCGCGGCGAGCTTCGCGCCGACCTTGGCCTTGTCCCCGACGACCAGGATCACCATCGCGTCGGGGTGGATCCAGCGCTTCGCGAGCGGGTTCAAGCGCTCGACGGTCATCGCGTCCAACTCGGCGAGCCGCCGCGCGGGGTAGTCGTCGGGCCAGCCATAGCGCTGCACGTTGTCGAGCAGGCCGTTCAACGCTGCCGTCGACTCGTACTGACGCCGCGCGCCTTCACCCAAGGCTTCCTGCGCGAACGCCAACTCCGCGGGCTTCAAGCCGCCCAGGATTCCTTGCAGTTCGGACATGAACTCGACGACGGACTCCGCCGTCACGTCCGTCTTCACGCCGCCCGATGCGACGAACGGACCCGGCACGGTGCCGCCCTCGAACGTCGAGCGCGCGCCGTACGTGTAGCCCTTCGCCTCGCGCAGGTTCAGGTTGATGCGGCTCGAGAACGATCCTCCGAGAGGCCAGTTCAGGATCGACAGCGCGTAGAAATCGGGATTCGTCGAGGTCGGCCCGAGGTGTCCGATGCGGACCTCGCTTTGCGCGGCGCCCGGTTTGTCGACGAGGTAGATGCGCGTCGCGGCGATCGCGGGTGTCTTCGGCGGGGGAACGGCGGCGGGCGCATCGCCCTTCCAACTCGCCGCGAGTGGCGCGAGAGCGCGCTGCAAACCCGCGGCGTCGAGTCCGCCGACGTACGCCAGTCGGCTGCCCCGCGGCAGCGCGTGCGTCTTCCAGAACGTGCGCGCGTCGTCGAGCGTCAGCGCCGCGATGCTCTGGCGCGTCCCGACCGCCGGCCGGCCGAGCGGCGTCGCGTCGCCGTACAGGAGCCGCGCGTAGACGTCGCTCGCGATGGCGCGGATCTGGTCGCCGCGTGTCTCCAGCGCCGTCTTGCGCTCCGTGACGAGGCGCGACCAGTCCGCCGGATCGAAGCGCGGGTGCAGGACGATGTCGGTGACGAGCCCCAGCGCCTCGGGGAATTGCGCATCGAGGCACGACATCGTGATCGTCATCTCGTCGTCGTCCACGGTCACGCGCAGCCGCGCTCCGAGGCGATCGAGCTCGCGCGCCCAAGCCAGGGCGTCGAGTGAGCCGCTGCCCTGCTCCAACATGTCCGCGACGAGCGACGACAGGCCGAGCGTCTGCTGCGTCTCGCGTGTGCGTCCTGCCGGCACGGCGATGGAAATCGTCGACAGCGGGATCTCGCTCCAGCGCACGCCGGCCAGCTCGAGACCGTTGTCGAGCGCGGAGTGCCACACGACCGGCGCATGGAACGCCGGCGTCGGACCGGGATTCGGCTTCTGCGCGCGGTCCGCGAGCGGCTCGGGCCGTGCGTGCGGCGTCGGGAAGGGCTTCTCCTTCGCAACCATGTCGCGCTTCCCAAGCGGCACCGTGGACAGCACGACCGCCGGGCGGCCGAGCACGTACTGGCGCAGGACACGCGCGACGTCGGCCGGCGTGACGGCGCGGCGCGCGGAGAGTTCGCGTTGGTACGCGTCGGGACTGCCACCGATCACGTTCGATTCCGCCAGCATGCTGGTGCGCGCGGCGACGGTCTCGAGTCGGCGCGTGAACTCGGATTCGTAACGGCGCAGCGCGCGCTGCACGGCGCCCGGATCGACACCGTCTCGATCGAGCTGGACGAGCAGCGACTGCACGCGCTCTTCCAACGTGTCCAACGAGACGCCGGGCTGCGCGCGGACGCTGATCTCGAATGTGCCGGCGAGCTCCTGTCCGTCCTGGGACACGGAGACGTTGCTCGCCAGTTGTTCGTCCACGCGGAGCGCGCGGTCGAGCACCGAAGACTTGTTCGCCGACAGGACGGCGGCCAAGACCTGCAAAGCCGCATCGTCCGGCGTTCGTTCCGGCGCGCTGGGCCACGTGAACGCGAGCTGTGCCAACTGGACGCGATCCTCGAGGACGACGCGCTTCACGGCGTCGAGCGCGACCGGTCGCGGTGCGGGCCGATCGACGCCCGGTCCGCGCGGGATCGGGCCGAAGTACTTTTCGACCTGCGCGCGAACGTTGTCGAAGTCCACGTCGCCGCCGATCGCGAGCGTCGCGTTGTTCGGGCCGTACCAGCGCTGAAAGAACGACTTCACGTCCGCGAGGCTCGCGCTGGACAGGTCTTCGTGCGAACCGATCGTCAACCACGAGTAGGGGTGATCGGCGGGGTACAGCGTGCGCGCGACGACGGCGCGACCCTGCGCGTACGGGCGGTTCTCGTAGTTCTGGCGCCGTTCGTTCTTCACGACGTCGATCTGATTCGCCAGCGTCGCCTGCGTCAGCGCCGGCAGCAGCCAGCCCATGCGATCGGCCTCGAGCCACAGCGCCAGCTCGAGGTGGTTCGACGGCAGCGTTTCGAAGTAGACCGTGCGATCCGTGTTCGTCGTGCCGTTCAGCGTGCCGCCGGCTTCGGTGACGTACTCGAAGTGCTTCTCGTCACCGACGTGTTCCGAGCCCTGGAACAGCATGTGTTCGAACAGGTGCGCGAACCCCGACTTGCCCTTCTCCTCGCGTGCACTGCCGACGTGGTAGCTGACGTACACGCTGACGACCGCGTCGGAGTGGTCCTCGTGGACGAGGACCTGCAGTCCGTTGTCCAGTGTGAAGGACCGGTAGGGGATGTCGATCGCCTGTGCGCCGGCGTCGGTGCCCAGAGCTGTCGATGCGAAAGCGAGGCAGAGCGAAATGGCGATCGTGTTCATCGGGGAGAATCCTCCTGGGTTTCGAGCCGTGCAGGATAGCGACGGCCTGCGCGGGGAAGCGCACGGAAGCATCTCGAATACGCGTATCGAACTCCGCGGGTCGCGACGGCAAGGCATCGCAGACTCGGGCCTGCCGTGTCCGAACGGTCCGCGGATCCCTACCATCCGGCGATGAGCCGCAAACGCCCCACGCGAGACGACCTTCACGACATCGCGCGCAACGCCATGACCGAGCGCGGGTTGTTGCCCGACTTCTCGAAGGCCGCGCTCGATCAGATGCACGCGCTGTCCGGCCCGGCCGTCGAGAAGGATGCGTCGATCCGCGACATGCGCGAACTGCCGTGGTGTTCGATCGACAACGACGACTCGCGCGACCTGGACCAAGTGACGGCGGCGGATACCAGCGCGAAGGGCGTGACGAAGGTCTTCATCGCCATCGCGGACGTGGACGCGCTCGTCCGTCGCGGATCCCCGATCGACGAGCACGCGCGCACGAACACGACTTCGATCTACACGGCCGCCGGCATCTTCCCGATGTTGCCCGAGCGCCTCTCGACCGACCTCACGTCCCTGAACCAGGACGCCGACCGGTTGGCGATCGTCACGGAGCTCAGCGTGGACGGGAAAGGCAACATTCAGGCGCACGACGTGTACCGCGCGCAGGTCCGGAACAAGGCGCAGTTCGCCTACGACGCGGTGGCCGCGTGGCTCGAGGGCGATTCCAAGACGCTGGCTGGTCTCGATCGCGTGAAGGGCATGGACGAGCAACTGCGCGTGCAGGACTCGGTGGCGCAGGCGTTGCGTGCCGTGCGCTACGCACGCGGAGCACTGCGGCTCGACACGCGCGAGCCGCGTGCGGTGTACGAAGGCGACGTGCTGACCGACATGAGGTCCGACGAGCGCAACCGTGCGAAGGAACTCATCGAGGACTTCATGATCGCCGCGAACACTTCGGTGGTCGACTACCTCGAAGGCCGCAAGTTCCCGTCGCTGCGGCGCACGCTGAGCTCGCCGGAACGCTGGCCGCGCATCGTCGAGTTGGCCGCGGACCTCGGCACGAAACTGCCGCCCGAAGCAGACGCGCCCGCGCTCGAGGAGTTCCTGCAGAAAGAACAGCGCGTGCACCCGGATCGCTTCCCGGACATCTCGGTGTCGGTCGTGAAGCTGCTGGGCTCGGGCAAGTACGTGGCCGTCGGCGCCGGCGAGGTCGACACGGAGCACTTCGGCCTCGCGATCCGCGACTACACGCACTCCACGGCGCCGAATCGCCGCTATCCGGACCTCATCACGCAGCGTCTGCTCAAGGCGGCGATCGCCGGAGAGGCCGTGCCGTACCGCAGCGACGAACTCGTCGCGCTCGCGGGACACTGCACGGAGCAGGAAGACGACGCGACGAAGGTCGAACGCCACGTGCGGAAATCCGCGGAAGCGCTGCTGCTGTCGGACAGCATCGGTCAGACGTTCGACGGGATCATCACCGGCGCCAACGACAAGGGAACCTGGGCGCGCATCTTCCACCCGGCGGCCGAAGGCAAGGTCCTGCACGGCTTCGACGGTTTGGACGTGGGTGACCGGGTGCGCGTGCGCCTGATCGGCACGGACGTCGAGCGCGGGTTCATCGACTTCACGCGCGTGCGCGACTGACGCGCGGTCCGCATCGAGGCGCGGTCGGGTCCGGCGCGCGCCTTGAGTCGGTGACCGTCACCGCGGAACGCGCAGCGTGCTCAGCGTCGGTCCGTTCTCGTCCCACACGAGCTTTGCCCAGGCCCGGGGATCGTCCATCCAGGCCATCCAGTCTTCCTCGCGCGTGGTGACCATGTACTCACCCGGCGGGAGCGAGAGGTCGATCCAACCCTCCTGGACGAGGATGGTCACAGCTTGCGCCTTGCCCTCGTCATCGATGCGTCCGACCTGGATATCCCCGGCGATCGCCTCCCCTGTCTTGGCCTCGACGAGGTTCACCCTGGCGCGGATGAGGGTCAATCGTCCGATCACGTCCGTTCGGGCGCCCGGCACCACTTGGACCTGATCCGCGACGACCCACGCGTCGATCGCCGTGCCGAGATTCGCGGTGATTCGCCACATTCCCGGTGCCAGGGGACCCAGGTCCAATTCGGTGACATCCCCGCTGCGCTGCATCTGCAGGAAGCTCTCGATGTCCTGACTGCCGGCGATCTGTTGCGCGCGCACTCGGATCATTTCGGTGCTCCAATCGTCGGGAACGACGAGCCCGTTCTCGCCCCGCTTGCTGCGGCGCAATTCGAAGCTCAATCGGATCGAGCCGGGCAACCCGTCGCGCACGTCGATGTCGCGGTGCGTCACGCCCGCGGGCATGTACACGTCGACCAGCGGAACGACCGCTCCGCCGACAGGATCCGGACGCCCGCGCGACTCGATTCCGGTGTCGATCACGAGACCGACCGTCGCGAGGCCAGTCTCGAGCGGGCCGAGGCGGTACATCGCGTCAGGGCCGATCCGCGTGCGCACCGCATGCACCAACGAGTTCGGGACCGGCATCCAACGGGCGATGGAGAACTCCGCGTTTGCGCGCAACTCGAGGCACAACCCGGAGAGGTCGGCGTCGGTCGGCAAGATGAGACGTCCCTCGAGCCAGGCCTCGATCGGCAGTTGCAGCTCGAGACCCTGCACCGTCTTCTCGAGGTCTAGCACGAACGGATCCGTCGCGATCGCGAGCAGCGGGCCGTCCTCGGCACGCACGATCCACGTGCCCGGATCGGGGTCGTCGAACTCGAACAGGCCCTGTTCGTCCGTTCCTGTCCACGTCTGGACCGTGCGCAGCGTCTGGCGCAGCGTCGAAAAGCCCTGGAATACCGCCGCGAACGGGCTGGAGGGGCCGTCGTCGCGCTCCGCCGGAGCGAAAAGGCCGACGAGCACGCGGGCGGCGGGCGTGCCGTCGGCGCGCCGCACGCGTCCTTGGATCGCCGCGCGCGAGCGAGCCTTCGGGTTCGTCGCTCGCGTCGAGCCGGGCGTCGGCTGCGTCGTCTCCACGAGACCTGGGGACGCCGCGCTCTTCGTATCGGGTTCGATCGCCGCGGCATCGCTCGTCGATCGAGCGAACTGCAGCGGGGCGAGCGGCGCAACCGGTTCCGCATCGTGCGCCGAACTCGTCGCGTAGAGCAGCACGACGAGCAGGAACACGGCGATCGCGATCAGCGCCGCGAGCCAGCGCAATGCCTCAACCCTCCTTGCTCAGCGAGTCGATTCGACGACGCAGCAACTGCAGGGTCTGATCGTACTCCTCGGATCCGGTTGCGGCCTTCTCCAGGATCCGCAGGGCTTCGCGGCTGTGCTCGAGCGCGCCAGCCTTGTCGCCGAGTTGGGCCAGCACGCCGGCCAACGCGTCCTGCGCCGTGAAGTTCTCGGGCATCTGCGCCACGGCCTTCCTCAGCGATTCGCGCGCGCCCGCCAGGTCGCCCTTCTCGCGGCGCATCGCGCCTTGCAAGTACAGCGTCGGTCCGTCTTCGGGCTGCAATTCCAGCGCGTTCGCGATCCAGGCCAGCGCACCGTCGAAGTCGTTGCGGTCCGCATCGGACGTCGCGAGCTGCAGGAAGGCCTCCGAGCTCGCCAGCGGCAGGTTGCGGATCGCGTCGCCGAGTTGCTTGCCCAGCGTCGCATCGGGTTGGCTCTCGTAAGCTCGCAACAGGTACGGCATCGCCTGCGGAACGCTCTCGAGTTGGAGCGTCAGGATCCCGGCGTTGTAGTGCGCTTCGAACGAGTTCGGTGCGAGGTCGCACGCGCGCCGGAACGACACGAGCGCGCCGTTCTTCTCGCCGTTCGCCGCTTGGATCTTGCCGCGCGTCAGGTACGCCTCCGAGTTCGAAGGGTCGAGTTCGAGCGCGATGTCCAGCTCGCGCCGCGCCTCGGGCGTGCGCCCGGCCTTCGCGTCGAGGATCGCGCGTTGCACGTGCGGTCGTGCATCGCGCGGCGCGAGTTCGGCAGCGCGATCGAAGCGCGCCCGTGCGCCGGCATCGTCCCCACTGCGCTCGAGGGATCCGCCCAGGAGCAGCAGCGTGTCCACGCCGTCCGGTTCGTAGCGCAGAGCCTCCTCGAACGCTGCGCGCGCCGCGGCATAGTCGCCGGCCTGCATGTGGAGACGTCCCAGGTTGCGCCGCGCTTCGACGAAACGATCGTTCTGGCGCAGCGCGTTCGCGAAGGCCTCCTCGGCGCCAGCAAGGTCGTGGCGCTCCATCCGCGCGACGCCGAGCCCGGTCCAAGCCTCCTCGCTGGTCGGATAGCGCTCCGCGGCCATGCGGAAGACTTCTTCCGCCGGCGCGAAGTCGCGCGTGCCGTCGGCCTCGGTGATGTAGAGCATCGACCAGCCCAAACCGACGTTCGCCTGCACGTGGTCGTCGCTGAGTCCGAGGATCGATCCGTCGCCGCGCTGGGCCGCCAAGAGCAGCGCGAGCGCCTGATCGAACTCGCGGCTCGCCTCGCGCAGCAACTCGGGATCGCTGGAGGTCCGGTACCGCTCGAGCAGGTTGCGACCGAGGATGATGTGCGCATACGGGGTTCGCGGGCTGCGCTCCACAGCCGTCCGGAACAGCACGTCGTCGTCGTGCCACGTCTTCGCCTGGGCGCGCGTCGCCCAGGCCCCCGCGGCCGTTGCGATCGCGAGCAACGCAACACCGACCGCGCTCGGCAGGAAATGGCGCGCGAGAAGCACCCAAAAGAGTGCGATGCCGAACACCGGCAAGTAGAGGTACCGCTCGCTGAACGGGAACTGGCCCAACGCGCCGACGCGCAGGACGAGGACGGCCAGCGGCGCCAGTACGAGCGCAGCCGCCGCGAACAAGGCACGCTGCCGGCACCACGCCAGCCAGATGCACAGGGCGATCCAGGCCGCACAGGCCGCCAGCGGCACCGCCAGTCCGCCCTGACTCGCATCGGGCGCGAACGGGTGGAACAACCGCAGGTCCGTCGGCCAGACGGCGAAGCGCACGCCCAGGCCGAGGATCTCGGCGCGCAGCAACATCAATCGGCCGGCGGTGACGCCGAACTCCGTCGTCGTGCGGTCGAAGCCGCCCCACACGCTGTGGAAGACGAACATGCGCGCGACGACGTAGACGGCGAGCGCCGCGATGTACGGCTTGTACGCACGCCAATCGCGCACGCGGTAGCCGCCCGCGAAGTCGAGCACGAGGACGGCGAGGACGACGCCCACCGCGAGTTCCTTCGCCGCCAGGCCGGCGAGCAGCAGGGCGCCGGCGGCCCACGGCGACGTCCGCGGGCTTTCGCCGCGCGCATCGGACTCACGCCAAGCCAGATGTCGTTCGAGCGCCAAGAGGGCGCACAGACCGAAGGCCGGGTCTCCGATCGCGCTGATCCAGGCGACGCTCTCGACGTGCACCGGATGCACCGCGAACAGCAGCGCGACGGCGAATCCGACGGCGTCGCTGCGCGCGATGCGACGGGCAAGGACCCACGCGGCACACGCCGCGGCCGCGTGCAGCGCGAGCGAGACGACGTGGAAGGCCGTCGCGGACGGGCCCGCGAGCGCGTACGTCAGCGCGAGGACGAGGCTTGCACCTGGTCGCCAATAGCCGACGGACGCGGCGGCCTCGGGGCTGTAGAAGTCCCACAGCGGTTGCGTCAGCAGCGCACTCACGTCGAAGTGCGCGATCGCGGGGTCGCGCAACACGACGAGCTGGTCGTCGTAGACGAACCCCGCGGCGAACACCGGGCCGTACGCGACAGCGACGATCAGGACGACCAGGAGCGCGCAGGCGGCCCGGCGGACCGTGCTCCACGGGACAGACGACGGCGCGGATTCGAGAAAGGGCACGGAAACGATGGGGGATCCGGTGGGGGAGCGGTCGCTCGGGGCGGCGACCGACCAGAGTATGCGCGAAGCGGGGCGAGCATCCCCAGAGACCTCGGTTCGCGACGTCACGGTGCCACGTCGCGGTGCCACGTCACCGCGCGACGTCACAGCGCGACATTGCAACGCGCGACATTGCAACGCGCGTTCCGTTCGGCCGGGGCGAGGCGGCCCCGAACCCCGCTGAGCTTCGCGGCCGCGGCCGCACCGTGCTGGACGGAGCGGACGGCGGAGCGCTCGGCATCATGCGCGCGGGGCCGACTTCCGAAGGAAGCCGGCCCCGCTGGATCCTCACGGACCCCTGCGCGGACTCCGTTTGGTCAGGCCACGCTCAGGGGCAGAACGGCACGCCGAGCGCGTCGCTCAAGTTGAAGCCCGCGCCGCCACCCGCCGGGTTGCGGTACCAGAACTGGAAGAACTTCGTCTGGCCGGCGCTGATGCCGCCCGGGGCCGTCGGGATGTTCAGGTTGTGGACCGCGTCCCCGAACAGGTTCACCTGGAGGATGCCCAGGCGGAACGTCGGGTTGCCGATGCAACGGAAGCCGTTCCCGAACGTCGAGAACGTCTCGTTCGCACCGAAGTAGAAGATGCCCGAGGCGTTCGGCGGACAACCCGACGCGAGCAGGACGAAGTTGTTGTTCGCGATCGATTGCGTTCCGGCGTGACCCATCACCGCGCCCACCGCGTTCACCGAGTTCGGCGACGTGAAGCACGTGTTGAACGTCGGCGGGCAGACCGGGCCCATATCGGGCAGGAATGGCCACGGGTTCGAGAGGCGATCGTTGCCCGAGCCCGGAATGCGCACGAACACGTCACCCGGTCCGGCCGTCATCGGCACGGACACGGTCAGGGCCATCCCGCTCGGGGAGGGGATCCCCGTCGCGATGACGGGGCTGCCGCTGCCGCCGATTCCGACCTGCGTGAACCACACGTCGTTGCTGGAGGCATCGAAGTTCGAGCCGTTGATCGTCAGCAGCCCAGGCTGCACGAAGATGCTCGTGATGATCGGCTTGTTCACCGTCGCGACACCGTAGACGGACTGGATGCCGGCGATGTCGTCCGAGTTGATCGACCGCGATCCCGTCGCAGGGGAACTCACGGAGGCGGCCATCGTCGCGCCGTTGACCGTCGAGTGTCCGAGGCCGAGCGTGTGTCCGAACTCGTGGCACAGGACGCCTTGGATGTCGAACTGGCCGCCGCCGATCGATCCGGGGCCATCGTTCCAGACTGCGGCATCGGCGTACACGCGGATGCGCCAGCCGTCGCTGATCGGGGTCTCGGTGAAGGCCAACGTGGCTCCCGAGCTACCGGAGATCTCCGAGACGATGTTCTCGTTCGTGGCTCCGATGTCGCTCGCGAAGCCCTGCCAGGACGGGTCGAAGTTCGCGCCGCCCGAGCCCAGGCCGTTCGGCTGGGTCGGGTCGCCGTTGCCGTTCGCGTGCAGGCGGCTGGCCCACTCGATGTCCGCCTTCCAGATCGCCATCGCCACGCCGACATAGCCCGGGAAGTTCGCGTCGGGCGTGACGTTGTCGTTCGCGTTCGCGTCCGTGAAGTTGTTGAACACGCGGAAGTCGCGCTGCGCCAGACCGAGGCTGCCGCCGATCGTCGAGAACGCTTCCGTGCGCGTGGGCAGGACGAGCGCGCTGGCGATGCCGAGCGCGAGGACCGAGCCGAGGACGTGACGCATCTTGAATTGCTGGGGTTGCATGGTCTGTGTCCTCACTTCTTCCCGTTCGACTTCTCGGTAGCGATGGATTTGACCTGTGCGTCGAGCGTGTCGAGGCGCAGATTGCTGGGGATGGCGTAGCCATCGCCACGACCTTGCACGAACGTCGCTCCGCGCGACTCGAAGGTGCGGTACAGGCCGCCGTGCCACGTCATGAGCGCGTTGCCCGAGAGATCGCCGCCCATGTTCTCCTCGAACTTGAAGAATGCGACGATCTGATTGCCGACCTTCTGGTCGTCCATCGACGGCGCTTCCGAGTTGAAGACGCCGTCCTTTTCGTTGACGAAACCGCCGCCGAACCACACGTCGACCGTGCGCGTGGCGTTCGTCGTCAGCGACCGTCCCTCGATCGTCAGCGAGGTGAAGTAGAGCTCCGGACCATCGACCTCGTGGTCGATGCGGATGACGTGACGGTCCACGATCTTTCCGATCAGTGCGTCGTCGGAGCGCTGGACCATCTGGTTCAGATCGAGGCGCTCGATCTGCGCGTTCAGGATCTGAGTCGTGCCGAGGACGAACACGCCCCCAAGGGCGGCGACCCCGAGCAGGGCAGTCAATTTCTTCTGAATCATCGAGGAACGTTCCTTGAGAGAGAGGTGGCGTGCCGCGCGTGTTGAAGACGGGATGCTGCGAACGATCCGGTCAGCCGAGGCCTCGGTACACGGGCGATACTTCGTGGGACGTATCCGGCCCCGCGGGGGTTCCGGATGTGCCGCAGCGAATGTAGAAAAAAACGACGAGCTTCAGACCCCCGGATGCGGAACGGCAACCGCTGGATACCAGTCATCAAGTCTACACCGATCCGACCGAATCAGTGGGATTCTGCGCCCGTGGCGGGCCCCACGGGCGTCGCGGGCCAAGGTCCGGGCCCGAGATAGATCCGCATTCCCTCATCCTCGGGATGCGTCTCGAGCCACGCGCGCACGGCCTCCACACCGCTCGGATCATCGCCCATCACGCGCGCGATCGCGAGCCTGCGCTCGAGCCACGTCTCGCTCGGCCGTGCGGCGAGTGCGCGCGACCAGGCTGCGGCGGCACCGGCGTGATCGCCACCTTGATCGCGGGCATCGCCCAGCACAGCGAGCAAATCGAACAGCGGTTCGGCCGCGTTCTCGAACGGCGCGAGCCGCTGCACAGCGGCTCGCGGATCGAGCGCCTCGATGTCGGCTCGCGCCAAGGCGACCTGCAATTCCGGCCAGGGTTCCCAGCGCTCGGCGAGCGGAGCGAGATGCGTCTCGATCGCTAGGACGTCGCGCTTGCCCGCGAGAACGCGCGCCAGCCAGTTCCACGTCTCGCGCGTGAAGGCCGAGGGCGGCACCGCGAGCGCGGCTTCGCGCAAGTCGGTCAGCACGCCGTCCTCGAGCTCGACCTGCTCGGTGGGCGTTTCGAACGGCGAACTGGGCACCTGCAAGTGCGCGAACGCGTCGACGCCGTGCAGCAGCCGGCGGTCGTCGCAGGCCACGATCGCGGACGTGACGGCGGCCGTGGACGAAGCCGATCGGAAGCGCTTGCGTTCCGCAAGGCGTGCCAACACGGACGCACGCGGCACGGATCCTTCGAGGCGCACGAGTTCGAGCCGGCCGAGCTCGTTTTCTAGCGGACGCACCGCGCCCTCGAGGACGCCGAGCATCAGGTGCTCGAGCCCGCCGCCCGACAGCGCGTACAGCGGTTCCCGATCCTCGCCGTCCGCGAAGCGCGAACCCGGCAGGCGTCCGAGGAGCGGTTCCTCGATCCGCGACCAGCGCACCAGCACGGTGCCCTCGGGAACGTCCGAGACGGCGCGCCACAGCGGCGGGTCGCCTTCGACCGCGAGCACGACGCACAGGTCGTAGTCAGCGTGCGCGACGCGCCGTGCAGCTTCGGCGGGCACGATCACGTCGCCCGCGGGCACGGGGTATTCCTTGAGCAGCTCGCCCTCGAGCCGCGGCATCGCCGCGTGCCACGCGCCCGTGCGGTCGATGCGGACCGCGCCTTCGTGCGTGAACACGGATGCCCGCGCCTGCGTGAGCTGACCGACGAGGAGGACGCGGACCGCGCGCGCATCGCGCACAGACTTCGGCAGTGCCAGGAAGGACGCTTCGATCGCACGCGAATCCGCGCGCACGCCTTCGAGGCCCGGCGAGAGCTTCACGCGATCGAGCGTGGCGAGCTTCAAACCGCCGTCGCCCGGCTCGACGGTCGCCAGACCTTCCGGCGTCTCGAACGCGAGGAACGGCATCGTCGCGAAACGCTGCCAGGGCGAGAGGACGAACAGCGGCTTCGTGTCCACCGCGAGGATCGGGATCCCGAGCGGAAGGACGCACGCGAATGCGATCCAGCGCGCGCGCGCCGTGCGGCCGGGGACGGATAGCAGCGCGAGGGCCGCCCCGAGCAGTGCCGCGAGCAATCCGAACGGCAGCAATTGCGCGGAAAACAGCTCGGAAACGCTCGTGGCCGCTGCCGGGTCGCGGTGCAGGATGCGCGGCAGGATCGCCAGGCCGAGGCCGGCTCCGACGAGAACGCTCGCCAAGCTGCCCGCGCCGCGCGCGCCGCGCAGCGCGATGCCGAGGAGGAAGGCCGGCACGACGAACACCGCGCCCGCGACGAGCGCGTCGACCGCGATCGTCGCGTGCCACGACGTGTCGAGGTGGTAGCGGTCCAGGAACCGCCCGAACGAGTTGATGTCCCCGATGCCCTGGATGGTCGCGAGGCTCCAGAACCCGGCTGCGGCGATGCCCGCGACGCACCAGGGGAAGATCCACCGCTGGAGCCGCGCGAGGTTCGCGATCCAGCCGAACGCGAGGCCGCCGATCGCGACGAGCAGCGCGAACACGGTCGCGAACACCGCGTCGTCCTGCGCCAACCCCCCGCCGAAGAGACGCGTATGGCGCGCGACGACTTCGAGGACGATCGCCGCGCCGCCGCCCGCCAAGAAGAGGCCGATGCGCTCCCCGACGTGCGCCCGCTCCGGCGTCGGATCGGCCCGCGCGGCCTCGTCCCGCTCCAGGAGCCAGGCCGGCACGCCGAGGGCGACCCCCGCGAGCAGGACGTCGAGCGCCGGCAAGCCGAGGGGCCAGGGCAGGACCAGCCCGTGCAGCGCGATCCCCAGCGCCACTCCGACGAGCGAACCGACCGTGAGACCGCGCGCAACCTTGCGCAACGCCAAACCGACGAACGCGACCGCCGCACCGCGGACGAGCAGCGCCCCCGTGGCGCCGACGGCCGGCCCCTCCAGCCACGCGTCCCCCGGGACGAGATGGAGGCGCGCGAGCACCCAACCGCAGACGAGTCCCAGCAGGAGGCGGTAGAGGCGGGGCATGGGGGATGTGGTACGCGGGTCGGGACCCCCCGCACAAGCCCACCGGAAGCTGACCCGCTTCATTGTGCTTTCCCTCCGGGATGCTCTCCTGGGCCCGCCATGGCCGCCGCCGACCCGAGCCGACCCGCCTCCCGGCCCCGCAAACGGGCTTCGCCCGAAAAAGCCCAGCGAACTGGGTCAGCTTCCGCGGTGATCGCCGGGCTGGCGGACTGGTTCGCCGCCTCCCGCCGCGACCTGCCCTGGCGCCGCGACCGCGATGCCTACCGCGTCTGGATCAGCGAGTCGATGCTCCAGCAGACCCGCGTCGAGGCCGTCATCCCGTACTTCGAGCGCTTCCTGCGGCGCTTCCCGAC
>JBBQCC010000045.1:0-20681 GCA_038318285.1 Planctomycetota bacterium | reverse complement strand
CCGCGGTGTGCAGCATCTCGCGCGACATCCGTTGCTCGACCACGGGGATGCCCAGGTCGCGCGCGATGCGCACGATCGCCGCGCGCGTGAACCCGGCCAGGATCGATGCGCCGACCGGCGGCGTGTAGACGCAGCCGCCCTGCACGAGGAACAGATTCTGGCCGCTGCCCTCGGCGACGTAGCCGTCGACGTCGAGCGCGAGCCCTTCGTCGTACCCGTGACGCTTGGCCTCGTCGATGATCAGCGCCGAGTTCACGTAGTTGCCGCCGCACTTGGCCATCGCCGGCAACGTGTCAGGCGCCATGCGCCGCCAACTCGAAACGCCGACGGCGAGACCGTGCTCGAGCACCGCTTCCTCGTCCTTCTTGGCCCACGGGAACGTCGCGATCGCGACCTCGACCGGCGTCTCGGCGGCCCACACGCCGAGCGCGCCGTACGCGTGGTAGACGAGCGGCCGGATGTAGCAGGCGTCGTGCTGGTTCTCGCGCACCGTGTCCAAGATCGCCGCGCGGATGACGGCGGCCTCGTACGGCACCGTCATGTTCAGGATCTTGCACGAGTGGTAGAGGCGCGCGACGTGCGCGTCGAGACCGATCACCGCCGGGCCATCGGGCGTCGGGTACGCGCGCAAGCCCTCGAAGACGCTCGTGCCGTAGTGCAGCGCATGCGTCAGCACGTGCACCTGCGCTTTCTCCCAGGGAACGACCGCGCCGTTGAACCAGATCCAGGGTTGGGGCGTCAGCTTCATCGCGCCGCGAATCGTAGCGGGAACGCTGCACGAGGTCGTGCGCCGCCGCGGTTAGACTGCGCGCGCCATGAGCTCCATCGCCTCCGCCCCGCACGGCCTGAACCTCGTCATCGAGACGAAGGCCGGGCGCGTGATCATCGGCCGCTTCGACAACTCGAACGGCTTCCAGGTCTTCCTCCACGACGTGGACGTCTGGGATCCGCCCGCGGGCGCCGACGTCGAACACTACATCCGCGAGACGGCCACGTACGGCGTGGACGTGAAGCAGCGCGATTTCACGTGCGATGCGGCCTCGGTCACGCGTTGGCGCAAGCTGGGCGAGATCGAGAAGCTGGCCTGAGCGGACGAACGTCGGCGGGCCGCATCAAGGCCCCCGACCGACGGCTGTGGACTCGCGCCGTCCGATCCTCCACGATCGTCGGCACACCATGTCGGCACCCCGATTCTCCAGCGCGCTCTCCACGAACCCCGCGTCCGACGCGGCCTTCCGCGAGGTCGTCGACGCCGTGCGGGCGGACCTCGGCGACACGCGACCCGATCTCGTCGCGGCGTTCGTCTCGCACCACCACGGCACGGCCATCGAGGATCTAGGTCCACGTATCGCGAAGGCGCTGCAGGCGAACGTGCTGATCGGTTGCACCGGCGAATCCATCGTCGGCGGCACGCGCGAGATCGAGCACGGACCCGCGCTCGTCGTGTGGGCTGGCGTGATGCCCGACACGACCGTGCGCCCGTACGTCGTGAAGGCCGAGGCCGAAGGCGAGACGACGTTGCGCTTCGAAGGTATGCCCGAAGTGCAAGATCCGGCGCGCGCGTCGATCCTCGTGCTGGCCGAGCCGTACACGTTTCCCGCGGCCGAGTTCCTCGAGATCCTGAACGACAAGCTCGAAGGCGTGCCCGTCATCGGCGGCATGGCCAGCGGCGGTTCGGGTCCGGGACAGAACCTCCTGTTCACGCAGGACGGCGTCGTCGAATCAGGCGCGATCGGCGTCGTGCTGGAAGGCGAAGTCGAAATCCGCTCCATCGTCAGCCAAGGTTGTCGTCCCGTCGGCAAACCCTTCGTCATCACGGCGACGCGCGACAATTTCATCCTCAAATTGGGCGGAAAACCGGCGCTGGAAGTGCTGGTCGACGTCGCCAAACACCTGTCGCCCGCGGATCAACAGTTACTGCAGAGCGGACCGTTCCTCGGCCTCGCGATCGACGCGAGGAAGAGCCAGTTCGAGCGCAGCGATTTTCTCGTGCGCGGCATCATGGGCCTCGAGCAGGACGACAGCGCGATCGTCGTCGCCGACGGCACCATTCGAAACGGCATGACCGTGCAGTTCCTCGTGCGCGATCCGCGCACGGCCGGCGAGGACCTGCAGCAGCTCGTGCACGATCGCGCCGGGCCCGTGACCGACGCCGCGGCCGTGGGCGCGATCCTGTTCACGTGCAACGGCCGTGGTGCGCGCATGTTCGGGAAGCCCGACCACGACATCGGTTGCGTGCAACTCGGGCTCGGCACCGCGGTGCCGGCCGCGGGCTTCTTCGCCTCGGGCGAGATCGGCCCGGTCGGCGGCAAGAACTTCCTGCACGGCTTCACCGCCAGCGTCGCGGTGTTCGCGCAACGCGCGCATTCCGCCGTCCGCCCCGATCCCGAAACGAGCGCATGACATGGAGATCGGTGCGATCCTGACCGCAGTGGGCGCGTTCCTGGTCGGCTTCGTCGCCCTGCGCGCGGCCGGCAACGCGCGCCGCGCCGCCGACGAAGCGAAGGACGACACGCGCCGTCGCATCGAAGCCGCGCTGGAGCACGTCGAGTCGCGCCTCGCGGACCAGCGCAAGCTGCTCGCGCTCGTGGCCGGGGGCGCGAAGCTCGACCGCGAACAGATCCTCGAGGGCCGACTGTGGCGCGAGATGGATCCGCGCGAAGCGCAAGAGCTCGTCGCCGCCGGCAGCGTGCGCCTCCTCGACGTGCGCAACCCGAACGAGACCGCGCTGGGCATCATCCCCGGCGCGCAGATCATCCCCGTCGACGCGCTCGAGGAACGCCACCGCGAGATCGCGCGGACCGGCAAGCCCATCCTCGTCTACTGCGCGGCGGGAGCGCGCTCGGCCGCCGCGTGCGAATTCCTCTCGTCGCAAGGGCACGACGACCTGATCAACCTCGCCGGCGGCATCCAAAGCTGGAGCGGCCCCCGCACCAAATGAGGATGAAGGAGCCAGGCTCGCTCATCCCGTCTTCGGATGAACGAGCCTGGCTCCTTCATTGACGCCGTCGTCAACGGCCACCGTTGTCTGGGTCGCCGTCAGGGTGACCAGACCGTCTGCCAGCCGTTCGTCAGGTTGAACGTTGAAGGACTGCAGAACGCCGCGGCGTTGCGGTACCAGACTTGGTACGTCCGCGATCCCGGTGTCGTCACCAGGCCGCGCGCGGAGACGGAGAGATCGCCCGGCGCGGGGTATTGCGAGGATCCGGACACGTTGGCCTTGGTGCCCAACCGGATGACCGAGCCGCTCGCGCAGCGCAGGCCGTCGCCGAACACCGCGCCCGCTCCGGCGCTCGCCTGCGCCGTGCCCTGGAAGTAGAGCGCTGAGCTGTTCGGCATCTGCGTGCCCATGAGCGTCAACGTGTCGAAAGCGATCGACGCGTCTCCGCTCGCGACGAGCTTGCCGCCGAGTCCGAGCGAGTTCAGGCAACCTTCGCCGGCGCTCGGCGCGCTCGCGTTGCCGCACGGGCACGCGGTGCCGCTGCCGTCGCCAGCGCAGAACGCGGATCCCGCTGCACCCGGAAAGCTGGCCGGGTCGGCCGGATCCGAGCCCAGGTCGAGCTCGTCGCGGTCGTACCAACCGTCGAGGTCCCGATCGATGCCGAGGCGCGTCTGGGACAGGCGCGGAACGACGGTGAACGTGATCTCGCTGCCGAGCGCAGCACCGCCTTGCAGCGCAGCGGTCGTGGAGCTGGCGTTCGCGCGATCGCTCTGCCAATTGCCCGAACCCAGGTAGCTCCAGCCGCGGACGATCCCCGCCGCAATGCCCTTCGCGACGAGACCGACGCGGTTCAGGTCGGCCTGTCCCGTGAATTGGGCGAGCGTCGCGAGCTGACCCGCTGTCGGCGCAGCCGTCAGCGTCAGCTGACGCCCCACCAGCGCGTGCGTGTCGTTCGAGGGCGGACCGGGAGGCTGCAACGCCGCCGGATTCGTCGAGCCACCGGGCAGGTCGGAGCCCGAGATCGCCTTCACGAACGCGACGAGGTTGGCCACTTGCTGGTCGCTCGTGACGCTGAAGACGGGCTCGGACACGAAACGTTCGAGCGAATCGACGCTGCCGTCGTGCAGCACGCCGAACCCGCGCGTGCTGACGAGCTGACGCAGGTGGAAACCCGTCTTCTCGTAGTCGTCGCGGATCTGCGGGATCTTGATGCTGACGTTCGTCGAGCCGTCCATCGACACGAGCGCGAGGTGGTGCTGGCCGTTCGGGCCGACCGGAATGGGCTGCAGGGTCCCGCCGATCAATCGATGGTCCGTGCCCGCGCCGGTCGGCAGCGTGTGACAGGTCACGCAGCGCACACCGCCGTCGAGACCGAGGTTGCGGTAATCGTTCATGCCCTGCACGGCGTTGCCGTTCGGAAGCGGCGCGTTCGCGGGGCCGAAGCGGCCCGTCGTGTAGTGACCGGGCAGCGCGAGGCTCGTCGGCAGTCCGTTGTCGAAGTTGCGGTACGGATTCGGCGGCATCCGGATCGTCGCCAGGAAGTCCTCGAACTCCTGCATCTCCGTCGGCGTGAGGTTCGCGTCGTCGCCCTGCAGACCCAGGAACGCGCCGTTGAAGTCCTCCAAACCGCTGCGATCCCCGCGCCAGTGCAGCGGTTCCTTGCCGATGATGTCCTGCAGCGTCTGCGTGGTCATCGGCCCCTTCATCGGGTGGTAGTCCTGGAAGCCCGTGTTCAACCCGGGGATCCCGGCGCCGAGGTTGTTGCCGGCGACGGGCGCCATCGAACCGGTGGGATCACCGAGGTCCCAAGCCAGCCCGTCGCGTCGCGCGTCGACGTGACACGACGCGCACGCGATCTGGCCCAGGCCCGAATTCTTGCGCGTGTCGTAGAGGTGCTTGCGACCCGTGCGGATCGCACTCGGCGTGGCGTCGTGGAAGCCGAGGCTCTGCACGACGGTCTCGCTCGCGGTCGAGACGACCGACAGACGGCCAGCGAACTTCGACAGTACGTACAGGCGCGCGCGCGCTTCGTCGAGCACGAGCCCCGTCGGCCCTTCCGCGACCTCGATCGTCGGCGCGAGACCGGCACGTGCTCCGCCAGCATCGACGACGGCCACGTTGTTCGACCCCATGCCCGCGACGTAACCCTTCGTTCCGGTGGCGTTCCACACGATCGCGCGCGGATCGCCCAGCGACTGGTCGCGCAGAGCCTGCGGCACGGTCGCACTCAGGTAGTCGAGGTGCGGGTTCAGGTCCGTCGTCCCGACCACGGCGCCGAGGCTCGTGATGCGCGCCAAGGTGACGCGCGCGAAGCGACCCTTCACCACGGGTTCGAAGCGCACCTCGTTCGTCGCCTCGGTGCCGATCACCGTGATGTCGCCGTTCGGCGCCACGGCGAGCGACATGCAGATGTTCATCAGGCCGCGCGCGTAGCTGACCGTGTTCGTCCCCGTGTCGAGGATCGCCACGTCGTGGTCGGCCAAGTCCCAACCCGGGATCCGTCCCGAGTTCGCGGCGTTCGCGCCCGAGACCTTGCTCGTCCAGTCGCCGCCGTTGTCGTCCTTCCAGCTGCTCGATCCGTCCTTGCGGACGATCAGACCCACCTTGGGCGGAACGGGCAGCGCCGGGTTGATCGGCGGAGAGAAGCCCGCGCCCGCGTTCGGCGGCGGATTCTGCCCACCCCACGGACCGTTCAGGTCGTTCACGACGTTGGGCGGGTCGCCGATGTTCGACACCGCGCCGCCACCCAGGATCGTCGTTCTGTTGCCCGACTCGAAGATCGCGCAGTAGACGCGCGTACCGTCCGCGCTGGCCGCCAGCGCCCGCGGTTCCTCGCCCACGATCGGGATCACGACCGGCGCGGCTGCGGGGCTCGCCGGATCGAAGACCTGGATCGTGTTCGCTTGCGAGCACGACACGTACGCCCGCTGGGGCGAACCCGCGAAGACGACGTCCGCGGGCTCGTCGTCGGTCGGGATCGTCGCGACGACGTTCAGCGACGTGAAGTTGACGATGCTGACCGAGTCGGAGACGTGGTTCACGACCCAAGCCTCGACGTCCGTTCGCCAGCGGACCGAGACCGGATCGACGCCGACCGGGACGCTGGCGACGAGCGCGACGCGGGCGCCCGTGACATCGAAGAATTCGACCGTCCCATCCGCCGTGTTCACGGCCGCGAGACGCGCACCGTTCGGCGAGAGATCCAGCGGGTGGACCTGCGGGGTCTCCCAGTTCACGAAGGACGACTGGGCCGCGGCGGCGCCGACGATCGAGCCGGCGGCGAAAAGAAGGGTCGTGACGGAACGCAGGCGCATCGCAGGGGGCTCCAGGGGATGGGACGGACGAGTATCCGTCCATCGAAGTGTATCCAGCCCCAGGGATCGCGGGGCACGACGCCCCTTACGTGCGCGGACGCGGACATTCCCCGCGCGGAATCCCGAGCGAACTCGAGATCCGCGCCGGAAGTGCCAACGCGCGATCAGCCGAGCTTCTTCACCGCAGCAAGGATCGGCGCCCAATCCCGCTCGTCGCCCGTCTTATCTTGGTTGTCGGCGAACGCGACCTTGCCGGTCTTCTCGACGACGACCGTCGCGCGGTGGCTGATGAACTTGGCCGGATACGGGCAACTCCGACTCACAGGGTTGCCAACGCGCGCAGGCAAACGTTGCGACATCCGCACGCAGCGCGGAAGCTGGGCACAGTGCGAACCCCGCGCTCCTCGTGAAGCCCGCCCTTGTCATCCGCCCGTCGAAAGCGCCGATTCTGGTCAAGGTCGCGGCCGTATCGGCCGCCGTCGCGAGCCTTGGACTCGCGCTCTACGGAGAGCCGGTCCTGCACCTGACGATCCCGTTCTTCATCGCCGTGCTCACTCCCTTCGCCGCGACGGCGATCGCGGTCGTCACGCTCGCTCGATCGTCACCGAACCGGCTCCAGCAAGGGCGCCATTGCTTGCTCGCCCTCTCGGTCGGAATGGTTGCCCTCGTCGTCTTTCAGTTCCCCGCACTACCGATCTCGATGATCGTGCACGACCGCGACCTCGCCCGCACTCGGGTGTGGTGTGACCACTTGATCACGGAGCTCGAACAGTGGCGCAGTGATCACGGCACCTATCCCGAGTCCCTCGAAGCCACCTCGCTGGTCGTCGACCCTCCGAATCGTTGGCAGAGAGGCGGGCGGTACAGATTCGAGGACGGCGAGTTCGAGTTGACGTACTCCACAGGCGAGTCCCGCGATGGGTACACGTACCACTCGCTCGGCAAATCGTGGCATTAGCGCGGATCGATGGATGTGCCGTGCTCGCCGTCACCCCCGTACGGAGCCAGGTAACTTCGGGCGGGGTTTCTTCCACGGCGAAGCGATGTTCCTCGGCTCGGCAGAAACCCCGTCCGAAGTTACCTGGCTCCGTACGGGGTTGACGGCGAACGCGATCAGTTGAGCTTCTTCACCGCGTCGAGAATGGGCGCCCAATCGCGCTCGTCGCCCGTCTTCTCCTGGATGTCGGCGAACGCGACCTTGCCGGTCTTGTCGACGACGACCGTCGCGCGGTGGCTGATGAACTTGGCCGGGTGCACGAGGCCGAATTGGGCCGTCACTTGGAGCAGCGGGTCGGCCAAGAGGTCGTGCTTCATCCCTTTCGACTGCTTCCAGGCCTTGTGGCTCCACGTCGAGTCGCGGCTGATGCCGACCACGACGGTGCCCTCGGGGAATTTCACCGGGCCCGCGTCGATCTTGCAGTTCTCCTTCTCGCAGGTCGGGCTCCAGTCGAGCGGGTACCAGAGCAGGACGACGTTCTTCCCCTTGTGGTCTGAGAGCTTCCAGTCCTTTTCGTCCTGCGTCTTGAGCGTGAAGTCCGGTGCGGTGGTTCCGACGTCGATGGCCATGTGCGTTCTCCTCGGGGGTTGGGCGTTCGTGCGCAGTCTAACGCTGCAGCGATCGCTTGACAGCGCGCGCTCGAACTGGGACGACACGTGTTCATGCCGCTGAACGAGGTCCCCGCGCACCTGCGCAACGACTTGGAGGCCGTGATCGGTGCCGCGCGCCTCGCGGGCGAGCGCGCGCTGGCCGTGCGTGCGACCGGACGCTGGACCGAGACGAGCGTCCTCGCCGACGTCGGCGATCAAGGTGCCGACGGGTTCCTGCAAGGATTCCTGCGCGGGCGGTTCCCGGACGACGCGATCCTGTCCGAGGAAACGGCCGACACGCAGGCTCGCCTATCCAGTCCGCGCACGTGGATCGTCGACCCGCTCGACGGCACCCGCGAGTACAGCCAGCACCGCGAGGACTGGGCCGTGCACGTCGCGCTCGTCGTCGATCACCGTCCCGTGCTCGGCGTCGTCGCGCTGCCGTCGCAAGCGCGCGTGCTGTGGGGCGCGATCGAGGGCGACCGCTCGTGGGGAGGATTGATCGGCGCGGGCCGCGCCGTGCACGGCGACACGCCGCTGCCGAATCCGCCGCGAATCGCCGTGTCGCGCAGTCACACCCCCACGTGGATGCCCGGTTTCGCGGCCGAGATCGGCGCGACGCAGGTGCATTCGGGCAGCGTCGGCAACAAGGTCGGCCTGGTCCTCTTGGGCGACGCCGACGTCTACGCACATCGCAAGGGCTTGAAGGAATGGGACACGTGCGCGCCGGAGATCGTCGCGCGCGCGCTGGGTTGGAGCGTGTCGCGCCTGGGCGGCGGCGAGCTGCTCTACAACCAGCCCGATCCGCGCATCGACGAGTTCCTCGTTTGCCGACCTGCGCACCGCGAGCGCGTGCTGACCGCGCTGCGCAACGCGGGTGTGGTCACGGCGAGCACCTGAAATCCGATCGATGGCGCGCTGCCTTCGTGGCCCGCCGGGCAGTCGGCCGGCGAGTGCTGATCACTTCACCTTCGGCAACTCCATGTCGCGCACGAAGTCCTGCCAGGCCTCGTCGATCGCCACCATGTCCACGCCCTCGAAGGCCGTCTTGCAGGCTGCCTGACGTGCGGCCAGGCCCGACTTCGCGCGGCTCTTCGGGTCGTCCTTCTTGCCGGTGGCGTCGAGCTTCTCGACCTCGTCCTTCCACGACGTCTTCAGCGTTTCGAAGTACGTCGGCAGGATCTGCGCCCACTCGGCCTTCTTGGCGACGACGGACGAAGTGCGCAGGAAGTAGATCATCGACCAACCCTGTGCGTAGCAGAGGCCGATGCGATCGGGCCTGTAGTAGTCGGGTTGTTCGAACTCGACCATGTCGCTCCAGGGCACGTGATTGCCGCGTGAGACCATCACTTGGATGTACTGCGCGCGCCACGGATTCGGGCCGATGCCGCGCACCTTGCCGTCCTTCACGCGCGCGCCGCTGAAGAAGTCGCCGTGGCCTTCGTTGAACCACGAGTGCGGCGGCAGCTCGCCCGTCGAGTAGTGGATGTATTGGTGGAACGCCTCGTGGTAGAGCACGATGAACGTGTCCGCGTCCGTCTTGCCGCCGCCCTTCACGTTCTTCTCGGCGTCGTACAGGACGAGCTCTTCGGTCTTCCAGTTCCAGTAGCCGGCCGAACCCGGAATGCCGCCGTACGTCAGGTATTCCTCGCGGTTTTTGCACACGCGCACGGTCGAAACGGCCGTGACAGGAACGGCGGCGGCGAACAGGCGCTCGTATTCCTTTCGAATCACCTCGAGGTCGCTGACGATCTTGCGCACCAGCGGGACGTCGGGCGTGTCGTACACGACGATGAAGTTGTCCGTGTCCTCGGCCTTCCACCCGCGCACGAGCGCCTTGCGCACCGAGATGCGGCCTTCGATGTCACGGAACGTCGTGTGCGAGTACTTCTTTTCGAGCTTGGCTGACGACGCTTCCTCGGGTTCGTCGATCTCGGCCTTGGACGCGGACTCGCGCCAGATCTTGACGTGCTTGTCGTAGTCGTCCGTCGACGAGAGTCCGACGAAAGCGACCGTGCGACCCGCACCGCGCCAGGCATAGATCCATCCGCGCACGTCCTCGGCGGCGCGACCCTTCTGCGGCTTGCGACGCAGCTCGTATTCGCGTGCGCCCCAGCCCTTGCGCGTCTTGCCCTCCTTGCTGTCGCCCAGCTCGAACGCGGTCAAGCGCTGCTCGACCCAACGCTCGAGGCTGTTGATCGGCGGCGGCTCGGCCTTCGGCTTCGCGGAACCACCCTCGGGCTTCTTCTCGTCTTCCCCCTCCGGAGACGGAGGCGGCGGAGGGGGCTCGTCCGGATCAGTACCCGTCTTCGGCGCCTTGTCCGGAACTTCGTCGATCCACACGACGTTCAGCTCGGGGCGCACGTTCGTCGCCGCCTTCTCCACCTTCAGCGCGTAGTAGAGGACGATGAACGGCTCGTCCGGTTGCGTCGGGATCTGTTCGTAATCTCGCGCGCGCGGAAACGTCAGGCCGAGTTCGGGGTGCTTCTCGTTCGTGTATCCGCCTTGGACGAGCGGCGGCGGCGCGACCAGTGATGGCTCGCGCAGCGGCTGCGCGGTCAGCACAGCGGAAGACGGGGCCGCGAGCAACGCCAAGACAGCCGGGAGCAGCATGCCGCTGAACGTATCGTCGGCCCGCGATTCCGTCACCGGCCGGCGCAGTCCAACTCGTCCATCGCGGCCCGCAACGCCTCCGCGAGGCGCGTTTCGCAGCGAGTTTCGCAGCGATCGGCCAGCGCGGCGACGAGTTCCCGGGACATCGCGAGCGTCCGTTCCCGACCACCTCGGAAGCGCGACCACACGAGGTCAGGATCCCGTGCCGCGCGCAGGTCCTCGGCCAAGGTCCGCAGATTGTGCAGCTTGTCCGCAGCCTTCACGGCGAGGGCATCGGGCGACAGCGACGGCACGTGATCGACCTGCGCACGCTTGCGCTCCTCCCACGTCCGCGACTTGTCCTCGGTCAACTCGGCGACCGTGCGCGCGACTTCGGGACCGAACTCGAGCTCGACACGCGCCACGCTCCAGCCGTCGCAGTCCTCGACCACGTCGTGGAGCAGCGCGACCTGCAGCCTGTTCGAGGACGCGCCGAGTCGCGCGAGCAGGAGCGCGACGTGAAGTGGATGTGACACGTACGCCACGCGCACATCGCCCTTGCGCGACTGACCGGCGTGAGCGGCCAGCGCTGCGCGGATCGCGCGCTCCGTCGCCGGGTCGTACACCATCGTCGAGTCGTCCATGCGATCAGGATGGCGACCGCGCATCGCCCAACCAAGTTCGTCGTTCAGACCTTCTTCGACGAAGGCAAGTTGCGACTGGCCGACTGACCTTCCTCGAGCGACTTCAGCATCCGGTAGACGAGCCGCGCCGAGCCGCCTTCGGGATTCCAGTACTCCGCACGCTCGACCTGCATCTCGATCAGGGCGATCGTCGGATCGCTCGATCCGTCTGGGAACCAGATCTTCCACGTGGGCCGAAAGAGTTGGGCGATCTGCTCCGGGTCGCGATGGAGCCGCGCGATGGCCGAGATCGAGAGGTAGGCACCATCGGCGTGCCGGTAGCACGAAACCCCGACTTCGTGCTCGTGCGCGATCTCGTCCGATTTGGCCGAGTCCAGCGAGGTCACGAACCAGAGATCGCAGTGGATCTCCTCGCAGGGTTCCTGCACGGCCATCGGCCGCGCGCGAAAGTGACCCTCAGGTGTCAGCGTCGTCAGCATGGCCGTGTCGAACCCTTGCAACAATCGCTTCAGCTCGTCGATCGTGCCGCGCAGGTTCGCTTGCCCTTCACCCGTCTTTTCCATCTCTCGTCCTTCCTTTGGTTCTCGTTCCTCGGTCCGTCTCAGGATTGGCCCGTCGCCGACCCGCGTCGGCCCGGTCGTCGACACCGACCACGCCTTCGGCGCGCGCGCAATGGGCGCAGCAGTAGATGGCCTCCGCTCCCTCCACCCCGTGACCGATCACGGTGCAGCCGCAACTCGCGCAGCGCGGAGCCAGCGCATGGATGGCGCACTCGAAGGAGTCGAACACGTGGCTCTCGCCAGCGAGGCGGACCTCGAACGCCTTGTCGTAGTCATTACCGCAGACCTTGCAGATCCCCATTGCTTCCTCCTGGTTTCGCTCGCTCGTCGAAGGTTCGTGCTCGTTGAACGTTCGTGCGCATGGAAGTCACGGCAGACTCCGTACCGTCGAGTGCTCGCTGGCACGATTAGGTGGCACCGCTCGCTGCAACGACTGGCGGTCGCTGTTCCATCACGGCCACGCAGTACTCGCACCGACGGTCCTGCCGTCCCAGTGCAAGTCGGCTTCCAAGCGGAACACACGACTCGGCGCGCCAATCCGCCCCACGGCCGCAGCCCTGCGCTCGCCAGGGCGAACGCAGGGCTGCAGAGGCACGCATGGGGTGGAACCCGATGCGCGCGGGCGCGACGGCGAACCGTCAGGCCTTCTTGTCCGGATCCACGGACTGCGCGGCGCCCGGCTTGCTCGCCGCAGCCCCGCCCTTGCCGGCTTCGACATCCAGACGACGCGGGTCGTTGTTGTCACCGTGACGCGGCAACTTGGGGTCGGGCGAGCTCTTGCCAGCGGGCTGCGAGCTGGTGTTCGGCTTGACGGTTTGACCCTGGCTGGAGGCGGGGGTCGTCGAATGTGTGCCGGTTTGGCTCGTCGGCTTCGTCGGTTCTTGCGTGCTCATGATTCGTTGCTCCTCTTGTCGATTGATGCGTGCTGAGTCTCGTCGAGCGCGGTTCCCGCGGTGCAGGATTCCATCCGTCGTCGACTCTGCTTCTGCGCGTCCACCCCGTTGTGGGCGCGGCTCGCTCTGACGCGAGCCGCGACACCGTCGGGAAGAACGTGCCGAGAGTTCGATCCGCTCAGTGAGGGTCGTTCTCGTTGGGCTTCATCGGCTTCTTGCCCGGCTTCTGCTCGCCGCCCGGCATCGGCTTCGCCGGCATGCGCGGCGTCGATGCGTCGACCGCCGTCGAGCTGTACGGACGCAGGCCGTAGTACTTGTAGAGGTCGGAGATCCAAGCGGTCTCGGACATGCGCGCCCACTGGTCCTTCTTGAACTCCGGCGCTGCCTTCAGCCGATCCTTCGTGATGCTGACTTGGAGGCGTTCCTTCGCGGAGCTGCCTTCGGGGGCGGCCTTCACGGCTTCCCACGGGATCGCGTGCAACGAATCGCCGATGCCGAGGAATCCGCCCGTGCTGACGACCGCGAACGCGATGCGCGCGTTCCGCGAATCGACCGCGAGTTCCTCGACTTCACCGAGCTTCTCGTTCGTGTCGGTGTAGATGTTCTCGTCCAGCAGCTTGCTCAATCGAGCCGACTGGTGGGCGACGACGACGTCACCGCTGTTCGACGTGCCGCGCATATCCGAGCCCGAGAAGTGTTTCTCGATGTCGGCACGCCACGCGGTGGCGCTCATGTCCGGCCACTTGTCCTTCGCGAAGCTGGGCGCGGACTCGAGCTTGGCTTTGTCGACGTTCAGCGTGAACTCCGTGCCGACCTCGCGCTTCGCCGCCGCGTCGCCTTCCGGGCCGACGCCGTTCGACATCGGCGTGGGAACGGTCAGCTTCCCGAACGGAACGGCGTACCACTTGTCCTTGCCTTCGAGGGAGAGGACTGCGTAATCGACGGCGCCGGTCGTCGGATCCACGACCAAGTCCTCGACCTTGCCGATGTCGGCGAACTTCGCGTCGCGAACTTTCGCGCCGAGAACTTCGCTGCCCTTGCGGCACGCCGCGGGCATCGCCGCAGGCGTCGCCTGTGCGAGCGGATGCTCGGCACGCGGAACCGGCTTGTCGCCTTGCGGCTTGCCGCTCTGTTGCGGGTGCGCCATCGCGCTCGCACCGAAGAGGACCACACACGCGGTCCCGAGAATGAACTTCTGTTGCATGAGACTGTCCTTGTCGCTCGCGCCTGCCCAGCGCTTGGAATGGATTAGCGTGCTGCCGCTCTGCCCAGCGGACGAACACGCTCGTCGCGGCGGATCGAGCGGAATCCCCCGCTCGCATGCGCACCGTGTACTCGAGAGGAAGGGCAAGCACCGTGCCGATCGCGAGAGTGCGCGCGAGAGACGCAGGAGTGCGACGTCCGCGGGTCGGGCCAGCCCCTTGTAGATGTTGCGCGGTGGATCGTGCACTCGATGCGCGAGTGAACGAGGCCCCAGCTCGAGTTCGATCGCATGCAGTCGGGGTTCGTCTCTCGGCGCGCCGCCTCACGGCGCACTTCACGGCGCACTTCACGGCGCACTTCGGTACGCACTCCTCCGTACTGCGCATTTGCGCACGCGTCTCTACACTCGGCCTGTGGGCGTGGGTCCGACGGATCCCGCTTGGGAGGTCCTTATGCGACGCTTGTCTTTGGTGTGCCTACTCGCTGGCCCGGCTTGGGCCCAGATCGCCCCCGTAGAGGTCGCGCGGTTGACAGCGCCAACACCCGTGAGTGGTGCCTTTTTCGGGCACGCCGTCGCGCTCGACGGCGACACGCTGGCCGTGTCTTCCGAACGCAGCGGACTGAACTTGCCGCCGGGCCGCGTGTTCGTGTACTCGCGAGTCGGCGGACTCTGGACGTTTCAGCAAGTCCTGACGCCGACCGGAACCATCGACTTCGCCTCCTCGCTGGCCTTGTCGGGCGACCGATTGGTGATCGGCGACCGAGGATTCTCGAACGGCATTGGGCCCGTGGGTGCGGCGTGGGTCTTCGAGCGCACGGCCGGAGTCTGGCACGAGGTTGCGACCCTGCGAGCGAGTGACGAGGCGTTGAACGCGGGCTTCGGCAGCGCGCTCGCGCTCGACGGCGACTGGATTGCCGTCGGAGCACCGCGCGATGCGTTCACCACGACGCCCCCGGGCAACACCTACCTGTTCCATTGGAACGGCGTGAGTTGGACGGAGCTCGCACGCATCGGCGCCTCCGACGGCATCAACGAAGACAACTTCGGATGGTCTCTGTCCATGTCGAGCGACAGGCTCGTCGTCGGTGCACCGAACCGTGCGAACCAGCTGGGCAAAGCGTACGTGTTCGAGCGCAACGGGAACAACTGGTCCGAGACCGCGCAGCTCGCGCCCAACGGGCTGCTCGCACCGGCGAGGACGGGATCGGCCGTGGCACTCTCCGGCGACCGCGCGTTCGTCGGCTCGGAACGCGACGCCGCCTCCGGGTCGGAGATCGGGAGCGTCACCGCCTTCGAGCGACAGTCGGGCATCTGGACGGAGGTCGCGCGCCTCGCACCCTCCGACGCCGCACAGCTCTTCACTCCGCGTTTCGGAGGTCGTCTCGCACTCGACGGCGTGCGCGTCGCGATCGGGGCGCCGGTCGATTACTCGTTTGGCGGACCTGCGGCAGGGTCCATCTACCTCTTCGAACTGATCGGCGGTTCCTGGACGCAGACGTCGAAGGTGTACACACGCGATCGTGGCATTTTCGACTGGTTCGGAGACTCGATCGCGCTGCAGGGTGACGACCTCCTCGCGGGAGTGCGCGGCGACAAACTGTCCGGCACCGGCGCCTCGGAAGGCTCGGCGCGTGTGTTCGACTTGCGCGGCGCCACGGGCCAGGAGTACTGCGCGGGAACGACGACGTCGTGCCCGTGTGCCGCCGGCGGCGCATTCGGTAACGGTTGTCCCAACTCGTTCGCGACGTGGGGCGCCGGACTGTGGGCGCACGGCGATGCGAGCGTCGCAAATGACACCCTCGAGCTGCGTGCCGGCGCTTTGCCGCCATCGGCATCCGTCGTGTTCGTGCAGGGCACACTGCAAGAGGGCGGCGGCGTGGGATCAACGTTCGGCGACGGATTGCTGTGTGTCAGCGGCACGCTCGTTCGTTTGAAGACACTGCAGAGCACTTGGGGCAGCGCCAGTTGTCCAGCTGGCTCGGATTCCGCGATCTCGATCCCTGGAGGCGTACCCGCGTCGGGCGGAACGCGCACGTATCAGGCCTACTATCGCAACCCAGCGAACTTCTGCACGCCGTTCACGTTCAACACGACGAACGCGGTCGAGATCGTCTGGTCGCCCTGACGACGGCGCTTCGTCCCGCTGCGCATCCAACACGACGTGTAGCGCTTCGCGGACTTCGTCGAGGCCCGTGTCGAGGCCACCGGTCCGTGGTGCGACGAACGGACAGCTTGTCCGGAATGAGTCGCCGCGCGCCTGTTGTCAGATCGTGACCTTGAGCGGCTTGATCGCCAACGCGCCAAACACCATCGAGGCGATCAGGAACGTCAGCACGATTCCCTCGGGCCCGCCCGGCAACCAGCCCAGGTCGCGGTGAGGATACGTGATCGCGATGCGCTCGAACGGTGAGCCCGCTTCGAACGTCGGCTCGGCTGGCCACAGCAGCGCATCGAAGAAGCCACTGCCGCGAGCGGGTTGCATCGTGCGCGAGCTCACGTCACCTGCGGCGACGGACTTCGTCGCGCTCCCGACCCCGGGAAGTTCGACGACCAGCTCGTACTCACCGCTGGTGCGCGCGACGAATTCCTGGAACGCGCGACCTTCGCTGGGGATGCGTACCAGCGGCGACACGGCTTCCAGTCCAGCCGGAATCTGAACGACGATGTCGGACGCCCGCGCCGCGACGTCGTCGGCCAATTGGACTTCGAGCGTCGTCCCCTGCCCCGCCATCAGCGACGAGCCCGACGCGTGCAGCTCGATCGGCTGGTACGCGTAGCGCACCACGAGCTGCGCCAGCACGAAAAGGAACGGCAGCGACAGCGGAATGAACGGCAGCAGGTTCAGGCCGAGGTACTGGAAGTTGCGCAGCAGAACCTTGCCCGTGGATTTGGCGACGATGCCGAGGTCGTCCTGCCAGATGCGGATCTCGATCAGGTGACCCTTGATGCGGTCCTTGACGTAGCGGATCTGGCGCTGGGCCGAGACGTACTTGAACAGGAACAGCGCCAGCACGCCGAAGATCCCGCTGACCAGGATAAGACTCCACGAAAGGCCCAGCCGTTCCAGCGGCCACAGCAGCGCATCGAACGCCGCGGTGACGGCTCGGTTCAGACTGTTCATTCTCGGCGTGTCGGGTGCGCGTGCGCGTCAGGAGATGTAACCGAGCCCCTTGAGCTTCTCGACGATGTCCGCGTCGCTCTGCGCGCCCTCGAACTTCGAGATCTCCTTCTCGAGCACGTGCACGATGAACTCCTCGTGGCTCGCATAGCCGGCCGCCGCGCTGATCTTCTTGATCCGCTCGAGCAGGTCCGCGTCCAACTTGATCTTGTTTCCGCCTCCAAACATCGCATCACCTCATTTCAGGACGGGCGCGCCGCGCATGCCGGGCACCGGGTCGATTCCGTACAGCTTCAGGATCTCGACGGTGAGGTCTTCCAACCCGTGCGCGCCTTCCCGCACGGCGCGCGTCGAGAGGAGCGTCCCGGGGACGACCTCGGGCGCCATCAAGTGGCTGCCCTGGAACGTTCCGCCGAGGTTGTCCGCCAGCACGTCGTGCGGAATGCGGCCGAGCGATGACTCGTCCGAGTTCCCGTAGTTCGCATTGTATCCCACGACGAGGTCGGGAGCTTCCTTCACGCGCTCGCCGTGATACGCGAGCGACGGCCTGTCGTTGCGCAGGATCGGGTGCGCGTCACCATCGCGCAAGAGCAGCAGCTTGGCGTCGATCTCGTCGATCAGCGCTCCGGCCTGCGCGCCAGGTTCGACGATGCCGCTCTCGTCGACGTCCGTCGTCAGCGGGTCGTCCAGCTCGCGCCCCTTCAAGTTCAGGTAGAGCCCGTTGAACCCGATGCCGTACGCGCGCGTCTTCGACCAATCCACCGCGTCGAAGATCACGACCTTGTCGTGTGTCGCGTCGGTGGTGGGCTTCTCGCGATCGCGCCCTTCTTTCAGGACCAAATAGCCGTTCTCGAGCAGCCACGTGTTCAGCGAAAACTTGCGGCGATACGACTCGAAACCGTGGTCGCTCATCACGATCACGGTCGCGTCAGATCCAGCCTCGTCGAGCACGCGCCCGACGATCGGGTCCATGCGCAAGTAGAGATCGTAGATGACGTCCTTCCACGTGCTGCCCGGCCGGTGCGACCAGGCCGACGTGTCCTCGTCGGCCATCTTCGCGTCGTGGTTCGGATGCAGCGCGTCGTAGTGGCGCCACATCATGTGCCCGCACAGATCGACGCCCGAGAAGTAGAAGAAGAGGAATCCGCCGCGCTGCTTCCAGCGCTCGAACGCGACGTCGAGCAGGTGCACGCCTTCCTGATGGACGACCCCGGCCTGCGCCATGAACTCGGCGTCCGTCAGCACGCCCTCCTTGAGCGCATTGACGTCCTCGGGCATGCCCTGCGTGTAGTAGAGACCCGCGCGTTCGGCGACCTTCGCGCTGGCATCCGCGGGTTCCGACACCGGCGTGATCGGCGCTGTCGGATCGATGTTCACCGGCGAGGCGTACAGCTCGAACGGATCCAGGTTCTTCACGTGGAAGCGCACGATGCCGTGCACGGACGACATCCCCATCGGCAGGAGGTCGAACTTCACCTGCATCCAGTCGCTCCACGCGCCGACCGGCACGACGACGACGCGTCCGGCGAGCTCGATGGCAGCCGCCTTCGCCGCGTGATCGACGAGGATGCGCAGCGGCACCGTCGCGACCTCGCCGTCCTTGCGGAACGGGCTCGCCGGACCCGACAGCGCCGTGTCGATGCGGCCGTCGAACTCGCGCACGGGAATGATGCGCCCCTCGTCTGCGATCGCTTCCGGATCAGGCGCGCTCGTGTAGTAGGCGTACTTGCCGTAGGCCGAGTCGATCGCGGGCGTCATCATGCCGCTGAACGACCAGCCGTCGGAGCCCTCGACCGGGAAGTTCGCGGGCATGCGCCAGATGTCCGCGGGAATGCCGTGGTCGCGCAGCACGCTCCAGAACGCGACGCCTGTCCGGTTCGACTCGGAATCGCCGCCGACCGGGAACTGCCAGCCCGCGGGCAAGTCGACCGGGTCCGACGCCGCGGTTTTCACGGTCGACGCGATCGGTGCCCGGGTGACCGGATCGCGATGGATGAAGTCGAAGATGCCGTGTCCGCCCGGATCACGGCCCGTGATGAAGTTCGACCACGCGACCGGTGACTGCGGCGGAACCGAAGTGCGCAGCGCGTGGATGCCGTTCGCGTCGACGAGACGCTTGAAGTTGCGTGTGCGATCCGGGAACAGCTGCATCACCTCACGCAGCATGTCCGGGTCGAGTCCGTCGATGCCGAGCGTGACGACACGCGGCACCGGGCTCGTCGCTTGCGCGGGTCCGCGCGTGACGCCGGGCACGAGAAACACGCCCAGCACCGCCAGCGCGGGCCACGTCGTCCAGCGCGGAAGGCTCATGCGCGATCGCTCCGCTGCGTCGGTGCATGCGCGTGCCCATGCGCATGACCGTGATCATGCTCATGCCGCGACGGCGCGACGTCCGCGTCCCGACCCGGTTTCGCACGCCGTTCCGTGCCCTCGGCGAACAGTGCACGGCCTTGCATGTACGCCGGGATTTCGAGGCCGAACAGGTCGAGCACCGTCGGCGCGATGTCGATCAGCGCCGGCGCCGCGATCGCCGGCTTCCGGTCGCAGAAGAACACTCCGGGGACTAGGCGCGGATCGACGCAGTGGTCGCCGGACCAACTTTTCGTGTTGTCCGTGAACACCACGCGCGAGACCGAACCGGTCGCGCAATCCCACGAGTGCCGGAAGCCCTCGTGGTAGCCGATCAGGAGTTCCGGCGCCGCGTCGGCGTACGGCCCGTGGTGGATCTCGCGCGTCAGGAACACTTCGCGGATCACCGGCTCACCCGTGACGGGATCGCGCAATGCTTCCAGCTTCGTCTTCAACTCGTGACACAGCGCGTCGAGCTCGCCCTTGTCGACGATGCCGTCGCGCTCGCGCCCCTTGCGGTTCACGAAAACGCCAGTCAGACCCAACGTGAACGCCTTCGTGCGCGACCAGTCGACCTGCGCGAACCAATCGCCCGACGTCTCGTGTCCGTCCTTCAGGAAGAGGTACCCGTTCTCCTTAAGCCACGTGTTCAAGTTCACGCCGCGGCGGAAGTTCGTGAAGCCGTGGTCCGAGATGACCATCAGCATCGTGCGCGGATCGTCGCCGAGCTTGTCGACGACCTCCCCCACCAAGCCGTCCATCTTTGCGTACGTCGACTGCACGACGTCCTTCCAGCGCTCGACTTCCTTGTCCGCGTTGGCCGGGTGTGTCGGATCCAGCGTGCGCCAGAACATGTGGCTGACGCGGTCGCTCGTGTCGAAGACGACGGTGACGAAGCCCTTCTGCGTCTTCTCGAGCGCATCGAAGAGTTGCTTGCGACGCTCGTCGAAGTAGAGCCAGGCTTGCTTCAGGAACGCTTCCTCGTCGATGACGCGCTCGTTCAACGCCCACGTGTCCTCGGCGAGCCCCAACGTCCCGAACTGCCCCAGCGTCTTCGCGAGATAGATGGAATAGACGAACGGATGGCTGATCGGCATCGCCGGCGCATCCGGATTGATCTGCACCGGCGTCGCGTACAGCTCGAAATCCACGCCCTCCCACGTCTGCACGTAGAAACGCACGATGCCCGTGACGCCGCCGAACGACGCGACGAGCCAGGGCGAATATTCCTTCGGCCCGACCTCGACCGTCTCCGTCCCCAGCGTGATGCGCGCCTTGCGCGTCTTCTCGTCCAGCTGCACGACGAACGGACACTTCGTGTGGTGCCCGTCCTTGCCCGAAGGCCCGATCAAGTTCGACTCGACGCGGCCCTTGCGCACGACGACTTGGAACTGCTGCCCGCCGATCTTCGCGCCCGCCGGCCGCGTCTTCGTCGAATAGAACGAGAAGCTGCCCTGCGTCCCCTGCAAGTCGGGCACG
>JBBQCC010000044.1:0-20703 GCA_038318285.1 Planctomycetota bacterium | reverse complement strand
GCGCGCATCCTCGGCATCGACGCGCATTCGTCGGGCCCGTGGTTCAGCGGGTGGATGGATCGCACGCCGAGGAGTGATCGTGCGTTGCCCGAGGCGAGTTCGTGGCTGCTCGTGGTGGGATGGCTGAAGGGCGGACGCATTCCGACGAGCGAGGCACCGACGAGCGCGGCACCGCGGCCGGGGCCAGGTGCGGGGGCCCGAGCGGAATGCAGAGCCTGATCCGACGGCGGCGCTCGCTGACGCGCCCACCGACTCGCCCACCGACTCGCCCACCGACTCGCTCGCCGCCGCGCCCGCGGACGCGCGCCGTGTGCGTGCACGCCCCGCACGGGCCGTGAATCCAAACACCGCGCGTGGACGCCCTGGATCCGCAGGACTCGCCGGCGCCCGAGTCGAGGTCCGTGAACGCGCGGAGCCTCTGGGCCAGCACGGGCGCGCTGACCCCACACGAAATCCTGTAACCCCAGGTTTCGACACTCGGCCCTCCCCTCCTTCGGCGAACGGCGCGCGCTCCGGCCGCACGAATTCAGGAGACTCTCGCCCGGTGCAGTGCGATTCAGGATTCCGAACGCCCACTCGATGGAGGGGGCACAATCGATTCGGCACAAAGACCGAATCACACTCGCCGCACGCACTCGCCGCGCGCGAGTGCGATGACCCCGACATGAGCCCCGGACGCGAGTACTCGACCGCTCCCACGGAGCGGGGCCACGACGTCCCGTACAGGCTGCGGTTCAGCGGCGAACTCGAGTGCCCAATGGGTGCCGATACACGGCGCAAGCAGCGCTCGATCGGCGACACTCGTTCAGCGACGTGGGCTCAGCCGCGTGAAATCAGAACCGTGGGACCGGCACCGACCGACCGACACCGCTCAACCCGCGCGAATCCCGCGCGAACCCCGCGCGGCTCACACCCGACTCACGCGCGCATACACGCACTTCAAGTACGAGCTCTCCGGCAGCGTCAATAGCACCGGGTGATCGAGCGGCGCGCCGTGCAGCTCCTCCATCCACGCATCCAAACCCGCGAGGTGCGACGCGCGCGCGATCCAGGACACGAAATCCGCCGTTCTCACGTTGAACGAGCACGAGGCGCTGACCAGCGTCCCACCGTCCTCGACCAGTTCGAACCCGCGACGGTTCAGCTCGACGTAGCCCCTTTCAGCGCCGGCGATCTCGCTGCGGTTGCGCGCGAACGCGGGCGGATCGACCACGACGACGCCGTACCGCTCACCGGCTTCGGCGCGGCGGCGCAGGTCCTGCATGCAGTCGGCGCGCTCGAAGCGGACCCGATCGGCGACGCCGTTGCGCTCGGCGTTGCGGCGTGCGCGTTCGAGCGCCGGTTCGGACTGGTCGATGCCCACCGCGTGCGTGGCTCCCGACAGCGCGGCGCGGATCGCGAACAGGCCGTCGTAGCAGAACGCGTCGAGCATGGTCGTGCCGCGCGCGCGCATCCCAGCCAGCGCGCGGTTCGCGCGTTGGTCGAGGTAGTGCCCGGTCTTGTGACCACGCGCGACGTCGACCTCGAACGCCAGACCGCCGTCGTGCACGACGAGTTCCTCGGGCAAATCGCCGCGCACCGGTCCGGTTCGCGCTTCCAGCCCTTCGAGCTTGCGCGCGCCCGCGTCCGAGCGCTCGTACACGCAGCGCACATCGAACGGCAGCGCGGCGACGATCAGGGCGACCAACGCGTCGCGCAGTCGATCGGCCGCGAGCGTTCCGCTCTGCACGACGAGTACGTCGGCGTAGCGGTCGACGACCAGCCCCGGGATCCCGTCCGCATCGCCCGCGACGAGGCGGCACGCTGCGCGCGGCTCGAGAAATCCGTGGCGCTCACGATGGCCTACGGCGCGGCGCACGCGCGCGGCCCAGAAGTCCGCGTCGGGGCGCTCGGCGGCGCGCGTGACGAAGCGCACGGCGATGCGCGAGCGCGCGCTGAACAGGCCGAATCCCAGCGTCTTTCCGGCCGGATCGAGGACCGCGACCAGGTCTCCAGGCTCGGCGTCCGCGCTGGCGACATCGTCGCGGTACAGCCACGGATGCCCGCCCGCGAGCCAACGGCGACCCTTGCCGGTCGCGTGCACGATCCCGTCCGTCATCCGCCCACCAGCGCGCGGAATCGCGGGTCGTCGCGCAACGAGGCCAAGTCGGGATCCTTGCGCGCCCAGGCCTGCTGGCGCTCGAGGCTGCCTCCGGTCGCGTGGTTCTCGTGCATCTCCATCTCGAGCCAGTGGAAGGCGGTGTCGCGCTCGCCCAGCAGGGCGTACGTGCAGGCGAGGTTGTAGTAGGTGCCGGGCCCGGGCGCGACGATCGCGAGAAGCTCGCGCGCTTCCGCCGTGCGCCCCGAGCGCGCGCGGTAGCAGGCCAGGAGTGCGCGCGAGAACTCGTCCTTGCGGATCGACCACGCCCGCTCGAAATATTCGAGCGCGCTCTCGGGCTGGTGCATGCGCACGTTCGCGTTGACCGCCAGCGACACGAGCGCGCTGGCGCGCTGACTGCGCACCGACTCGATCGCCCGCGCCGGCGCGCCGCGCTCGCGCAGCAGGTCCTCGAGCGCCTGCAGTCGATCGACGGCGCGCTGGAGTTCGACCTCGGCGCGCTGCGGTTCCTCGTCGTCCGTGTACGACGCACCGATCGCGGCCTCGATCTCGGCGGTGATTTCGATCCCCCACAGCCAGCGCTGCGCAGCGCCGCTGGCCTCGAGCTCCTGGCGCGCGCGCCCGAGCAGATCGCGCGCCTCCGGGCCGTGTCCGGCATCGCGCAGCCGGCGCGCGGACGTGACCGCGAACCACGACGCGGTGCGCGCGTCGAGCAGCGGCGCTTCGTCGCCGTCCGCGAGCGTGGCCAGGTCCTCCCACGCATTCTGCAGCACGAGGCGCGTCTCGAGTTCCTCGCGGCGCTGTGCGGCCGACGCACCGGCTGGTCGCGTGCTGCGCGCGCGCTCGGACGCGAACGCAGCGCGCGCGTGGCGCACTTGCGCACGGTCGAGTTCGGCTCGCAACACCTCCTCGAGCAGGCCGCGGCGCAAGGTTCGGCGCGGATCGTCCACAAACGCGGAAAGCGGCTCGAAACCGACCATTTCGGCGCCGGCCGCGGTCGCCAGCGCGCGACCGAGCGCGAGCCGGATCGCGAGCTGACGCGCGGGGTCGAGGTCGCCGACGGGCTCGCCCTCGAGCACGAGATCGACCGCCGAATCCTCGGCGCCGAGCAGTACGTCGAGCCCATCGGCCGTGCTGATCTCCGCGCGCGCCCCGGCGGCGTGCGCGTGCAGTGCGGCCGTGTACAGTGCGAAGGCCGCGTCCACTGCGCGCGCTGGATCGGGCGGCGACGCATCGGCGAGTGCGAGCACGGCGTCGCACAGGTCCAGTTGCGCCAGCTCGTCGAGCAGCGCGAGGTGTTCGCCCGTCGCCGCCGCGCCGCCGCGATCACGACGGCGCGCGAGCTCGACCGCCAGGTTCCCGCGCGAGGCTCGCAGCCTGTCTCGCGTCTCCGCGTCGATCGATCCGGCCGCGAGGCGCGCGCAAGCTCGGTAGCGCACCGCGCGCGCGTCGCGCAGCAGGCCGTCCACCGAACTCTCGTGCATCGGAATCGCTCGCGCCAACGCGTCTGCGGCCGAACTCGCAGCCGCAGGATCGCGTGCGCGGTTGAGCGCGATGCGCGCGCGCAGTTCCGCCGCAGCGGGATCGTCGATGCGCACGAGGATCTGCAGCGCGCGATCGACCGCGCCGAGTTGCACGAGCCGGCGTACCGCACGTTCGAGCGCGACGGCGGCCGTGACCGATCCGCGCGCCAGCCCGTCGGTGATGCGCGCGAGCACGGCGGCCTCCGCGTCGGGCCACGCTCCTTCGATCGCGAGCCGTGCCGCCGCGACGAGTTCCACATCGGACATCTCGAGTCGATCGAACGCGGCCGCGCGACCCTCGGGGCGCCCGGCCAGCTCCGTCAGCGCTGCGGCGCGTTCGCCGCGCGGCGCGCGGTCGGCGAGGCGTGCCAGCGCATCGACGGCTCCGAGCGTGCCGAGCCCGACGCGCGCGGCGGCGCGCACACCCGCGTCGGCGTCCTCCTCGGCGAGGGTCGTCAGGGCACGCACGCGCTCCGCCACGGCCTCGCCGGCCCGGTCGGGACGGCCCAAAGTGGCGGCGATCTCCATCCGGACGCCGGAATCGGGGTCGCCAGTCAGCTCCAGGACGCGCGACCACTGCGCCGCGCCGGCCTCTGTGCGGATCACGCGCGCCCGCAGACGTCGTTCGACCACGCCCCCCGCCGCGAAATCGTCGAGAGCTCGCACCGCGGCGGCCGGGCCGGCTCCGCGGCTCGCATCCAGCGCGCGCGACGCCCGGGCAGCGTCGAGAGCGCTCAAGGAGTCCTGCGTCTCGGCGCGGACAGCGGCAGCCTGCGCCGTCCGCGCGGTCAAGACGCACGCGCTCAGCGCCGTCAGCGCGGCCAGGACGCGCGCGCTCCACGCCGTCCAGATTGACTCATGAGGCCGCATCGGTCACACTCCCGGATCTCCCCGCGTCCCCTCGACCCGGGCTTCATACCCTTGGAGCCCATGGCCGGAGCCCCTAGCCATTCTGGGGGTGGGGGGAGATTTTCGCCTACACGCGCCCAAAAAGCCAATCGCAGCCGTCGCCCCCACCAGTCAGCGACCGCCAGCCGGCAGCACCCAACCTCGCACCCCCCACCGCACCCGACGATGAACCCCGAAGACCTCCTGCGGATGATCGACATCATCCACCGCGAGAAGGACATCCCGAAGGACGTCATCTTCCGCGCTCTCGAGGAGGCTCTCGCGGCCGGCGTGCGCAAGCGCCTCGGCGTCGGCGAGGACCTCGTCGTCACGATCGACCGCAAGACGGGCGAAGTCCGGATGGAGGACGACGAGGAGGAGTACGAGATCGACCTGGCCGAGTTGGGTCGGATCGCCGCGCAGGCCGTGAAGCAGGGCTTCCAGCAGCGCCTGCGCGAGGCCGAGCGGGACGTCCTGTTCGAAGAGTACGAGGCCCGCGTCGGCCAGCTCGTCAACGGCGTCGTGCAGCGCTACGAGGGCGACTCCCTCGTCGTCAACCTCGGTCGCGTGGAAGCGGTCCTCGGCAAGGAAGACCGCGTGCGCGGCGAGAACTTCAACCCCGGCGATCGGATCCGCGCGATCATCGTCGAGGTCCGCAAGGACGGCAGTCGCGTGCGCATCCTGGTCAGCCGCACGCACCCCGACCTCGTGCGCCGGCTCTTCGAGCTGGAAGTGCCCGAGATCGCTGACTCGATCATCGACATCAAGCGCGTGGTCCGCGAGCCGGGCTACCGCACGAAAATGGCCGTTTTGTCGCAGGATCCGAAGATCGACTCGATCGGCGCCTGCGTCGGCGTGCGCGGATCGCGCATCAAGGCCGTCATCGACGAACTGCGCGGCGAGCGCATCGACATCATCAAGTGGAGCGACTCGCTCGAGACGCTGATCATGAACGGCCTCAAGCCGGCCACGATTCACTTGGACAACATCTATCCCGACATCGACACGAAGTCCGCCGTCGTCATCGTCGACCCGGATCAGCAGTCGCTGGCGATCGGCAAGCGTGGACAGAACGTCCGCCTCGCCAGCCGCCTGTGCGGTTGGGAGATCAACATCAAGACACGCGAAGAGTTCGAATCCGGCGATGCCGAGGCCGAGCCTTCCGCGAATGCCAACTCCAAGTCCGCCCCGGCAGCCTCGGATCCCGAGCCCGCCTCCGTCGACGCAGCCGAGGGCGATCCCGCCGCGGCGCGCGGAGTCGAAGCCTGACAGGACGGGCGCGCGCGTCGCGCCCAGCTCTGCGAGCAACCGCCCGGTGTCGTCCGGGTGAACGTGCGCGCAGAACCCACCCAACATCGAGCGGCGCATCTCTTCGAGACCCCGCTGCTCACGCCCACGAACACGTACACGAGACCCACGAGACCGGAGCCCCTTGAGTCAGAAGAAGCGCGTCAGCGACCTCGCGAAGGAGATCGGAATCCCCGGGGCGGAGCTCCTGAAGAAGCTCCGTGAGCTGGGTTTTGACATCAAGTCGGCGCAGACGGGCCTGGCGGAGTTCGAGGAGCTGCAGATTCGCGGCAAGCTCGAAGCGCTGAACATGATGGGTCGCAAGCCCGACCCGAGCGGTTCGACGCAGGCCGACGACCTGTCGGATGTGTCCGGCGGGCTGATCGTTCGGAAGAAAAAGAAGAAGAAGGTCGAGGCCCAGACCGAGACGCCCGAGGAGGCGCCCGCGGCGCTGGAACCGGCGCGACCCGCTGCGGCTCCGGCCGCAGTCAAGCTGGCCGGCACGCCTCCCCCCCCCGCCGAGCGCGCGGCCCCGGCGGCGCCCGAGCACTCGCCCGAGCCCGAGCCCGAGGCCGAGACCCCGGTCGAGATTCCGCGCCCGACCGTAGCTCCGCGAGCGGCCGGCCCGCAGGCCGCACCGAAGTCGGGAACGGCCCCGGCCACGCCCGACACCGCCGCTCCGGCTGCTTCCGCTCCGGCCCCGGGCGCCCCCGCCGCCGCGCAAACCGAGTCGCCGGCAGGGATGCCCGACGTGACGCCCGCCGTGACGCCCGCCCCGAGGCCCGGCGTGACGCCGGTCGGCCCGTCGGCCGAGACGACGGAGCCCGCGCGCGCAGCCGCAGCTGCCGAGGCGCCGGAGTCGCCCAGCGCGGAAGCCCCGCTGTCCATCGCCGACACGCCGGTCGCGGACCTCCCCATGATCCCCGTGCCGCCGCAGTCGGCACCGCTGACCCCGCCGCCGACGGTGACCCCGACGCGTCAGGGCAAGGTCGTCGGCTTCATCGACCTTTCGAAGCTGCCGCAACCGCGCAAGTCGCCGACGGAATCGCGGCGTCTGCGCTCCAAGGACGACATCACCCCCGACGTGCGTCCGACGCTGGGCGTCGGTCGCAAGGGCGGGCTCGTCCGCGGTGACCGCGGCGGTGCGCGCGACACGATGACCGCGTCGCAACTGCGCGACCGCGAGGCCGGTCGATTCCTGCGCCGCAACGCGCTCGGCGGGCAAGGTCGCGGTTACGGCGGCGGTGGCGGCGGACGTCCGCGCCGCGGCGAAGGACTCCTCTCGCCGTTCTCGGGCAAGACGATCGAGGTCGAGGCACCGGTCACGCTGAAGAAGCTGGCCGAAAAGCTCGCGGTCAAGCCGAACGAGCTGATCAAGGTTGCGTTCCAGAACCTGGGCATGGGCCTGGGCGCGGTGAACCTGAACTCGCTGCTCGACGAGGACACGGCCGTCCTCATGGCTCAGGAGTACAACGTCGAGCTCAAGCTCGTCGTCGAAGTCGCGGCCGAAACGGCGCTGATCGAGGAGATCAAGAAGAAGCGCACGGGCGTCGACGCAGACCAACTCGAATCTCGTCCCCCGACCGTCGCCTTCATGGGTCACGTCGACCACGGCAAGACGACGCTCATCGACACGATCCGCAACTCGCGCGTCGCGAAGGGCGAGTCGGGCGGCATCACGCAGCACATCGGCGCCTACCAAGTGTCGACGAAGAAGGGCCACAAGCTCACGATCATCGACACGCCCGGTCACGCGGCGTTCACGGCGATGCGCGCACGCGGCGCGAACGCGGTGGACATCGTCGTCCTGGTCGTCGCGGCCGACGACGGCCCGATGCCGAGCACCGAAGAGGCCTTGGCCCACGCGCGCGTCGCGAAGGTGCCGCTCGTCGTCGCGCTGACGAAGGTCGACAAGGCCGAGGCCAACCTGCAGAAGGCCAAGGAAAGCCTGACCAAGCTGCAGCTCATCCCCGAGGAATGGGGCGGCGACACGGCGATGATCCCGGTCAGCGCCCTCAAGAACACGGGCGTCGAGGAACTGCTCGAACGCGTGTTCCTCGAGAGCGAAGTGCTGCAGCTCAAGAGCCATCCGAAGGGTCCGGCGAAGGGCATCGTCCTCGAAGCCGAGATCAACGAGGGCAAGGGCATCCTGGCCCACCTCCTCGTGCAGGACGGCACGCTCAAGCGCGGCGACGTCATCCTCGCGGGCGAAGGCTACGGCAAGGTCCGCGCGATGTTCGACGACCGCGGTCGCGCAGTGGACGAAGCTCCGCCGGCGATGCCGATCGAAGTCACCGGTCTCTCGGCGCTGCCGGGTATCGGGGAAGCGTTCTACGTCGTCGAGAACATCGCGCAGGCGAAGGTCGTCGCCGAGGAGCGCGAGAAGAAGAACCGCGCCGTGCTCATGAGCCAGGAGCGTCGTCAGACGGTCACGGCCGAGTCGCTGATGCAGGCTGTCGCGGACAAGGCGCGCAAGACGATCAACTTGGTCGTCCGCGCGGACGTGCAGGGCTCCGTCGAGGTGCTGAAGAGCGCGCTCAACGAGCTCAAGCACGAAGAGGTCGAGGTCCGTGTCCTCTTCGCCGGCGTCGGCCAGGTCACCGAGAACGACATCAACTTGGCGAGCCCTTCGCAGGCCATCGTCATCGCGTTCCACGTCGGGACGAACGACAAGGCGCGCACGGCTTCGGAACGGTTGAACGTCGAAGTGCGCTACTACGAGGTCATCTACGAGCTCCTGGATCACATCCGGCTGCTCATGGAAGGCGTACTCGCGCCCGAGATGTCCGAGGAAGTCATCGGACACGTCGAGATTCGCGCGCTGTTCAAGTCTTCCAAGATCGGCACGATCGCCGGCAGCCACGTCACGGACGGCTCGATCATCCGCGACAGCAAGCTGCGCCTTCTGCGCAACGGGAAGGTCCTCCACACGGGTCAGCTCGGCTCGCTCAAGCGCGACAAGGACGACGTCAAAGAAGTGCGCTCCGGCTTCGACTGCGGCATCACGATCAAGGACTGGCAGGACGTGCAGGTCGGCGACGTCATCGAGGCGTACAAGATCGTCACGCAGAAGCGCACGCTGGGCAGCGCGGCCCTGACCTGATCTCCGGAACGTCAGCTTCAACCGTACTGTCCCTTCGGCCCGCCGAGCGCGCACGCGCCCGGCGGGACCGCGCACCGCTCCGAACGTCCCCTCCTCGATGGCGAACCCCCGTACGATCGCGCGCATCTCGGCGCGCATCCAGGAGCGTGCGGCGCACTGCCTGCAGTTCGAGATCCGCGACCCGCGGGCGAGTTTCGTCACCGTCACGCGCGTCGAGACGACGAACGACCTCTCGCTGGCGAAGGTCTTCTACTCGGTGCTCGGGGACGAGGGCGACCGCAGCAAGGTCGAGCACATGCTCGAGCACGCGACCGGTTTCATCCAGCGCCAAGTGACGCGCGTGCTGCGCATGCGCCGCGCGCCGGCGCTGCGCTTCGTCTACGACGATTCCATCGAGACCGCCGCGGCGATGGACCAACTCATCCGCGAAGCTCTCGAACGCGACCGCCGCATCGACCCCACGCTCGCGGAACGCGAGGCGAACGAGGCGCGGCTCGCGGCCGAGGATGCCCGCCTGCGCGAGGCCGCGCGCATCACCGAGCGCGATGCGGGGCTGGCGGACCTGCGCGCGCGGGACGAGCCTGACGAGCTCGAGCCTGACGAGCTCGAGCCTGACAAGCTCGAGCCTGACAAGCTCGAGGCTGACAACAGCGAGCGCTCCGAGAGCACGAGCGACGACGAAGAAGCGCCCACCGACCGCCGCCTGACGGACGAGTCGCGCTAGGACGGCCCGTGGGCATCCTCCGCACCTTGTTTCGCCGCCTCTTCGCGCGTCTCTTCCTCCCGACCTCCGCGCGCGCGCTGCTCCCCGTCGGCGTCGCTGCGCCCGATTTCGATGTCCTGGACCACACCGGACGTCGCGTGCGGCTGAGCGAGTTCCGCGGACGGCGCGTCGTGCTGTGGTTCTTCCCGAAGGCCAGCACGCCCGGTTGAACGCGCCAGGGCTGCGGATTCCGTGATCGAATCCGCGAGTTCGAGGCGCAGGGGGCCGTGGTGCTCGGCGCGTCCTTCGACGCCGCGGAAGCGAACCGCAGCTTCGCCGAGGCGCAGGGGTTCCCCTTCCCCCTGCTGTGCGACACGGACCGTGCGCTGGCCCTCGCTTACCGAGCCGCGTCGAGCGCGGACGATGCGTTCCCGCGCCGGGTCACGTACGTGATCGGCGCGGACGGACGGATCGAGCAGGGCCTGGAAACGAAAGACCCCGGCGCGCAGGCCGGGGTCCTCCTCGAATCCTTGGCTCGCGCCGATCGGGTCGAACGCCGCCCTGCCGGCCCGATGGGCTGAGCGGGCCGACCCGATGGGCTGAGCTGCCGGTTCAGTTCACCCAGACGACCGACAGGCCGTTCGTCAGGTTGAACGTGTCCGGCGTGCAGAAGCTCGCGGCGTTGCGGTACCAGACCTGATAGGTCCGCGTCTGCGGACCAAAGCTGATGCCGCCGCGGATCGAGATCTGCTGGTCCAGGATCTCGGGGTAGGTCGACTGGCCGATGCTGTTCGTCTTCGTTGCCAGCCGGATCACGCTACCGGCCGCGCAGCGCAGGCCGTCCCCGAACACCGCGCCCGCGCCGCCGGCGGTCTGGGTGGTGCCCTGGAAGTACAGCGCCGAGCTGTTCGGCATGCCCGTGCCCACGAGGAGCAGGCTGTCGTTGCTGACACTGGCCGTGCCCTGACCCATCAGGTTCGCGCCGTTCGCGTTCACCGAGCTCGCACAGCCGTTGCCGGCCGCACCGGCGTTGCCACACGGGCACGCCGTGCCGGTGCCGCTGCCGAAGCAGTACGCGGTCACGCTCGACTCGCACTCGTCCGGGACGCCGTTCGTGTTCGCGTCGAGGCTCGTGCCGCTCTGGATGTCGCAGCCGTCGTGGATCCCGTTGTTGTTGCAGTCGGTGATCGCGCCCGGGACGATCTTGTAGACCTCCCCGTTCGAGCCGCTGCCGCGTTCGCAGATGTAGATCTCGCCCAGGCCGTCCGTGCCGAAGCCGGTGATGCCGTTGATGCTCAGGCCGCCGCCCGGGGCGAGTTCCGACGTGCGGTTCGTGATCGGCGGGTTGTTCACGCCGGCATACTTGAACGACCAGATCGTCGACGTGCAGTAGTCGGCGAAGAAGTATGTGCCGTCGAGGCCGCAGATCGCGCTGCCGCGGTAGGGCACGCCGCCCGTGATGGAGCAGCCGAAGGAGTGCGTGTACGTGGTGACGGGGCCCGTCAGCGCCCCGGACCCGCACGTGCAGCCGGAGAGGCCCGTGCAGTTGTTGCCTTCCGTACAGCGCCAACCGTAGTTGCGACCGGGCGTATTCGCCGGCTCGACGTTCACTTCCTCGACCGCGTTCTGACCGACGTCGGCGATGTAGAGCTCGCCCGTCAAGCTGTCGAACGCACAGCGCCACGGGTTGCGCAGGCCGTAGGCCCAGATCTCGCCCAAGCCGCCGCCCGCGGCGAACGGGTTCGAGGCCGGGATGCGGTAGTTGCGCGTGGCGTCGCCCGGGAAGTCGTCGCCGTCGATGTCGATGCGGTGCATCTTGCCGAGGTAGGCGTTCACGTTCTGGGCGTTGTTCGGCGGGTCGTTCGCGCTGCCGCCGTCGCCGGTGCCGATGTAGAGGTAGCCGTCGGGGCCGAAGGCGATCCAGCCGCCGTTGTGGTTGCTGTTGCTCGGGTGGCTGAACGTGATGACCTGCGTGTTGCTGGCGACGTCCGCCGACGTCGAGGTCGTGTACGGCGCGTTGGCCTGGAAGCGGCGCACGGTGTTGTTCCCGCCGACCGTGTAGTAGACGAAGAAGTAGCCGTTCGTCGCGAAGTTCGGGTGGAACGCGAGGCCGAGAAGGCCTTCCTCGTCGCCCGAGCTGACGCCCGCGATCGCGAGGTAGGGCGCCGCCTGCAGCGTGTTCGTGGTGATGTCGAGGAGGCGCAGTTGGCCCGTGGCCGGCGCGTTCGTGCGCTGCTCGACGATGAAGGTGCGCTGGGTGTCACCCGGAGGCGCGACCACGAAGAGCGGTCGGGCCAGCCCGGACGCGACACGAATCGTGTCGAGGGACGGGTTTTGCGCCGCCGAGACGGTGGAAAGCGCACAGAGCGCCAGGCCCGCCAGGGCGATGGTGGAGTTGCGGAAAAGCATGAAGAAAGTTCCCTGATAGCTGCCGAGGAGCGCCGGGAGTCGAAACCGACGATCCAACGAGGCTAACCGCATCCTGCGTGGGGCGATAGGCGATCCAAGACTACGCCATGCTCGCGGACGGAGCTTTTTCATCCCGCCAGACGACGCGCGGGTCTGCGGATGAGCGTGCCGAGCCCCTGCACGAGGTCCCGCGAGCTGGGCGCGGTGTGGACCACGGAGGTCCTGTCGTGTTCGATCGCGGCCATGGAGACCGCGCACGAATCCGTGAAGACGACCCCGCCTGCGGGGGCGGACCTGTCCGCGGCGTCGATCCCAGATGCGCCGCGCGCACCCGGCGAGGACGGAACAGCTTTCACGAACGCGCTCGCGCGGATCGTCCTGCGCGTGCTCCTCGCGCTGGTCCGGGTCCTCTACCGCACGCGGGTCGAGGGCCTCGAAAACATCCCGCGGACGGGCGGCGCGCTGCTGGCTCCGAACCACGTGGCGCTCGTGGACGGGCTCGTGCTGATCGCGGTCCTGCCGCGTCGGGTGCGCTTCCTGGTCGACGAGGCTTGGAACCAGAAGCTGTGGCTGCGGCCGTTCTACCGCGCGCTGGACGTGATCCCGGTTTCGTCGACCGGCGGTCCGCGCGTCGTGTTGCGCGCGCTGCGCGAGGCTGGCGCACACCTCGATCGCGGCGAGATCGTGTGCATCTTCCCCGAGGGCCAGTTGACCCGCACGGGGCAGATGCAGCCCTTCCGCCGCGGGATGGAGCGCATCGCGCGCGGCCGCTCGGCGCCGATCGTGCCGATCCACTTGGACGGGCTCGAGGCGTCGCTGTTCGCCGAGGTGCGCAAGGAACCGATCCGAGACGTGCGCTGGCGCATCCCGCTGCGGATCGCGGTCACCATCGGAGCGCCGATGGATTCCGGCACCAGCGCTGCAGCGGTGCGCGCGCGCGTCGTCGACCTGGGCGAGCGCGCGTGGCGCTGTCGTCGCCGTCCGCTGCCGCACCGTGCCTTCGCGACGTCGGCGCGCCTGCAACCGTTGCGCTTCGCGGTCGGCGACCGCGTGCGCGGCGACCTCTCGCGCGTGCGCCTGTTCGCCGCTGCGATCGCCCTCGCGCGCGAGCGACGCGGCGCGTGGCGCGACGACGGCGTCGCGTGCACGTTGCTCCCCTGCTCGGCCGCTGCCGCCGTGGCACAGATCGCGGCCGCACTCGCCGGTCGGGCGTGCGTGCCCCTCAACTGGACGGCGGGGCCGGCGGCCATGGCGTCGGCGGCGAAGCAGGTCGGCGCGCGCACCGTGCTGACGAGCCGCGTATTTCTCGAGAAGGCGCGCATCGAACTGCCCCCGCAACTCGAGCCCGTCTTCCTGGAGGACGTCGGCGCGCGCATGTCGGCCGTGGAGCGCGCGCTCGCGCTGGCGCTCGCACTGTTCTCTCCTGTACGGCTCGTCGAGCGGATGTGCGGCGCCGCGCGCGCGCCGCAACACGGCGACGTGCTGACGATCCTCTTCTCCAGCGGGTCGACGGGCGAGCCGAAGGGCGTGCCGCTGACGCACGACAACCTCGCGTCGAACGTGATCGGAGCGCGCGAGGTGCTGCACGCCGGCCACGGCGACCGGCTGCTGTGGCTACTGCCGCCCTTCCACGCCTTCGGCACGCTGTCCGCGTGGTTCGGTCTCGTGCATGGCGTGGGTTTGTGCGCCGAGCCGTCGCCAATCGACGTCGCGGCCATCGGGCGCACGGCCGAGGAGCGCAAGGTCACGCTGCTCCTCGCGACGCCGACGTTTCTGGCGATGTACGCGAAGCGCGTCGCCCCGGAACAGTTCGGCGCGCTGCGCCTCGTGATGACGGGTGCCGAACGTCTGCCCCCGCGACTCGCCGACGCATTCGAGGAACGCTTCGGCATCCGCCCCATCGAGGGGTACGGTGCGACCGAGTGCTCCCCCGTCGTCGCTGCGAGCACGCTCGCCGTGCGGCGTCCGGGCGTGTATCAGCCCGGCTCGAAGCGCGGCAGCGTGGGCCAACCGTTGCCGGGAATCGCCGTGAAAACCGTCGATCCCGACACGGGCGAGCCGACCGAGATCGGTGCGCCCGGGATGCTGCTCGTCCGCGGGGCCAGCGTGTTCAACGGATACCTCGGACGACCGGACCTCAGCGCGGAGGTGCTCAAGGGCGGCTGGTACACGACCGGCGACATCGCCATCGTCGACGGCGACGGATTCGTGCGGATCACGGACCGACTCGCGCGCTTCAGCAAGATCGGTGGCGAGATGGTCCCGCACGGACGCGTCGAAGAAGCGCTGCACTTGGCCGCCGGCGTGGACGTGCCGACGTTCGTCGTCACGTCGCTCGAGGACGAGAAGAAGGGCGAACGGCTCGCGGTGATCCACACGTTCGATGTCGCGCGCATCGGTGAAGTGCTCGCGGGCGCATCGGCCGCGGGGCTGCCGAATCTGTTCCTGCCGCGCGCCGACGCGTTCGTGCGCGTCGAGTCGCTGCCGCTGCTCGGCACGGGCAAGCTCGACATCCGCAAGGCGCGCGAGCTGGCGCGCGCAGCGCTCACGGCCGACGCAGCGAACGGGGCGAGTTGACCGCGCGTCGTCGACGTCAGCGCGGCGTCGGCGCGCGCGTGCCGCGCGCCAAATCCGTGAGTTTCTCGATGAGGTGCGCATCCTGCAGCACGGCGCGGTGCCCGTGGTATTCGACCTCTGCTCGCGGCGCACCCGACGCCGTCGTCGTCCCGATCGTGAACGGCTCGCGCGGCGCCCCGGGTCCGGCGAACCGGACTTCGATGCCACCCTCGAGCGGCGCCTTCTCGGATTCGGAAATGCGCTCGGAGGCGCGCAGGAACAAGAGGCCATCGAGCACACCGTAGAGCTCGCGCGCCTCGACGTCGCCGCCGGGCTGCACCCAGATCCCCTTCGCATTGCGCTCGAAAACGGCCTCGCCCGCGGAGCCCCGCAACTCGACACGCGTGATGTCGACCTCGTTCGTCTGCAGCACGAGCAGCGACAGGTACTGCTCCGGTTCGCGCGACAACACCGCGAGGATCGCGGGGCTGCCGTGCGCGACCGCGGTCTCGCCCGTGCGCTGGAACAGGACATCCACGGCGCCGTTCGCGTCCGTGTACTCGGCGCCGAAGGTGCCGCCGGTCTCGCCCTCCTCGGACGCGATGCGCCAGCGCACCGCCGACGGGCCCGCGTCGAACCGCGCGCCGCGCAGGAAACCCGCGAGCTCGTAGCTCTCGAGTGCGCCCAGGAGGTCTTCTACGACGCGTGCCTCGGCGGGCTCCTCGGGACCGAACACGGTCGAGCCGGGGCTCGCGGTGCTGCACGCCCAGCCCTTGTACTGACGGACGAGTCGGATCTCCGCGCGGCTCGTGCCGATCTCGATGCGTTGAATACCGCCACGGCGCGCACGCACGAGCAGGTGATCCAGCAGATCCTCGAGCGGGGTCGCGAAGAACTCGATGTCCTCGGTGGAAAGCGGCCAGACGAGAGAGCTACCGACGCGCGTACCGACCCACCCGCCGACGCGTGCGGCGCCCGTACGGCCGAAGATCAGCTCGATCTCCTCCGTGCCGACGGTCCCGAAGCGCAGCGTGAGCTCGGGCGGATCGAGGCCGAACGCCTGCAGGGCGCGCGATCCCTCGTCGATGAGCTTCTCGTAGCGGTAGTTCACCGCCGAACGCGTGTAGAGCGCCATCAGCCGGGGATCGAGCGCGCCCTCGACCGGTGCGGTCGCGCGCCATGCGCCGTGCTCCTGCACCGCATCGAAGTCGACGTCCATTCCCGGACCGACAGCCGGCTTCGAGATGGAGCCGCGGCGGTGGACCTCCAGCACTTCGCGCGCGTCGACGGCGGAGACGTTGCTCGCGCGCAACTCGAAGAGCTGCATGTCCAGCGTCGCCTCGAGTTCGCGCGAGACGCGCAGTACGCGGCCCTCCACGCGCACGAACATGTGCGTCTTGTCCAGGTCCACGGCACCGAACTCGGCGTGCAGCCGTGCCTCACGGCCGTTGGATTCCGTCTCGACGTCCAGCACGAACCGCGGCGGGTCGAGGCCCAATCGCGACAGGTCGCGAGCCTCTTCCTGCGGCACCACGGGCCCGCGGCTGCGCGCCGCGCCTTCGACCAGCAGGTCGAGCGGGCTGGTCTCCGCACGCGCATCGATCGGATCCGTCAGGCGCCAGCCCCCCGACGGCTCGCGCCGGAAATGCATGTGCTGGTCGCGGGCGACGTTCTCGATGCGCAGTCCGACGACGAGGTTCGCGTCGAGGCCGGGAAACAGCGCGACATCTTGTTCGGCAAGCGCCGTGTCGATGTGCTCCTCGGTGCGCAGCGCGTAGAACGCGAGGCCGGCGACCACGAGCAGCAGGATCAACACCGTGCGCCAGCTCACGCGCGCCGCCTCCGCAGGAACCACGTCACCAGCCCGAGGGCGAGGCACACGCCCGGCAGAAGGAGCACGGTGACCGTGTGCACGCGCGAAACCGGAACGGGGTCGGCCAGGTCGAGCTTGCGCGCCTCGCGGTTCGTGGAGTCCACGCGGACGCGGTACTCGCGCGACGCCAGCCAGTCGAAAGCGTTCACGACGAAGTCGCGGTTCGTGACGACGAGGTGATTGGCCAAGGCATCGACGGAACCGAGCGCCAGAACGCGGGACTCCACGCGTGCGGGATCGCTGCTGGGCGGCGGCGCGTCACCGGGTTCCCGCACCGGCGGGAAGACGACTTGCATCGCGATCGAGAAGCGCTCGCGCGCGTCGGAGGCGCTCGGGGCGTAGTCGTAGCGCTCGGTGTCGCCGATCGGAGCGTCGATCCACGCTTCCGGCGCCGAACGCAACAGGTCGAGCACGCGCGCGGCGCGCGGCGCGGGAGCGCGGTCGAACGCGCGCGACGCGAAGAATGCGACGCGCTGCCCCGCGGTGCGGAGCGGATCGGTGATCGGGTTCTGCGCCGGCATACCCTCGAAGCCGACGACGGACCAAGCGCAGTTCGGGATGCCTGTCTGCAACGCTCCGGTCGACGAGGGCACGGGCGCGCACACGATCCCACCGTCGCGCGGGCGGATTCCGAAGCGGGCGAGCAGCGCCTCCGGGCTGTCCTCGCCGCCGACGGGTCGCGGCTGCAGCGCGACGAGCAGGCGTCCGCCGCGCTCGACGAGGCGCGTCAACACTTCGGTCTCGCCCGGTGTGAAGCGCTGCGCCGCGCCCAGCACGACGGCGATGTCCGTGGCCTCCGGCAACGCCGCGCCGCGAGCGCCGTCCCACGACTCGACGCGGAAGCCCTGGGCGCGCAACTCGCGTACGAGCAGCACGGCCCCGCGTTCGTTGGGACCGGCGAGATCCAGCTCGCCGTGCCCGGCCGTGAACACCACCAGCGGCGTGCGCTCCTCGGACACCTTGAGGATCGCGCCGAGAAGGGCCTCTTCGCCGCGGAATCCGGCGATGGAGGGCGGCTGCACCGGACCTTGGCGCGGATCGATGTTTCCCGGATCGAGGTCCGCGAAGTCGCCACGCAAGCGTAGCGCCTGCCGACGACCCTCGGAGGAGACGACGACGAGCCCGCCGGACTCGATCGCCGCGATGCCGAGTTCCTGTCGGCGTGCCTCGGTGCGCGCCGACAGGTTCGTGCGATCGGAGAGGTCGTGGTCCTCGACGTGGACGCGATCCCCGGATTGGTCCGCCGCGAGCCGCAGCAGGCGGCGCACGCGATCCTGCACCTCTCGACCGATGACCTGGAACGGAGGTTCGGGCGCGCTGAAGAACACGTCCACGTCGATTTCGCGCGGCATCTCCCGCAGGACGCGCACCGTCGCCGGGTTCAGCGTGTTCTCCTGCGCCGCGGTCAGGTCCAGCCGCCAGCGCAGCTGCGAACGCTCGGCGATCCAGGTGACGAGCACGGTCGCAGCGAGCGCCAGCACCGCGGCGAGCGCCACGCGGGCACCGATGGAAGCGCGCGAGCGCCAGTCGTAGTGCGTGTTGCCTGAGCTCATCGCCAACGCCGCGCCTCCACTGCGCGCACGGCGAGGAAGACGAAGAACGCCGTCCAAGCCGCGAAGAAGACGCCGTACGAAGTGTCGAGCACGCCGTTGAGGAAGGCCGCCTTGTGGTGATCGATGACGTCCACGCGCGCGACGGCGCGGCGCACCCACAGCTGGTCGGAGAGCTCCGACAAGAGCGGCGCGGTGACGAACACGAGGTTCACGACGATCGCACCGAATGCGGCCACGATCGGTGTCGACGTCACCGCGCTCGCGCACAGACCGACGGCGCAGAACAGCGCCGAGCACAACACCGCGCCCAGCCAGCCGCCGAACAGCGCACCCCAGTCGGGCGCGACGCCCAGGCTTGCGACCGCGAGCCCGTAGAGGAACGCAGTGCTCCAGAGGAGCGCCAGGAACGTGACGGCCGCGACGAACTTGCCCGTGACGACCGCGGCGTCCGACACGGGCGCGGTCAGCAAAAACTCCAGGATCCCCGTGCGCGATTCCTCGCTGATCATCCGCATCGTCAGCAGCGGCGGGACGAGGATGAGAAGAGCCCAGAACACCCACGATTCGCCCAGCGTCCAGCGCAGTGCGAGGTCGACGTCGCCGCCTGAAGTCTTCAGGTAAAGGACGAACAGCCAGCCCTGCAGCAGCACGGCGATGAAGAGCAACGCCCACGCGAGCGGACCAACGAACAGGCCGGCGAGCTCGCGGCGCGTGATCGCGAGAACGCCCCTCAACGGTCGCCGACCCCGCTGCTGCCGGCCCCCGGATCGTTTGCCGACGGAGCCGTCGGATCCTCGACCGCTTTCGGTGTCGAGAGACTGCGCGTCGCGCCGCGATCGAACGGGTTCAGGTTGTAGACGACGCGCGCCGGCTTCGAGGGAACGGTCGGCGTCGAGGGAGTCGACTTGCCGGCGGGCATGGACGGCATGGACGGCGTCGACGGTTGCGCGACGTGCAAGGCGATGCCGCCGAGCGCGATGGTCCCGCCGAGGTTCGCGGCCGAAGTCGCGGGAGTGTTCGCGATCGGCTTGCTCATCGGCGCGAACTCGTCGCTGGCTCCGGTCGCGATGCGCGTGAAGATCTGTTCGAGCGTCGGTCGGTGCCACGACAGCTCGCGCAGCGCCCAACCGCGCGCCGCAGCGATCGCACCGACGTCCTCGCGCAGGTCCTCGTCGCACGTCAGCTCGAACTGGTGGTGGATGCCGACGCGGCCGCGGTCCACGACATCGCGCACGCCGGCGATCGAACGCAGCATGCGCGCTGCAGCGGCGACGTCCGCACCGACGACCGCCTCGAGGCGGACGTGCGACGCTCCAGCGAGCTTGGCGACGAGCTCCGCCGGCGTGCCGTCGGCCGCGATGCGACCCTTGTGCACGATGATGACGCGCGGACACACGGCCTCGATTTCCGGGAGGATGTGCGACGACAGCAGCACGGTGTGGCGACTGCGCAGGTCCTGGATGAGGCCGCGCACTTCGAGCCGCTGCATCGGGTCGAGGCCGCTCGTGGGCTCATCGAGGATCAGCACTTCGGGCTGCGGCAGCAGCGCCACCGCGAGACCCGCGCGCTGACGCAGCCCGCGCGAGAGGTCGCCGACGAGGCTGCGCCGACGGTCGGTCAAGCCGACCTGTTCGAGCACCTCGTCGATGCGACGCGCCCGCTCCTTGCGCGGGATCGCGTGCAGGCGCGCCTGGAATTCGAGCATCTCGACGACGCGGTGCTCGCGGTACAGCGGCACGCTCTCGGGCAGGTAGCCGATGCGCCGACGCACCTCGAGCGACTCGCGCAGCACGTCGAAGCCCGCGACGCGCACCGTGCCCGCGCTGGCGGGCAGGTAGCCGGTCAGGACCCGCATCGCGGTGGTCTTGCCGGCGCCGTTCGGACCGAGGAAACCGACGACTTCGCCCTTCGCGACCTCGAAGGAGATGTCGTCGAGAGCACGGAGCGAGCCGAAGGTGCGCGTGAGGTGGGATACGGAGATCACGAGGCGCGCAGGGTATCCGCTGGACGGCCGGGCTCGAAGGGTGCGCGTGACGTCAGCGCCGTCGGGGCAGTTCGAACTCCCGAGTCGACGCGGGGACCGGGGAACATCCCGTTTTCGCTCTCGCCCGCGGTCGATCGCGGAGTGCAGGCCGTGCGAGAGAGGACGCCGGACATCTGGACCTGGCAGACGAAGACATCCGGCGCCCTTGGGAGTTTCCCGCGCGAGCAACGCAAGGTGCGTTCCAACACTTCCCCAATGCACGCAGGCCCTGTGAGGGCGCCGGAGAGCCGTTCACGCCACGGCGAACGCGCGCGGCCGTGCGCCTTCGCGCGCGCGGCCGATCGGCCGCGCACGTTCGGTAGGCTGCGCACACCTGATCGAGGGCGCTGCGTCTCCTCGCGGACTCCAAACCCGCCGAGCGTGCCCACCCGCCGCGGCAAACCACGTCGCTGCTGGCTTCGAATGCCAGACTCGGCCTCCACGGTGCTCCACGGTGCTCCACGTCGCGCGAGACTCGCACACGCTGCGGCAATCGCATCCCGGCCCAGACCGGGCTCGCGCGCGGGGTCGGCGCCCCAGGAATGGACGCGGCGCCCGCGGCAGGGAAGCTTCCGCGGGCGCCGCGCGATAGCGCGTCGTTCGAGCGGCGATAAGGTCTTCAATTCGAAGACCGCGTCGACCGGCACGGCGGGGCCCCCGGCCCCGGGCGTCCCGCCCGCACCTGGG
>JBBQCC010000043.1:0-20881 GCA_038318285.1 Planctomycetota bacterium | reverse complement strand
GACGACCTCCACGCCGCCGCTGCCCGCGCTCACCCAGCCGCCGAGACGGATCGGCCAGCCGGAGATCGAACGTTGGTGCATCCCGCCGCCCGAGGCCGACACGCAGTCGCGCGCGTTCCGCATCCGCGAGCGTCAGCGACGCGGCACGAACCGCCGCATGCGCACGGCGTTCCTCACGGGACTGCAACTGGGCGCACTGCTGCTCGTGGCGTACGGACTCGTCTTCAATTTCTCGATCGTGCGCGGCAGCTCGATGGCCCCCGGCATCCACGACGGCGACCGGATCGTCATCGACCACCTGAGCTACGTGATCGGCGACGTGCGCCGCGGCGACATCGTCGTGCTCGAATACCCGCTCGACCCGACCGTCGACTACATCAAGCGCGTGATCGGCCTGCCCGGCGACGAGATTCGCATCGAAGGCAGCATCGTGCGCGTGAACGGCGCGCGCCTGGACGAACCGTACATCGCGGAGCCGGATCCGCGCACGCACCTCGCGCTCGTCGTGCAACCGGGAACATTTTTCGTCATGGGCGACAATCGCCCGCACAGCTCGGATTCGCGCGAGTTCGGACTCGTCCCGCGTGAGAACCTCGTGGGCAAAGTCGACCTGCGCGTGTGGCCGCCGCGCCGCGCGGGTCTGCTTTACTGACGCTCGTCGGGCGCGTACCGTCGGTTTCGTGGATTCCAGCACACGCCGTATCGCACTCGTCTCCGGTTCCGTGCGCGGTCTCGGCTTGGCGGTCGCGCGCAAACTCGTGACCGACGGTTACGCCGTGCACGTCACGTGGCGCAGTTCGGCGTCGCGCGCGGAAGTGCTCGTGCCCGAATTCGATGGACGCGTGCACCGCGCCGATCTCGAGGACGAGGACGAGACACGAGCACTCGTCGCGGCTGTGATCGAGCGCGACGGTCGCCTGGACGCGTTCGTGCACGCGGTGGGTGAGTTCTCTTCCGCTCCGCTCGAGTCCACGCCGGCCGCCGAAGTGCGTCGCTTACTCGAGAACAACGTCCTTTCCGCCGTGAACGCGTTCGATGCCGCGCGGTCCGCGCTGCGCGCGAGCCGTGGTTCCGCGCTGTTCTTCGGCGTCGCCGGACTCGAGGGTCTGCGCGCGCGGCGCGAGTCGGCGGCCTACGCCGCGGCGAAGAGCGCGCTGCTCGTGCTCGTGCGCTCGTGGGCGCTCGAGGAAGCGGCGCACGGGGTGCGCGTGAACCTGGTGTCACCCGGGATGGTGCCGCACGAGGGCGCCGCGCCGGAGACGAACGACCCGGCACGCATTGCGCGCATTCCCCTGGGATTCGCGGGAACGCCGGAGGACATCGCGGCCGCCGCGTCGTTTCTCATCTCCGACGAGGCGCGCCACGTCACGGGCGTCGACTTGCCGGTCGCGGGCGGTTGGATGCTGTGAGAGCGCGTGAAGAAATCGAGCCTACGCGCTCTCAGAATCCAGTGGCGACGCTTCGCGTCGCGCGAGCGGGTGATTGTTTCACACGCTCTCAGATGTCTTCGACGAACGGCAGATCCGCCGCGCTGTTCGGCCGCCGCTCGACGAGAAACCCGTAGATCTGCGGTGAAATCTGCGTGCCACCGGGACCGACCGAGGTCGTCCCGTGCACCTGGAACCAACCGGCTTCGATCGCGGGCGCGCCCTCGACTTCGTTCGGGGCGTCGTTCGACGCGGCCAGGAAGCTCGCTCCGAACACGCCCGAGATCGAGAGGAGCGGCACGCGCGTCCAGCACGAGAAGGACGATTGGCTCGAGAACACTTCCTCGTTGTCGTTCCAGACGAGCCACGAAACGCTCGTGGTCGTGCTCGTCGCACCGAGTGGCTGCAGGAGCACCATGTCGCTCGCCGCCGTGCCGCGCGGCAGCGGTTCCGCCGCTTGACCAAAGAACCGCGGGACGTAGATCGTGCGCGGGCCGCGTTCGTATTCGACGCCGTCGAGGTCGCGCTTGCCGTTGAAGTTCACGTCGGTCGGCAGCCCCGCGCCCGGCACGCCCTGCAGCACGAGCGGAGGCAGCGAGTAGTCGACCCCCGCGATGCCGTCGATGCGCAGCGCGGCCCCGATCAGGTGGTCGAAGTCGATGGGCACGCCGGTCGTGCTCTCGGCGTAGCACCACATGTACCCGCGCATCACGCCGGGCGCGTGCGCCGCGGTCACGAACGTCAGCGTGTCGCGCGGCGTCAGCGTCGCCAGCCGGTTCGTGATCTGGCAGGTCGCCGAATCCACGTAGTTCATGTGCACGCGCACGGTCCCGCCGGTCGCCGCGCCGTTCACGTTCGTGATCGTGAGGTACGTCGCCTGTCCGGGGCGGTTGTCGAACTCCGGGAACAGGAGAAAGCTCCCCGGCTCGGTCCCGCCGGCGCGGGCCGTCGAGGCGAGCCCGGTCAAGATGGCGGCGACTGCCCAGGCGGGGCGCAGGTGGCGGGAAGTTGTCGGGCGCATGAAGGTTTCCTCGGATCGCCGATCGCACGGCGTGGGCACGGAGTTCGGGATTCTTCGATTCCACGCGGACCGGGCGGATTCGGCAAGCCGCGGCCCGCCTCAAGAGCGCGCACCCGCCCTGCCGATCCCAAATCAACGCACGTGCGCGGTCTCCGAGGACGCGTCCCGACGAGCATCCGTCCCGGTTGGCGGTTGACTCCGGGCGCGGCGGCGGTTTCCGTGTCGGGCCTCACCCCGAGGCCGACACGCGCGGCGTGCCCCCCCGGATCCCACACGACCATGCCCGAGTTCCAAACGGTCAGGCTCAGCGAAGCCGCGCAGGGACTCTTCTCCGCCGAGGACGTCGAGCGCCTGATGCGCGCCGAGTTCGACCGGTCGGTGCGTCACAAGTTCTCGCTGGTCGTCATGTTGGTCGGCGTCGACCGCCTCGGTCAGCTGCAGGACCTGTACGGCTGGGATTCGAAGGACGAGATCCTGAAGGCGGTCATCTCGATGCTGCGCAGCTCGCAGCGCGACAGCGATCTGCTCGGGCTGACACAGGACGATCGCATCCTGCTCGTCTTCCCGCACACGACACCGGAGTCGGCGGGATTGCTCGCGAAGCGCCTGCTGACGGGCGCACGCAAGCTGCGGTTCGACCGCGACGGCCGCAGCCTGCGGATCTCGCTTTCGATCGGCATCTCGAACAACCGCCAGACCACGGAGTTGTCGTTCGAGACGCTCGTCGCGGTGGCCGAGGACGGCTTGACCGTGGCGGATGCCGCGGGCGGCGACCGTTCCGTCGAGACCGAGCTGTACCAGCTGTACGAAAAGAAGCGCAAAGCTCGCGCGCGTGCGCGAGAGAACTCCGGACTCGCGCCCGAGGAACCGTCGCGCATCGTGGCTGCTGTGCCGCCGCCTGAAACCCGCCGCGGCGAGGGACCGCGCCTGACACCCGAGGACCCGATCGGACAGGCGCTGCTCGAACTGCTCGCGACCCAGGGTTTCGAGGGCAACCAGTTCGTCGGCATCGACCCCGAAGCCGTCGCTGCCGCGATCCGTCGCGCGCAGGCGCAGAAGATCGCGCCCGCGCTGCCGGTCATCCCGCACGAAGCGACGCCGGAGGAGATCCACGAGAAGGAACGACAGATCGAGTTGCTCGAGCGTCGCATCGCGAAGCTGATGGAGCAACTCGGCCTGACCGAGGCCGACCTGCTGCGCGTGCAGGCGATGAAGGGCCTCGATGTCGGCCTGCCGTCCATCTACAAGTCCGTCCAAGGCCTCACCGGCGCGGAGGAAGAGTTCGCGCGCAAGAAGGCCATGATGCTCACCATCCTCGAGGCCAACCTCGCGCTGAAGCGCGAACTCGAGAAGTGAACCAACGAACGTCGTGAGCGGACACGAACCCGGAGATCGACGATGAGTGCGGACGGCAAGTCGGAAGCGGCGACCAAGAAGGACAAGGGCGTGCTCTACATGGGCATCGACCTCGGGACGTCGCGCACTTCTGTCGCGGCGAGCAACGGCGTGCGCACGACGCTGAGCTCGCACGTCGGTTATCCGAAGGACGTCGTCGCGCGCAAGCTACTCGGCAAGGAGATCCTGTTCGGTGATGCGGCGGTCGAGCACCGCCTGTCGCTGAACTTCTTCCGCCCACTCGCAGCCGGAGTCCTGAAGGCCAGCCAGCGCAAGTCCGAGGACGTCGTCGGCAACATGAAGGCCGCGGCCGACCTGATCCGCGAGATCATCCGTCTGGGCCAGCCCAAGGCGGACGAACTCGTCTACGGCGTGATCGGCGTCCCGGCGCAGGCCGCGATCCACCACAAGGAAGCGATCATCAAGGCGGCGCGCGAGTCGCTCGACTCCGTGATGCTGTGTTCGGAGCCCTTCGCGGTCGCGTACGGGCTCGAGATGCTCGAGGACGTGCTCGTCATCGACATCGGCGCCGGTACGACGGATCTGTGCCGTATGCACGGCACGATGCCCGAGGATTCGGACCAGCTCACGAACACGTACGCCGGCGACTACGTCGACGACCAACTCGCCGAACTGGTGCGCAAGAAGCACCCCAAGGCGCAGTTCACGACGAAGATGATCAAGGAAGTGAAGGAGCGGCACGCGAACGTCTCCGACACGATGCCCAAGGTCCTTGTCGAGCTGCCCGTGGAGGGCAAGCCGACCAGCTTCGACATCACCGAGGACATGCGCACTGCGTGTCGCTCGATCGTGCCGCCGATCGTCGAGGGACTCGCGCAACTGATCGCGACGTTCGACCCCGAGTTCCAGCACCGGCTGAAGAACCGCGTCTTGCTCGCCGGCGGCGGTAGCTTGATCAAGGGCCTCGATTCGGCGATCGAGGACGAGATGCGCTCGCGTCTCGGCCATGGCCGTGTGATGAGGATCGACGAACCGGTGTACGGCGGCGCGAACGGCGCGCTCAAGATCGCGCACGACATGCCCGCCGAGTACTGGGAGAAGCTGAAGTAGCTCGGCGCCGGCTGGCTCCGATGACACAGCACCCGCGCAGCGAAGCGCCAAGAACAGAGCGCGCCCCGCCAAATCCTGCGATTCGGCGGGGCGCGCGGATATGCCGGCGCACGTTCGTGCGCTCTCAGCGCTTCGGCTGCGTCATCTCCAGCGTCAGGAGCGCGTAGGACGTCCCCAGCACCGGATCGCCTTCGTGCCAGCGTGGCGAGTTCTCGTTCGTCCACGCGCCGTCCGTCTTCCGCGCGAGCCCGAGCACGCGGCCGGCGAGTTCCTTGCGCCACATGTGTTCCTTGCCCTGCACGTCGACGACGGTCTCGCTGCCGTAGAGGTCGAGAGCCTTCGCCATCGTGTGCAAGTAGTAGAAGAGCCCCTGGTAGGCCGCGCTCGGATCGGGCGCGTGCTCGAAACCCGGGTTCACGTCGACGGTCCAGTTCTTCGAGACCCACTCCCAGGCAGCCCTCATGCGCGGATCGTCCTTGGGCAGTCCCGCGAAAATGAACCCCTTGAGCAGCGCGTAGGTCATCGAGCCGTAGGAGCGCGCCACTGTCCGGCCGCCCTCGAGTTCGATGGTCCCCGCCGGCGAGTTCCCGGGGAGGTACGCCGATCCGCCGTCGTCACCCGACACGACCACGCCGCCTCCCTCGGGGATGCGGATGTCGTTCGATTCGGAACGGTTCTGACAACGCTGCAGGAACTTCAGCGCGCGCTGGAACGCCGGATCGTCCTTGGGCAAGCCCGAGGCGTGCAACGCTTCCAGCGCGAACTGCAGGTTGGAGAGGTCGGGACGCTCGCTCGAGCCATAGCCGATGCCGCCGTAGTACGGGTCGTCGGCCGAGTAGCCCTCTTCCTCGCCGACCTGCAGGCCGATGAGCCAGTTGCGCGCCTTCTCGACGATCGGCTTGTGCTCGGCCTTTCCGTTGCGCACGAGCGCGAGGATCGCCGCCGATGTCGTGTAGTTCGCGTTCTTGCCGTCGTGGATCGAGCCGTCGGGCTTCTGCAGCGACACGAGCCAGGCGATGCCGGAGTCGATCGCGGCTTGGATGTCCTTCGCGCGCGGCTCGGGCACCGCGATCAACGCACCGACTGCCATCGATGTCAGACCCGCGTCGGGTCTGCCGGGGGCTCCGAACTTGCCCGCGTCGCTCTGCGTCAGCAGGAAACGCGCGCCCCGTTCGATCGCGGCCGTGATCTTCGCTGTGTCGGCGGTCTCGATCGGCGGCAGCGGCTTCACCGTGGCAGCGGCTGCAGGCGACGGCGGCTTCAGCGCGGGCGTCGCGCGGATCAGCACGTTCACGTTGCGCGCCGTCTCGCCGACCTTGCCCTGCGGTCCGTCCCAGTACCCGTCCTTCTCGCGCTTCGCGATCAGCTCGGTCACGCGCGCGAGCAAAGCGTCTTTCGCCGCGGGCAGTGCCGAATCCTCGAACGGTTCGGCAGCCGGTTGCTGGGCGAGGAACGCGAGCGCCTTGTTCAACGTCGTTTGGGTCGTCTCGTCGGCGTGTAGCGCAAGGGCGCCGGCGGCGGCGCGCGTCTGCTTCAGCACGTCCGCCGCGGGCGCGCCCTCGTCGGCGATCGCGCCGTCGGCGCGCTGGCGCTTCTCGAGGTACTGCAGCGCGCGCGAGACGAAGGGCCCATCGACACGTTGGTACTTGCGCCCGGACGTGATCATCGCACGCAGCACCCACGCGGTCGTCTCGACGCTGGCGCCGTACGCGCCGCTCTCCGGGTCCTGGGCGTAGCGCAGCCAGCGCAGCGACGTGTCGATGTCGCGACCCAGATCCATGGAGGGCTCGTCCGCGGGCTTCGGCGCGGATTCCTGCTTGGCCGTGGGAGCGGCGGCACCCTGCTGGAGGTGTGCGCGCGCGCTGCCCAGGCAGAGCGTCGCGAGGATCGCGGCCGGCGCGAGCGCGTAGGCGAGGAACGAGGCTTGGATCGTGGCGTTCATGTCGCGGATCCTAGTGTTCGGCGGACGATTCGAAACCGTTGCACCGGGCGATCTTGTGGCGCGATGCCGAACACGCACGGGACAGTGCAACCCGTACAGAATCCCGCCAGGAATCCCTTGGCGGCGCCCGTCGGGGGCGCGCTCTACGAACTCCGAGCGCGGTGAGCAGCCTCGGTCGCCCAGGCCTCGAACACGCGTTCGCGGTCAGGCCGGATCGTCGAGCGGCTCGAGGCGCACGGCCGTGCCGTACACCAGGATCTCGGCCGCACCGTCCATGATCTCGCACGTCGCGATGCAGATCCCGACGATCGCGTCCGCGCCCAGCGCGCGTGCGTCGGCGCGCATGCGGTCGATCGCCTGCTCGCGACTCTCCGCGAGCAGCTTCGTGTACTCGGAGATCTCGCCGCCGACGAGGTTCTTCATCCAGGCCGAGAGGTCTTCGCTGGCGTGCGCAGCGCGCACCGTGTTGCCGCGCACGAGACCGACGACTTGTCGAATGGTCCGGCCGGGCAGCGTGTCGGTGGTCGAGAGGATCATCGGCGGACGCCGTGGTAGGGATCGAGGTGGTGCGTCGCGCGTCGCACGAGCGCCGCGCGCACGACGAGCAGGAGGATGCCGGCCAGGGCGCACAGCGCGGCGCCCGCGATCGACGGACACCACGCGCCCGCGGTGCACGTGCACGCGAGCCACGCGGCCAGCCAAACGAGTGCCGCGACGAGCAGCGCGCGACCTGCGAACGCCAAGAACGGGTGGAGGGAACCGCGCTCCACGATCAGGCTGGCCAACTCGAGCGGTTCCGCCGGTGCCGCCTCGCGCGCCAGGACGGCGATGCGCTGTTGGTCGGCGACGAGGACGCGCAGCCGCGCTTCGTGCGTGAGCCGCGACTCGAACACGCGCGTCGCCTCGGTGGACAGCTCGCCGTCGGCGTACGCCATCGCGAGCAGCTCGTCCGTCGTCGGAGTCACCGACGCGTCCGCGGGTCTGGACCCGGAGTTCACCGCCCGATCTCCCCGAGAAAGCCCTGGAAGAGTTCCGGCGACAGCTTCTCGCGCAGACGCCGGCGGGCGTGGAAGAGCCGCGACATCACGGTGCCCTCGGGCACGTCCAGCGTGCTGGCGATCTGCAGGTACGAGAGTTCCTGAAAGTGGCGCAGCGCGAGCATCTCGCGATCGCGTGCGGATAGGCCCTTGAAGGCCTTCCAGAACTCCATCGAGCGCTCGTTCTGCAGCAGGTCGGCCGAGGGCTCCTGACCCAGGTCCTCGATCTCGAAGTCGCGCTCCTCGTCGCGATCCACGCTGCCGACGGACGAGAGGGAGCGCACGCGCTTCGATCCGCGCAGGAAGCTGAAACACGTGTTGCGCAGGATGCGGTGGAACCAGGGCAGGAAGCGCTCGCCCTCGCGGAACGTCGCGCGCGCCTTGTAGACCTTCAAGAAGGTCTCCTGCGTCAGCTCGAGCGCGTCGTCCGGCGAACCGACCATCGAACGCGCGACGTGGTAGGCGCGGGAGCGGAGTCCGTCGACCAGCGTGTCGAACGCCTGATCGTCGCCGCGCTGGACTTGGAGCATCAGTCGTGTGGCTTCGAGACCCATGGGTTCGGACCGGTACTCCGGACCCTGGAAATCCTTCAGTGCGCCGGCCGGAAAATCAGCCGGCAGCCCGGATTCCGCCTCGTCGCCGGCTTGCTCGTCGGGTCGTTCCTCGTCGTCCGGACCGTCGGCACCGTCCGCGCGCGCGTGGTTGCTCACGGAGAGCCTCCGGTCCGGCGTGCGCAGGCGACGGCCAGCGCGTGACCTGCGGCGCGCCGCGTCGCGCCCGGTGGGCCCAGGCGTCGGTGCGCCGTTTTGCGGCCCGCTCGGCAACGCGCGCGGGCCGTCTCGTCGCTCCTCAGCTCGGCCAGGCGCGGGCGGACGCTGTCGATCGGGCCGTCGCCCTCGAAGGCGAACTCCGGCAGAACTTCGCGGCCGGCCAGCAGGTTCACGGAGGAGAACCAGGGCGCGGTCAGGAAGTGCGCTTTCCCCTCGGCCGCGAAGCGCGATCCGAGGCGGTAGACGACCACCGTGGGCAGGTCGTGGTGGAGCAGGTCGAGCAGTACCGTGCCCGATACGCTGAACGCCGCACGCGCGCGCCGCAAGGTTCCGTGCAAATCGCCCAGCTCGACGCGCGCGAAGGACGCCGCGTCGGCGCGCGCGATCTCCGCGCGCACGACGTCGCCGATCTCGGGTCGGGCGCAGGGGATCACGACGCGCGGAATCCGCCCGCTCGTGACGAGCGGGCGCACGGCGCGGAGCATCCAGGCGAGGTTCTTGCGCACCACACCCGCGCGACTGCCCGGCAACAGCGCCAGGTCGCTGCCGCGTTCCGGGTCGCCGCGCTCGACGTGCGCGAGCTCGTCGAGCAGTGGATGGCCGACGTGAGCGACCCGCACGCCGCGCTCCGCGAACCAGGCCGGCTCGAAGGGCAGGATCGAGAGCGCCAAGTCGACCGCTTCGGAGTAATGCGCGACACGCCACGGCGCCCAACCCCAGTACTGCGGTGTGACGAAGTGCACGACCGGCACGCCGAGCGCGCGCGCCATGCGTCCCAGCGGAACGTGCAGGGCCGGCGAATCGACGGCCAGCAGGACGTCAGGAGCATCGCGCTCGAGTCGCGTCACGCTGCGTCGCAAGAGTTCCAAGTAGCGCGGCAGCGCGCCGACGACGCCGCCGATGCCCATGCGCGCATCGCGCACGACGTCTTCGACGAGATCGACACCCGTCGCGGCGAGGCGCGCGCCGCCGAGGCCGGCCAGTCGCGGCGCGGGTGCGCCGTGCTCGGCCAGCGCGGCGTGCAGTGCGTGCACTGCGTTGATGGCGTGGATCTCGCCGCTGGCCTCCGCGCAGGAGACGAAGATCGAGAGCGCGCGATCGCGCGGCGGCTGGAAGGTCGGCACGGGGGCGGGAGCCGCCGTGGTCGCCAGCGCACGCGCCAGCGCCGCGCGCTCCTCATCGCGGTGGACCAGATACCCGCCGGCGCGAAAGGGCAGCGCCGCGAGGTCGAACGCCGCACGCCGGAGTTCGGCGCGGACCAGCTCGCGCGCGCGCGCGGACGAGACGCTCTCCCGGAGGATGGGCGCGGAGAGAACCTCGATCGTGGCCTTCGACACGTGCGCGCAGGATACTGATCGGCGTGCTGCGTCTCGCGGGATACATCCTGTCCGTCTTCGCCCTGATCTGGGTCCTGCGCCTCGTCCCCTGGATCGGCGACCTGTTCCGGATCCCCTTCCTGAGTTTCTTCCTGGCGGCCGCGATCCTGTCGGCCGGGGTGGGCTGGTGGACCGCGCGTGCCGTCGCGCGACGCCAGACGCGCGCGCACGAACGCGAATTCGGAGCCGTGGACACGCCGCACAACCGCGGCAAATTGGGCGTTCTGCTGCTCAACGCGGGCAACGGACGCCGCGCGCTGCCGCACCTCGAGCGCGCCGCGGAGGGGGAGCCCGACCGCGCCGAGTGGCACTACCGTCTGGGCGTCGCGCGGCTCCAGGTGGGCGACGCGAACGCGGCCGTGCTGGCCTTCGAGCGGGCCATCGCCACGGATCCCGAGCATGCGTTCGGTGCGCCGCGCATGCGCCTCGCCGAGGCGCGGCTCGCGGCCGGCGACGCGGATGGATCGCTCGCGGCGGCTCTGGACTTCGAAGCGCGGCATGGTCCCACGGCCGAGAGCGCGTACCGCCGCGGCGCAGCGCTGCGCATCCTCGGCCGTCGCGAGGAGGCGCGGCGCGCGTTCGCGAGGGTGTCCGAACTCGCGCTCTCCCACTCGCGCGGTGTGCGCAACGAGTACGCGGGGCTGGCCGTCAAGGCCTGGTTCCTGGCCCGGTTTTGACGCGCAGTTCCGACCGGCCCAACGACTTCAGGGCGTTCGACGCTCGAAGACCGCCAGTGATGCGCCGACCAAGATCGCGGTCACTGCGACGAGCGGCACCCACGTATTCGCGTCGAGGGACTGCGTCGCGCCGATGCGCGCGAACGCGTCGATGTCGGTCAGCCGGAAGAGGCTCCAGTGCGTGACGACCTGGATCAGGTACAGCGCGAACTGCAGAACCGTGAACAGCAACATGCCGAACGCGATCGAGATCGGGCTCGAGCTGAGGCACGACCACAAGAAGGTCGCCGAGTAGATCGCGAGCAGCAGCAGCGATTGCTGCACCGCGCACAGCATCATCGGCGCGAACGCCATCTCGGCGTCGACCTCGCGCAGCAGCCACGGGATCGTCAGCGTGGTCAAGAACACGGGCACTGTCGTCGCGAGCGCGCCGCCCGCCCAGCGCTCGAGCAAAAGACGCCGCCGCGAGATCGGCCGCGCCAACCAGATCTCGAGCGTGCCGCGCTGCGCTTCGCCGGCGACCGCGCCCATCGCGAAGATGACCGCCGCCAGAGAACCGACGGTGTTGCAGCCCTTGAAGAAGTGCTGGCCGTTCACGTACGCGCTGATGCCGCCGGTCTCGATCTGGTCGAACATGCCCTTCAGGGCTTCGATCGGGATCATGTCGCGCAGCGCATCGACGTTGTCCTCGAAGTCGGGCCAGAAGAGGATCGCGCCGGCCAGCAGCACTTCGAGCACGACGAAGTACGCCAGTCCGCCCCACAAGAAGAAGCGCGTGTCGCGGCCCATCAGCACCCCTCCACGCCGTAGAGGTCGCGGTAGAGCTCTTGCAACGAGATCTGTCCGTACTCGATGGTCGCAGGCGCAGGCAGCGCGGCTTGCGCGCCGAGCGCCACGAGGAACGGGCGCGGATCCTCGACGTCGAGGTGGATCGAGAACCGCGCAGTGTCCCGCGCGACACCCCGCGCGACGCTCGCACCGGGGATGCTCGCCAGCGTCGACTCGACGCGCGCGAGGTCCGATTCCGGCGCGTACGTGAGGCGCACCAGCTTGCGCGCGCGGCGCGCGACGGAGTCCGACGTTTCGTCCGCGATCAAGCGTCCCGCGCCGAGGAATACGAGGCGATCGCAGGCGCGGTCGACCTCACCCAGGTGGTGCGAGGACAGGAAGATCGTCGTGCCGCGCCGCGCGTCCGCGGCCAGGAGGTCGAGGACTTCACCGCGCTTCGTCGGGTCGAGCCCTTCGGTCGGTTCGTCGAGGATGCGCACGGGCACCGTTGGCGCGAGAGCCGCGGCGAAGTGCAGCTGGCGTTTCATCCCGTGGCTGAACGTGCGCACGCGCGCGCGCAGCGGCAGGCCAAGTTCCTCGGCGATCGCGGCGGCGCGTACCTTCGCGGCGCGATCGCGGCCGCGCAGGAGCCAGTCCAGATGTTCGCGCGCGCTGAGCTCGCGGTACACGGCCAGCTCCCCCGGCGCATAGGTGCACGCGCGGCGGATCGCCGTACCGTCGCCCGCCAGCGCGACACCGGCGACGGAAGCAGTTCCAGCGTCGGGCCGGACCAGGCCGACCAGCATGCGCAGCAATGTGCTCTTGCCGCTGCCGTTGGGCCCGAGCAGCCCGACGACGCCCCCCGGCCCGAGGTCGAGGTCGGTGGGGTGCAGCGCGGTCTTCGCGCCGAAAGTGCGCGTCAATCCGTGCGCGCGGATGCCGCGGTGCGTCGTGGGGGAGGCGTTCACGAGTTGGAGGAAACCGCGAAGGTGCGCACAATCGGCGGGCCTTGCAAGCTCGCGAAGTCCACAAACAGGATGCGCTCGGTCGCGTCGAGAAGGTCGAGATCGACGGCTCCGCATGTGCGCGGCGGGTCGCAGTCGGCGGATCGATCCCGGGATCGGCCTGGATCGCGCGTCGATTGCTGGCGCGCGAACGCCGCGCGCTGCACGTCCTGGCTGGACTCCCGGGCATTCCGGTCGAGCACGGACCGCAGGATCCGGCGTCCTTCGTGCGCGCCTGGGTCGAGGGCGTGCCCCTCGCGCGTGCGACGAGTCTGCCAGAGGACTTCTTCGACCGACTCGACGAGCTCGTGCTGGCGATGCACGCGCGCGGTGTGTGTCACAACGATCTGCACAAGGAGACCAACGTGCTGGTCGGGACGGACGGCTGCCCGTGGCTGATCGATTTCCAACTGGCCAGCGTGCATGCGTCGCCGAGCCGCGCGTTCGAGACGCGCCGGGGCGACGACCTGCGCCACGTCGAGAAGCACCGTCGGCGCTACACACGCCACGGCCGCGGACCGAACGGCGTCGAATCGCAGGGCGCGGGCCGCGGCATCCCGCGCTCGCGGCTGGCGCGTGTCTGGCGCAGCTTCGGCAAGCCGGTCTACGTCGCCGTCACGCGCGGCGTGCTGGGTACGCGCGACGGCGGCGATGCGCAGCGCGACGGCAGCGGTCCGTGGCCGGTATGGACGGCACCAGTCGGTGCGCGTGCTGCCCGTCCGGTGGCGACGCCTGCGGAATCGTCCGACGGGACGCGCGAGCGCACGCACACGTCACCCTAGTCCGCGCGCACCGAGAGCATGCTCGCGCCTGCAGCACGCCGCGTGACAGCGCGCGCCGCGCTACAGGATGTCGTCGCGGTACACCCACGGTCGGTGTGCGCCGGCGTCGTGGCGGTTCGTGACGATGCGCCAGAGCTCCTGCGGTCCGACGATGGCGAGGAACTCGCGATCGCCGGCGGCCGTGCGCAGACGGATCGTGCCGGCGACCAAGCCGACGAGCCGCTTCGTGCGCTCGTCACCGCCCGGCGGATACGTGTACACGCCCGCGCCGATCTGGTCGGGAGCGTTGCGCAATCGGTCGGGGATGGTCGTCACGAGGCCCAGCACGCGCGGGTCGGTCTGCACGGTGACGTCGGCGGTCCACTTGCCCTGGGCGTCCCGGCCGAAGACGTGCAGCGTCTCGCCCGGCTTCGGATCGCGGAAGTCCATCGTCGTGTCCGGCATCCGGATCGGTGTGGCTGCGGTGCACAGCTCGGGACCGACGGGCTCGATCACCGACTTCTCGAGGCTCGCGCCGTCGCCGTACCATGCCGTGATCCGCACCGGGCCCGCGCGCGCGGTGCGACCGAGGAACACGATGCCGTAGTCCGTCGCGACGCCCAGCTCGCGGCCGCCGCTCGTCTCGACGAGCACCGTCGGGTCCGTGAGGGTCCGCATCCCGGCGCAACCGCTCGAAAGCGTCGCCAGGACGAGGGCGCAGAGTGCGAAGAGGAGTCGGCGATGGGCGTTCATTCGAAGCGTTCGTACCACAATCGGAAGCGATCGTTCCCGGGCGCCAACTCGGAGGCGAGCCCGGCCTGCTTCTTGGATTCCTCGTCCGTGAGCTTCTCGGTGTCGTCATCGGCTTCCAGCGAAGCACCGCTGGAGCCCATGGCCGGGCTGGATCCGAAGGGGATGCGACCGACCAGGACGCGCGAATATTCGTAGCGGAACGCGGCCGAGAGCGGATCGCGTTCGATCGCGGCGCGGTAGTCCTCGCACGACTTCTCGAGGTCGCCCGTCAGCGCGTGGGCCTGTGCGCGAGCGCCCCAAGCGCGCGGGTCCTTCGTACCGCCCTCGATCGCCGCATCGAGATCGACGAGCGCGTCCGCGAACTCGAAGTTGCGCACGGCGAGGATGCCGCGCTTCAGGCGCGCGGTCGCGCCTTCGATCGGCAGAGCGGCGACGAACTCGCGCCATTCCTGCTCGAGCGCTGCCACGTCCTTCACCTTGAGCTTCTGCAGGAGGTAGGCGCGGATGTCCGCGGGCGCGACGAGCTTGCCCGAGCCGCCCATCTCCTTCACGGCCGAACCGACGTTGGCGACGGTGAAGGGGATGCCCTTCTCGAGCGTGTAGAGGCCCTTGAAGAACTTGTCGAAGGATTTGCGGTACTTGCCGTTCGCACCGTTCTGCAGGAAGTAGACGAACGACCAAGCGTGTGCGTACTGGAACCCGTCGAACTGGTCCTTCGTGAGCTGGAACAGGTCTTCGAGCTTCGTGAACGGACGCGCGTCCGGATCGCGTTCCTTGGCGTTCTTGCCGTCCGCGCCGGTCGTGTTGCCTTCGCCACGCAGCGCCTCTTGGACCGTCAGCGTGCGGTCCATCTGCATCTGGCCCGGTTCGATGTGCAGCTTGCCCTTCTTGTCGCGGTAGACGCGCGACGAGCCGAAGTAGTCCGCGACCGCTTCGTTCAACCAGATCTGGGGCAAGTACTGCGGATCGATCAGGAACGTCAGGAGGTGCGTGGACTCGTGCAGCGCGACCCACTCGGACCGCGAGGGCTCAGCGTAGTCGTGATAGAAGTTGAGCGATTTGTCCGCCGGCGAGAAGAAGCCCAACACGGCCGGGTTACCCATGCCGGACAGTTCCAAGAACTCGCGGTGGCTCTTGTAGACGTTGACCTCCATCTTCGTCCGCTTGAGCGACGGCGACGGGTCGATCCCGATGCGGTCGTCCATCAGCGAGTAGTACGCCTCCATCAGCTCGGCGTAGTAGTCGAGGGTCTCCGGGCTCGTGTTCGAGCGCAGGTGGAAGTGCGCGGTCTCTTTCTCCCACGCGTTCGACCAATCGGAGTGCAGCGCGAGGTCGGCCGTCCGCTTCTTGCTGGCTTCGGCCTGCCGCCGCAACTCGTCGAGGTACGCCGGACGCGACATCCACTTGCCCGAGTACTTCACGTACCCCTGGGCGAGCTTCGCGCGCTCGTCGTCGTTCGCCGGAACGTAGTCCGACATGTCGCCCTCGATCTCGGCCGAGGCGACGAGCGACTTGTCGGCGAGGAGAATCGTCCCGCTCTCGAACTCGAGCCGGTAGCCGGCCCCGTCGACCCGCGCTTTGTTCGGCGTCAAAATGCGACCGTCGATCGTCAGCACGCGGTCGGCCCACGCGGTGCCGGCACACAGCGCGAGGATCGCCGCGCAGCCGGACACGGCGCGTGCGCAGCAGGACACGGCGCGTGCGCAGTAGGACACGTCAGCGTTGCGACGCGCCGACCCGTCACCACCGAGGCGACGCGCCGGCGCCGCCAGCGACGGGACGAGCTCCGCGCTCAAGTGGACGCTTCCCAAGCGGCCTGCAGCTTGTCGAAGTCGACATTTTGGAACGCCTCGTTCACGGCTTGTTCCAGGTCACCGGACGTCGCGAGCACGCGGAAGTACGTGTCGAGGATGTTGTCCCAGGCCGGATCCCAGCCGCGCGGGAAGAGCTTCTTGCCGTTGCGCAGGAAGTAGATGAACGACCAGCCCTGGGCGTAGTTCTGACCGGCCTGCTTGCCAGCATTCTTGGCGTCGTAGTACTCGGCCTGCGTCATCCGAACGAAGTCCTTCAGCGGGACTTCCTTGTCGTTCTGGACGGCTTCCTTGATCGTGTCGCGGCGCCACAAGTTGGCCTTCAGCGTGAAGCGCTTGTTCTTGTATTCGAGGCCGCTGTAGAAGTCGCCCGTGCCTTCGTTGTACCAGCTGTGCGGACTGATGTTCCCGTACAGGTAGAAGATGTACTGGTGGAACGCTTCGTGGTTCAGAACGATCCACGTGTCCTTGCGGCCGCCGTCGGCTTGGTCGTCGTAGATGACGAGTTCGCGCGCCGACGCGCTCCAGTAGCCCGCGGATCCACCCGGCCCGCCATAGCTCTGGTAGCTCTCGCGGTTGGTGAGGATGCGCACGACCGAACAGCGTGAGAGTTCGCGCGGATCGCCGCTGCCGAACAGCTCGGCCATCATCTTCTTCTCGGCTTCCTTCTCCTTGCGCTCCGCGCTCGTCTCGCCGGTGTGCGCGGCCTCGCCGATCGCGCGCAGTTCCTTGGCCCTTTCGTAGGGGTAGTCGATCTCGTACTGCGCCCGGATCGCCTCGAGGCGTTCCATGATCTCGGCGATGAATTCGCGGTCCGTGTGCGGCGTCACGATGAAGTAGTTGGGCGTCTCGTACAGCTTCCAGCCGCCGCCCAATGAGTCGATCTGACCCTGAAGCTTGGCGCGCTCGCGATCGCGCAGCGAAGCGTCCGCGGCCAGGTCCGCGCCAGCCTTCTCCACTTCGACGCGCGAGAACGACCGCGCCATCTGATCAAACGCGTTCTCGTACTTGTTCCACTTCGACTTCGCGCCCGGCGCGGTGAAGACGATCGCGATGTCGAGGTCGGGCTCCAGCGTGTACACGACGGCGTACACGCGCTTGCGGGTCTTGTCGTCATCCTGCGTCTCGAACACGTATTCCATCGCCGGCACCTTGCTGGCGATGGACATCGACTTCTCGGAGTCGGGGACGAGCTTGTGCTTGCTGCCGTACTCGACCTCGTTGCCCTTGTGCACCCAGTCCGCGACGGTCTTGAGCGGCTTCGCGGCGAACTTGGACTTCTCCTCGCCCTCGACCTTGCGCCGGTCGAACTTGACCAGCCAGCAGGACAGGAACACGCGGTCCTGCGGTCCCGGCCCGGTCTGGACGTATTTCGTGTTCGGCGGGTCGAACTTCGCCAGCAGGTTCGGGTCCCCGGGCTGCGGCGGGACGAGTTCCCAGCCGTCGGGCGTCTTGATCCGGAAACCGTAGTCCGACCGCTCGTACGGGCGCCCAGGCTTGGGCACTTGGGCGAAGCCGAACGTCGTGCCGATCAGCAGAGCGACGAGCGCGGCGGCGACGCGGCGCGGGAATGCAGGCGTCATCAAGAGAATCTCCTAGGGCGGGCCGGCAAACCGGACGAGCGCGAACGGCGACCGCTCCCGGATAGCATCAGACACCGCTGGGTAGAGCCCTGCAAGGGACTCCGCTTCTCCGTTCCATCGGACGCTCGGTCCTTACAAACTGTGTGTGGACTCCGCACGTACGCCCGCGCCCCGGGCGCTGCCGCCCTCTCCCTGTGAGGCGCGGCCGGGGATCCGAAACCTCGCAGTGCGCGCTTCGGCGCGTCAACGCAGCAGAGCGCGCTCACACGCGTCGATTCCCCATGCGCCCCATCCACGGCCTCATCGCCCTCGCCGCCGTCGCACTCATCCTCATCGGCGGACTCCTCGTCTGGACGAACACCGAGTCCGACGGCACGAGCACGCCCGATCGGCTCGAGGACCGCGCGTCGACCGCGCAGGCCGAGAGGGGCTCGACCGAATTGGCGTCCGTGCCGGCGTCGGACGGCGATCGCACGGCGCGCGCCGACCTCACCGGGGTGGCGCCCGGCCGCGCCGAGTCTCCGGTCGGTGAAGGCAAGGCGCAGCGCGTCAGCGGCCGCGTGCTGGACGAGTCCGGCAAGCCCGTCGCGAACGCCGTCGTGTACGCCGCGGCCGGCGGTGGGTTCGACGAGATGGCGCTGGACGAGATCACGCCGACGGAGATGCCCTGGGTCCGGCGCGTGGAGAGCACGACAGATTCCGCCGGCAGGTTCGCGCTCGACCCGCGCATCAACGCGCGGGTGCGCCTCGCCGTGCGCGCGGCAGGATTCGCGCCGCTCGACGTCGAGCGCACGATCTCGGAGACGAACCCCGAAGTCGGCGACCTCGTCGTGCAGACCGGCGTCGTGCTCGAGGGCCGAGTCATCGACCACCTCGGCCGTCCGGTCGCGGGTGCCGAGTTGCGCCGCCGACGCTCGAGCTCGGGGCCGATGGTGTTCTTCGCCGGACGCGGCGGTGCGATCGCGGCGAAGTCTGCGTCCGACGGCACCTTTCGCATCGACGTCCAAGCGATGGGTGCGTGGACGCTTCGAATCACCTCCGACGTCGCGCCCGACAAGGACGAATCCGGGGAGACGACGCGACCGGGCGAGGTCGTGCGCGGCCTGACGTTCCAACTCGAAGAAGGCTTCGAGATCGCTGGGCAGGTGACCGACGTCCCCAAGGGCGAAGTCGGCGATCTGCGCGTCGTCGCGGTGCCGAAGTCGGGCGACGGCAACGGTGACTTCATGCCGCCCATGGGCATCGGCCAGCGCGTCGCGACGCTCACGGGCGACGGCGCGTTTGTAGTGCGCGGCTGCCGCAAGGACGGCAAGTACCGCCTGTCCGCGCGTATCGCCAGCGAGGGATTCGGAAGCATGCTGCGCAGCCCGACGCGCTCGGCGACGGTGGACGCAGGTGCTGGGGATCGCGGCGTGATCATCGCGTACCGGCCCGAGACCGCGCTGACCTTCCGCGTCGTGGACGCCGCGAACTCCGCACCGATCACGCACATGAGCGTCGCTGCCGGTGCGCGCTGGCCCTTGCCGCTCACCGACGAGAACAACCGCGCGGTGACCGACTTCCCGGGTGGCCGCGTGCGCTACGGCGCCCTGCGCGCCGGCGGCGGCGGTTTCGGGCGGGGGGGCGGAGCGGACGCGGGAATCACGTTGCGCGTCGAAGCTGCCGGCTACGCGCCGTTCGAACAGAAGGACTTGAAGATCGTCGAGGGGATCGACAACGACCTGGGCGTGATCCGCCTCGACCGCACTTCGGTCGTCAAGGTGCACGTGGTCGCAGCCGGAACCGGGTTGCCCGTGGCCGGCGCGCGCGTTTCCCTCGAGGAAGTCCGGGAGAACAACCTGACCTCGCGCACCATCACGATGCGCGCGGGCCCGGGCGACGACGACGGCCTCGACTTCGGCTCCGGTGCTGCGCATCGCGGTCGAACGGATGGGAACGGAAACGTCGAGGTCTCGAGCATCCCGGGAGCCCGTGGGCGGATCGTGGTGAACCACACCGACTACGCCGACTTCAGCAGTGATCCCATCGACCTACCGCGCGGCGCGGATGTCGAGCGCGAAGTCGTGATCTCCACCGGCGGACGCGTCGTCGTGCTCGTCCGCGACGGCGCCGGAAACCCGGTCCGCAACGAGTCCATCGAGCACCGCGGTCCCGACGACGCCGAGGCGCCGCTGTTCTTCGGTCCCAACAGCGCGCTCGCGACGGACGCCGAGGGTCGCACGACGCTGACGCACCAGACGCCGGGCGTGCACAGGTTCCGCCTGCAGAGTGCGAGTGGTCCGCGCATCGTCGGAGGCGGCGGCATGCGGATGGCATTCGCGCGCTCGTCGAGCGGCGAGGACCTGACGCCGGAAGCGCCGTGGAGCGAGGTGACGGTGACCGAGGGCGGCCAGCACGAGATCACGCTGGTCGCGCCCGAGCGTGCGCGCGTCATCGGTCGTATCCGGGAGGGCGGTCGCCCGCTGACGGGCGCCAGCGTGCGCCTGAAGTCGAAGACTGGTGACGACATGCCCTTCTTCGACGAGGGCCCGAAGGCCGACACGGATGGACGCGGCGAGTTCGCGCTCGAGAACGTGGCGGTCGGCGAGTACGTGCTCACGGTTTCGCACAACACGCGCGCCATGCCCTTCGAGGTCGACCTGCGCGTCGGCGCCGGCGAAACGCGCCAGGACGTCGACCTGCCGCTCTCGATCGTCGAGGGCCGCGTGACGGACGAGGAGGGCAAGGCCGTGGCCGGCTTGCGCATCCGGGCCGAGCGTCGTTCGGGCGGCGACGGCATCGTGCGCCAGTTCAGCTTCGCATTCGACAGCGGTGACGGGCCGGTCACGTTCGGCGGGGGTGGAGGCGGACAGGTCTCGACGAACGCCGACGGTCGCTACACGCTCCGCGGCGTCCTGGCCGACACGGACCTCGTCGTCGTCGCGTCCGGGCAAGGCGTGCAGAAGTGCGAGAGCGAAGTCGTGCGCGTGCCCGCCGACGGAACGCGCTCCGGCGTGGACCTCGTCGCCAAGAAGGGCGCGGTACTCGAAGTCCAGTGTCGGCGTCCCGACGGCACTCCGGCGACGCCGTGCGAAGTGCGCGCGGAGTTGCAGGCCGAGGGCGACGCGGATTCGAAGCTCGAGATCACGCGCGGCGACGGGAAGGCGCGCTTCCAAGGACTGAAGCCCGGGCGTTGGCGCGTGACCGCGCGCGACCTCGGGACGGGTCCGGATGAGCGCGAGCGCGCGCCAACCGAGCAGACCGTCGAGCTCAAGCTGGGATCGCCGAATCAGATCGTGCTCGAAGTGCGCGGCTCCTGAACCACCGGGATGTCCGCGCGGGCCGCGAGGGCGCGCGCGGACAGCGAGTCGGCCCGAGTTACCGCTGCGCGGGTCGACTCGCCGCTGCGTGGTGGTTCGCGATCCCCTCACCCCGCGAGATCGCGCGCGGATCGCCCAGACGCGTCACGTTCTCGTCGCCACGGCGGCAAGCGGTTCCAGGATCCG
>JBBQCC010000042.1:0-21196 GCA_038318285.1 Planctomycetota bacterium | reverse complement strand
CGCCTGCCAGCTGGCCGACACCAGCTTGTCGCCACGCAAGCCGATCTTGGGGCTGTCCGGCGTGAGGTAGGGCTTGTGGTTGCTGACCGTGAGCGCCGTACCGAAGTAGCGCACGCCGTCCTTGGCGGCCTGGCGCTGGCGCTGCAGCAGGACGTCGAACATCGTCTCGTCCGCGACGCCCCAGATCGTGCGGAACGCGTCGTCGGGGAAGCTGGAATCCCCGACGAGCGAGTCCTCGAGGAAGTGATCCCAACCGTTCTGCAGCGCGAACGATTTCATGCCGTCGAACGCGCCGTCGCCGCCGTAGATGAATTCGGTGCGGTAGCCGTGCTGCTTCAACACGCGCGCGATGCTGGCGACGTCGTCCGACTTGTCGCGCTTCCAGATCGAATCACCCGGCAGCGGCACGAACGAACACAGGACGCCTTCGAGCCCGCGCACCGTGCGGTTACCCGTCGGAACGAGGTTCGTCAGCAGGGTGCCCTTGTGCGCCCAGCGTTCGAGGCCCGGCGAGCACGGTTTGGCGCCGCCGAGGCGACCGACGAACTCGGAGCCGAGGCTCTCGCCCAGGATCACCACGATGTCGAGCGGACGGTCGCGGCGCTCGACCGCGCGGAACGTGCGCGACGGCTCGTCGACGCTGGGCATGCCGACTTGACTCTTCACGAGAAGATCGAGTTCGCCCGGTGGCACCGTCCGGTAGTAGCTGTCGTAGTCGAGGCTGGCCGTCTGGAACGCGTGCACGAGCTGGACGAGCCCGTTCGATGCGACCTCGTCCGTGACGCGATCGCCGCTGGAATCCTTCGGCACGAGGGACAGCAGCCCGATCGCGGTCGCGCCGGCGGCGACCGCGCCGAGCGCGTTCAGGAACCGCACGGATCGAGTCGTCGTCGCCTCGGTCGCGTCGCGCAGCCAGCGCTGGACGCCGAACGCGAACGCCATCCCGGCCAGCAACGCGAGGCCCACGTAGAGGGGAACCGGATAGCTCTCCCAGACGTTCCCCGCGACCTCGCCCGGGAACAGGAGGTAGTCGAGCGCGACGTGATTGAAGCGCGCGTCGAACTCGTCGAAGAAGAAGTACTCGACGAACGCACCGAACACCGTGGCAGCCGCGAACAGCGTGCAGAAGACGAAGCGTGAGCGCGGGAATTCGTCGGCCGCATTGCGCAAGCCCAGGACGAGAGCGATGGGCGCGACGAGTGCGACCGCGACGAGAGCGTCGATGCCCGCACCGAGACCCATCACGCGGGTCAAGTCGCCCAGCGAGTGTTCGCCCGGTCGCTGCAGCGCCAGCACGAAACGCAGGACCGAGCCGACGATCAGCACGAACGCCCACAAGGCCAGGAGCAGGCGCGCGCGACGGTGGCGGATCAGCGACGTCAGGCTCATGATTCGGCGACCGTACGGCCTCGGTCCGGGACGTGCCCCAGTACTTTCGTACGGTGTGCGGCGCCTTGGGCCGCGACTCGTGAGGGGAGCTGCATGCGCGCATTCGACCACGCGCAGCCTGAAGCCGATGTGAGGTCCCGCGGGTGGCGCTCCGACGGAGAAGGTGGGACCCCTGTGCTGGGCAGTCCCGTGCTCAGAAGTCGATCCTCGCGCGCAACGTCAAGACGACCGCGTTGTCGATTCTCGAGTCACCGCCCGGATCGACCACGTACTCGACGTCGGGCTTCAAGGCGAACCAGGGCGTGACCTGGTAGCGATAGAAGAGTTCGAACACGGTCTCGGCGGATTCGTCGTGGCCCGGCGCTCGATCGCTGAAGTGCACGCGGCTCGCGCCGAGTCCCAGCGCATCGTCGCGTCGATCCTCGAACGGACCGCGCCAAACCGCACCGCCGCCCAAGTGCCAGTCGATCGTGCTGACGTCGGCGTCCGCCGAACCGACCTGCGCGAAGCACCCGATCCCGCGCGGGTCGTCCGCAGCGGTCGGACTCCGCGCCCAGACCCGCTGGTCCAGCACGGCGTAGAGACCGTCCGTTCCGTCCTCGGATCCGCCGTCGAAGCGCGCGAAATCGCCGTCGTGCCTCCAGGCGCCGACCGCCAGTCGTCCGGGGAGCGATCTTGATGCGAGGATCCAGTGCACGCCGGCCTCACCGATCAGGAATCGCTCGCTCGTCGCGTCGAAGAAGGAGTTGGGGCCGGTCGATCCGGTGGGAGCGCCGTCGAGCGCGGAACCGTCGAACAGGCCGATTTTGAGGTAGATCGCCTCGATCGGCGCGAGCACCACGTCGAACCCGAAGGCGGCATCGGGATACGTGGGCAAACCCAGGATGGTGGGGCTGAGCGCAGCGCTCGACAGCAGGAACTCGCGGCCGTAGCGCGCGTAGGCGAAGTCCTGCTCGCGTCGATCTTCCCCAGCTTGAGTCGCAAGGAATGATCGAACAGCCGCTGCTCGTACCAGATGCGCGCGACCGCGTGGATGCTGGATCCCGAGTCGATGTTCGTCGTGGATTGGAACGAGCCCACGTCCTCGGTCGCGTCGCGGCCCGCGTGGGATTGATACTCGGCGAAGAAGCGTCCGCCGCGTAATCCGGACAGCTTTTCCAGGTCGAGTTCGAGGCTCGCCGCCCACAGATTGCGCATCGTCGTGCGATCGCGAACGCCACCGGAAACGGCGTCGGATGTGTCGACGACCCACGCGAAACCGGGCGTGATGCCGCGCTCGCCGAGCGCCTCGTACCCATCGGCCAGCGTGCCAGTCAGCCCCGCCCCGGCGACATCGGGCCGATCGCCAGCGAGAGGTTCGCGATCGGGCTTCGGCCGATCCGGGAACTGCACCGTGCTGAGTGCGGGCTCGCCCTGAGCGAATCCGGCACTCGGCACGAGGACGGCGATCAGGAGTGAAACGAGGAACGGAGCGCCGCGACGGGCACAACCCCGCTGCCGTTCGCTCACTTCTTGGCCTTGCCGACACGGATCGTCGTCATCAGCCAACCGGCCAGGAATCCCAAGCTGGCCGCGCCGACGATCGCGATCGAGACGGGCATGTCCGCCTGGACGATCCAGAACAAGTTGATGCGCGAGGGCACCCAGTTCAGCGCAACGAAGAGGCCCAGCGCGATGAGCAGGATCCAGAAGACGATCAGGCGGATGTTCATGCGCGCTCCGGGGTGGCGAGGGGGTGTCTCCCGGAGCCACGGATGATGCGCGAATCGGGGGGGGTGGAGGGGAGGTGGCCGCGTTTCGTTCGGTTGCAGCGCGCGCGCAACGAGAGAGTTTACGTCTCTTCGTCGTCCCCGCCGAGCACTGCCAGGAAGGCCTTCTGCGGGATGTCGACGTTGCCGATCTGGCGCATGCGTCGCTTGCCTTCCTTCTGCTTCTCGAGCAGCTTGCGCTTGCGCGTGATGTCGCCGCCGTAGCACTTCGCGGTGACGTCCTTGCGCAACGCGGAGATCGTTTCGCGCGCGATGATGCGTGCGCCGATCGCGGCTTGCAGAGCGATCTCGAATTGGTGACGCGCGATCTCCTTGCGCATCTTCTTGATCGCGGAACGGCCGCGTTTTTCGGCCTGATCCTTGTGGATGATCGACGTCAGCGCGTCGACCTCCTTCGTGTTCACGAGGATGCGCAGCTTCACGAGGTCGCTTTCGTGATAGCCCGTGATCTCGTAGTTCAGCGTGCCGTAGCCGCGCGTCGAGCTCTTCAGCTTGTCGAAGAAGTCGTAGATCAATTCCGCGAGCGGGATGTCGTACACGAGCTGCACGCGCGTCGGCGACAGGTGATCTTGGCGCACGTACGTGCCGCGGTGATCGTTCGCGATCGTCATCACGTTCCCGATGTACTCGGACGGCGTCATCACGGTGACGCGCGCGTACGGCTCGAGGATCTGCGCGTACTTGTCGGGCGTCGGCAACTGACCCGGCGAGTGAATCTCTTGCTGCGTTCCGTCTTCGAGCACGATCTTGTACGTGACGGTCGGCGCCGTCTGGATCATGTCGAGGTCGTGCTCGCGCTCGAGGCGCTCTTGCACGATCTCCATGTGCAAAAGGCCCAGGAATCCGCAGCGGAAACCGAATCCCAGCGCTTCGCTGGTCACGGCCTCGAACGAGAACGAGCTGTCCGAAAGCGACAGCGTCTCGAGCCCTTCGCGCAAGCCCTCGAAGTCGCCGGTATTCGTCGGGAAGAAGTCCGCGTACACCATGTGGATCGGCGGTCGATAGCCCGGGAGCATCGCGACCTTCGGTCCCTTGTAGCGCGTCATCGTGTCGCCGATGCGCACGTCGCCGAGCTTCTTGATGTTCGAGATGAAGTAGCCGACCTCGCCTGGGCCGAGCTCGCCCGCGCGCTTCATCGTCGGCGTGAAGCGGCCGATCTCGACCGCCTCGTACATCTTGTCCGTGCCGAGCATCGCGATCATGTCGCGCTCGCGGATCGTCCCGTCGACGACGCGAAGGTAGACGATGATGCCGCGGAACTCGTTGTAGACCGCGTCGAAGATCAGGCAGCGCAGCGGAGAGTCCGGTTTGCCTCCGGGCGCCGGGATCACGTCCACGATGTTGTCGAGCAGCTCCGTCACGCCCAGTCCCGATTTCGCGGACACGCGCATCGCGTTGGACGCGTCGATACCGATCGAGTTTTCGATCTCCTCCTGCACGACCTCGGGGCGCGCGTGGGGGAGGTCCAGCTTGTTCAGGACGGGCAGCACCGTGAGGTTGGCCTCGACCGCGAGGTACGCGTTCGCGACCGTCTGCGCTTCGACGCCCTGACTGGCGTCGACGAGCAGCAGCGCGCCTTCGCAGGCCTGCAGCGCCTTCTGCACCTCGTAGTTGAAGTCGACGTGTCCCGGCGTATCGATCAAGTTGAGCTCGTAACGCTCACCGTTCTTGACGTGGTAGATCGTGACGGCCGACGCCTTGATCGTGATGCCGCGCTCGCGCTCGAGGTCCATCGAGTCGAGCAGCTGCGCGCGCATGTCGCGCTTGTCCACCGAACCGGTGACCTCGAGCATGCGATCCGCGAGCGTCGACTTGCCGTGGTCGATGTGCGCGATGATGCAGAAATTGCGGATGTGCTTCGTGTCCACGACGTGGTTCGCGCTGGGTCTCCGCGCGTGCTCCCCAAGGATTTGGGCGCGAGAGTCTATCCGCACCGCGCCCGCCGCGCACCGGCGCCTCGACGCCGGTCGACCGGAGGTGGCGTGCGCGACGACTTTCAGCGCGTGAGGGCGTCCCACGCCGCTGCGCACGCCGCGCGGTCGAGCTCGCTTGCGGGCACGGCGAGCACGCGGACGCCGACGTCCGTGAAACCCAGCGCGTGCAGGGCGCGGTCGAGGAGGCGTAGGCGCGCGTCGCCATCCGGGCGATCGACGACGACCACCTCCACGCGCAGTCCGAGCAGCGCAGCGGACGGTGCCGACGCGGCGCTGGCCTCCACGTGCACCGCGCCCTCGACCAGGATGGCGGCGCGGAACAGGCCGCTCGCCCGGCACGCCGCGTCGAACGCGACCGGTGCGCCTGTCTGGTAGCCCACGGCGACGACGCGGTTGGCGTCGATTGCCTTCGACTCCACAGTCCGGCGGACATCGTCGAGCGCGAGTTCGACGGACCGCCACGGCCGGCGTGACAGGTCCTCGACATCCGAGAGCCACGCGCCCGCGGTGCGCGGATCCTCGGCGGCTGCGTAGCGCGCCGCAGGTACCAGGAGTGCGAGGTGCTGTTCGCGCGCATACGTGCCCCACGAGCCGCGCGACTCGATCTCTTTCGAGGAGTCGTCACGGTGGAGCAGCACGACGAGCGGCCAGCCCGTAGCGGGCGCCGGTCCGTCGGGCACGACGAGCGCCGGCTCGCCCGCCCAGGCCTCGCCGTCGAGCCGGGAACGTTCGAGTCGAGCGTCGAGAGCGGGCCAGCGCGGGTCGCGGCGTAGCGCTGCGATGTCCACGTCACGTCGAAATGCTTCGACGCGTTCGGGGAAGTGCGCGATTCCTGCGGCGACCGCGGACTCGAGCGCAGCGAACGCGCCCCGCTCGTCGCCTTGCTCGATGCGCGCGCAGGCGAGGTTGTACGGCGCCGCGGAATCACCCGGGCGCAGTGCGACGCAGCGCTCGAAGGCGGTGGCCGCCGCGGCGTGCTCGCGCGCTTGCAAGGCCGTGATGCCGGACTGGAACGCCGAGCGCCAGGGTGCGCGCCAGGGCGCTTCGAACGTGGCGATCAGTGCGCGCGTGTCGCTCGGTGTCCAGGTCGCGGCCACGGATTGCGGCGCTGCGCGCAGTGCTGTGGCGCGCGCAGCGAACTCGTGCGCACGTTCGGATTCACCGCGTGCCGTAGCTGCGCTCGCCAGCGCGTCGAGCACGCGCGCGCGCGACGCCAGGTCCGGTCTCCAAGAGCGGTCGAGGTGCGCGAGCGCAGCCTCCAACTGTTCCGTCGCGCGCACCGGATGTCCGCGCGCGAGCTCGACGCGGCCGGCGTGTTCCAGTGCTTCGATCGCGTCGGCACCGTCGCCGCGACCGAAGCTCCGCAGCACGTCGAGCGCGCGGTCCAGCAGGTCGGCGGCCTCGTCGAGCTGTCCCGCGGATTCGCGCGCGCCGGCGAGCGCGATCGCGCCGCGTGCCCACGCCGTGCTCGTGCGGCCCTCGGACCGTTCGAGTGATTCGAGGCCGCGCTGGAAAATTGGTGTGGCGAGTTCGGCTCGACCCAGGCGCAGTTGCACGTGTCCGAGGTCGAGCAGCGCGCGCGCCGTGTCGGGATGGTCCTCGCCCAGTTCGCGCTGGCGCAGCGCGAAGCAGCGGTCGAACAGCGGCAGCGCGTCGTTCGGCAGGCCCAGGTTCAAGTAACCGCGCCCGAGCGCCTCGAGCATCAGCGCGCGTGCCAGCGGCTGGTCCTCGAAACCGGACTGCACGCTGCGCGCACCGGTCGCAAGCAGGTCGCGCGCGCTGGCGCCTTCGCCGCCGGCCGTGTGGAACAGGTCGACGAGGAACTCCGCCGCGCGCTCGCGCAATCCCGCTTGGCGCTCGGCTTCGACCGCAGCGCGTTCAGCGCGATCGCGCTCGCCGCGGATGCGCGCGTTCGCGACGCCCAGCCCGATCGGCAGTCCGATGGCGATGGCGAGCGCGAGTGCAAGCGCCGTCGCCGCGGCCGGGCGGCGTCGCGCGAAGCGCGTGGCCTTCGCGACGGGTCCTAGAGGACGCGCGTGCAGCGGCTGCCAGGTCAGGAAACGGCGCAAATCCTCGGCCATTTCGCGCGCACCGGCGTAGCGATGGCGCGGATCCTTCGCGAGCGCCGTCAGGCAGATCGTCTCCAGGTCGCGCGGCACGCGCGGCGCCAACTTGCGCGGCGCGACGGGCTCTTCGCTCTGGATGCGCATCAGCACATCGGTCGTCCCTCCGCCCTCGAACGGACGGCGCAGCGTGAGCATCTCGTAGAGCGTCGCGCCCAGCGCGTAGACATCGGTGCGCCCGTCCACGCCGTCGCGTTCGCCGCGCGCCTGTTCGGGCGACACGTAGAAGGGCGTGCCCGCGAAATCGCCTGTGTCGGTCAGCGCCGGCTCGTCCGCGACGCGCGCGAGCCCCAGGTCGAACAGCTGCGCACGACCGTCGATGCGCACGAGGACGTTCCCAGGTTTCACGTCGCGGTGGACGATCCCGCGCGCGTGCAGGTGCGCAAGGCCCTCGGCGACGTCGAGCGCGATGCGCGCCGCGCTCTCGATCCATGTGTTGCCCCAAGCGGGCGGTGCGCTCGTCTCAACCGACACGACGTCGGGTAGCGCCGTACGCACGGCGGAATCGGTCGCCTCCGCATCGACGGACGATGGATCGAAGAAGCGCCGGCTCGCCGCGTCGCCTGCATTCGCGCGCGACACACGCAGCACGTCGATCACGGCGGCGAGCGTTGCGCCCACCGCGTACTCCATCGCGTACCACGGTCGGCCCGCGTGAACACCTGAGTCGAGCAGGCAAACGACGCCGGGATGCGCGAGCCCCTCGAATGCGCGTATTTCACGCGCGAAACGCACTGCGGAGCGCTGTGCGAACTCGGCGGGTAGGTCGAGCATCTTGATCGCTGCACGGCTTCCGTCGGGGCGTTCGGCCAGCCACACGATGCTCATGCCGCCCCGGCCGAGGCGCGCGATCGGTTTCCAGCCGCCGATCGATTCCGGAAGCGGTTCGTGCGACTCGTCGAGCAGTCCCAGGCGTTCGAGCGCTGCGACACGCGCGCGCAATCGCGCAGCGAGTTCCGGTTGCGCGGCGCATGTCGCAGCGAGCACGCCCGCACGATCGGGGCTGGACGTCTCCAGCACGCGCGCGAGCAGATCTTCGAATTCCCGCGTCGAGTCGTTCATGAAGTCGAGCGGCACCCTATCCGCGCCGCGGCCCACACGTACAGCGGCCGTGCGACACGCCGCGAATTCGAGGCATCCCACACAGCTCTCGAGCTGCGGTAGAGTTCGCCGCCATGGTTCCGCACGACGAACGCGATTCCGCAGTCGACGACGACGGCGATTTGGTGGCGCGCGCCGTCGCCGGCGACGGGCTCGCGCGCGACGCGCTGTTCGCGGCGCACCAGGACGACCTGCGCGCGTTCGTGCGCCTGCGCCTCGGTCGCCACCTGCGCTCGCGTGAGGAGAGCCTGGACCTGGCGCAGTCCGTCGTGCGCGAAGCGCTCGAGGCGCTGCCGCGATTCGAAGTGCGCGGTCCTGGTGGTTTTCGTCGTTGGCTGCTTCTGCGCGCGGAGCACAAGATCAAGGATCGCGCGCGCTTCTGGAACCGTGCGCGGCGTGACACGCGGCTCGAGGTCCCGATCGCGGGCACGCCGGACTCGGGCGAGGACCGCGCGGTCGCGGCCGCGCTGCAGAATCTGTCGACGCCCAGCAGCGAAGCCGCGCGCAACGAGGAATTGGCACGACTCGAGTCCGCGTTCGCGAAGCTCTCCGATCCGGAACGCCGGATCATCTTGCTCGTGCGCATCGCCGGCATGACGCACGAGGACGCCGCGATCGAGATGGGGCGCACGGTGCTCGCGACGCGCAGCTTGCTGTCGCGCGCGATGGCGCGGCTCGCGATCGCGATGGAGGAGTGAAGGTTCTCCCACACGGACGGCGGGGCCGGGCACCCTGCGTCGCCGTCCGTGCCGCACCTCAGGAGTCCCGGCACGGGACGTGACGCAGAGTGGCCGACCCCGCAGTCTTCGTATCGCAGTCTTCTCGCGCGCCCCAGTCGCGCGGAACAGCCTGGAATAGGTCCGCTCACCGAGGGGGTAACCCCGCGTGTTCGTCGCGAATGTGTGAAGTCGCGACGAGCGCCTGCGGAGGCGCGGAGGCCGGTTGCGGACGGGGCTTGGATCCCCGAACTCGTTCGTGCTGCCGTGCCATCCTCGGGATGCAGCGCCACGCGCACGGTCATGTGGCGACGATCCCGGCGAATTCCAGGCGAGCCACGCATCCGTTGGCTCGCGCGCGCCGCGGTAGGATCGGCTACCGAGGCACGCCGTGAACCTGTCGCGCACCGCGGAACGTCTGCTCGAGTACGCGCTCGCGTTCCCCGAGGTTCGCGAGGATCACCCGTGGGGCGAGCGCGTCGCGAAGGTCGGCGCGAAGGTGTTCCTGTTCTTCGGGCAGGGCAGCGCGCGCGGCGAGTCGCTGACGCTGGCCATGAAGCTGCCGCAATCCGGGCTGGCCGCGCTCGATCGGCCCGAATGCGAGGCGACCGCGTACGGGCTGGGCAAGCACGGCTGGGTCACGGCGCGCTACGAGCGTGGCGACGAGCCCCCGATCGAACTGCTGCAGGCCTGGATCGAGGAGAGCTACCGCGCGATCGCACCGAAGAAGCTCGTGCGCGCGCTGGACGCCCGCTCCGACGCCGTCGCACGGGTGGTGAAGCCGGTGTCCGCGCGCAAGAAGAAGACGCCGACCGTGCCGGTGCCGCGCAAGCCAGCGGCGAAGCCCCGGCCACGTCGTACGAGCTGAATCGCCGGGTTTCGCCGCCGGATCCCGTGCTGCGCGAGCCTCTCAGGAAACGACACAAGCCGCACGGCTCGGAGCCGCGCGGCCTGCGCTACTGGGGACCGACGGGCTCGCGCCCGTCGTCCCGATCGATCACGCGCCCCAGGTCGCCTGGATGCCGTTCGTCAGGTTGAACGTCGAGACCGTGCAGAACGCGGCCGCGTTGCGGTACCAGGCTTGGTAGGTGCGCACGTTGCCCGGGACGTTGTTGCCGCGGATCGAGATCAGCGTCTCACCCACGCCCGGGTACTGGCTCGCGCCGGCGACGTTCGACTTGGTGAGCAGGCGGATGACCGCGCCGCCGGCACAGCGGAGGCCGTCACCGAACACGCTGCTGACTTGCGTCGTGCCTTGGAAGTAGAGAACGGAGCTGTTCGGCATGCCCGAACCGAGCAGGGTGAACGTGTCGTTCGAGATGCTGGCGACGCCGCTCGACGCGAGGTTCGCGCCGTTGACGTTCACCGAGCTCGCGCAACCGTTGCCGGCGGCGCCGTTGTTGCCGCACGGGCAGGCCGCGCCCGTGCCGTCACCGAAGCAGTAGGCCGTGGCGGGCGGGATGCCGCCGCCGACCGTGATCTGGGCGAACACGATCGACCAGGGCTCGTTGAGGGGCCCGAAGAGGGCGACGTTCGTCGTGCCGCTGCCGTCGATGATCTGGAAGCTGAAGTCGGTCCCGGTGGTCGTGGACACCGTCGTCGACGAGTTCGCCATGATGTTCGGGAAGTCGAGGACGTTGCCGGTGCGGAAGTCGTCCGTCGCCGGGCTGTTGTCATTCGAGGCCGTGTTGTAGCGGCCGATCGCCAGGTAGTACGTGCCCGCGGCGAGCGTGCGCGTCAGGCGCGACTGGAGGCCGTTGCCCGAGCCGCCTTCGGCGATCGAGTTGTCGTCGTTGCTGGCGTCGTCGATGACCGTCAGGTTGCTGTCCAGAAGGTGAATGTCCGTGTCCGTGGTCGTCTGGCCCTCGAAGTTGAACGCGATCGCGCCCGGAGCATAGGTGCCCGGAATCACGATCGGCGCTACCGAGGCCGTCGACAGCGTCGCGCTGTACGGCATCGTCGTCGAGGCCGTGCCGGTGACGCGGTAGTACAGCTCTTCGCTGCGGCCGAAGCCGTACCAGCTCAGTGAACGCGCAAAGGTCGTGGACGACGTGCTGAACGTCGAGTCCGTCGTGCCGATCACGCCCGGGAGGCCGACCCCGCTCGTCTGGTTCAAACCGCGGATGGTGCCGGTGTGACCCGCCGTACCCGACGTCGTCAACGTCATCGTGTGACGGTAGATGCCGGCCGGCAGAGCGCCGGTCTTGATGCGGAAGTAGTCGGAGCTCGCGGCGCCCGGGGTGACCGTGGAGGAGCCGGTTGTGCTGCCCGTGACGTCGTCACCCGCGACGAGCGTGATGATGCCGTTCGTCGTGGCTGCCGCCTTGGACTCGTTGGGCTCGATCTCGGGGAACGTGGAGAAGGCCGAGGCGCTGGATGCGAGCAGTGCCGTGCTCGCCAAGCAAAGAAGTGTGCGTGACATGGTGTGGAGTGCGGATTTTCTGAGGGGCCGGTCCCGCGACCGGGAAGTGGAATACGGACGAGCAGCCTGCGGGTCAGCCCAACCCCGCGAGCGCAAGGTCCGGAGGGGCCGCCGCGGCCGTGCCGCAAGGATACCCAGGGACCCGTCGCAGGGGTTACCAAGTGGTGCGTAGTGGTGAGGGCGCCCCGCATCCAGAACGCCCCGCCACGGCCCACCCCCAGGCCGACGGGGGGCCAGGATCCGCCGCGGAGCCTCCCAGCACGTCAGCGCCGGCGATTCGCGATGTCGATGCGCAGTCGGGTCATCTCCGACTGGAACGAGTCGGCCTCGATCTTGGCCGCGGCCCGGCGCTCCGCCTCGGCCCAGGTCACGACCTCGAACTGGCCGATCGACTCGATCTCGAAGGCGATCGTCGCCTGCGGGACCTCCGGAGTGACTGCGGCTGCCGCGTCGGGCGCGACCGGCTCCGCAGCCGCGGGCTCGGCCAACTCGAGGACGCGCGGCTCGACCTCGGCCATGGGCAGCGTCGCGCGCGGCGAAACGGGTTCCGGCGTGGGCGTCGGTTCCTCCGAACCGCACGCACCCACCGCGACACACACGAGGAGTAGGGCGCGCTTCAACCGTCCTCTCCCTCTTCTTCCTTCTGTGCGGCCGCCTTGTCGCGCTTTTCGGCCTGCTGGGCCTCGATCTCGTCGGGGGACGGCGGGGGAGGCGGCGGCGGATCGGGGATCAGCGCGCGCTCACGCGGCGCGGTGCCCGGGCCGGCGTCCATGGCCGCGCGCATGCGGCCGAAGAGATCGCTGCCGAGTTCGCGTTCGAAGTCCTGCATGCGCGCGCTGTAGTCGTCGACCTCCGTGTGCGCCGTGCGGATCACGAGACGCAACGGTTCGAAGATCCGGTTCTTCTCGCAAGTACGCGCGATCTGTTCGAGCTCCCAGGCCTGCGTCCGGTGGCGACCTTCGATGTTCACCATCATGCGCGCGATCGTGCGCAGACGAGGCAGCGGATCGATGGGGGCGCTCACCGGCGCCCTCGAATCGTCGGTCGGCGTGGGCGCATCCTGACGCGCGGCACCCAGCACGAACCCCGCGACGACGAGGGGCGTGGCGAGCACGACGAGGGTTCCCAGCGGACGCTTCACCTTCTCAGGCTATCGCGGTTCCGGAACCGCGGCCACTCGCGTCGTCGCGGCGCGAACGTGCACGAGCGATCGCGGCCGGCACGTTCACTGCGGCAGGACGCTCGCGAGCCGCGATGCGAACGCGCGCAGCGCGCGGCCGCGATGACTGACACGCGCCTTTTCGAGCGGCTCGAGCTCCGCGAAGCCGCGGCCCGTCTCCGGGAAACCCGGTTCCGTCAGCAGAAACAGCGGGTCGTAGCCGAAATCGTGCGTTCCGCGCGGCGCGTGCAGGATGCGTCCGGACACGTGGCCCTCGACTTCGATCGCCAGCGAGCCGTCGGGCCGTGCCAGCGCGAGCGCGCACACGAACCGCGCGCCGCGGCGATCGTCCGGGACGTGCGCGAGGCGCGCGAGCAGTTCGCGGTTGTTCGCCGCGTCGTCGCCGTGCGCGCCGGCGAAGCGCGCCGACAGGACACCCGGTGCGCCGTCCAGTGCGTCGACCTCGAGCCCGGAGTCATCCGCCAGCGCCCAAGCGTGCGCGTGCAGCGCGGCCGACACGGCCTTCTTGGCGGCATTCCCGCGGAAATCGGGCCGATCCTCGACGACCTCGGGCAACCCGCCCACCGCGGAGGGCGTGACGAGCTCGATGCGCGGATCCGTCAGGAGGAGCTGCAGCTCGCGCAGCTTCTTCGCGTTCCCGCTGGCCAGCAAGAGGCGCAACCGCGGCGGTGTCGGGTCGGTGCTCAACCAGAAAGCGCCGTCTGCAGCGCCAGTCGTTGCAGCTCGAACAAACGCCCGCACGCGGCACCGCCGAGTTCCAGCATCGTGTCGAGCTCGCCGCGATCGAACGGCGCGCCCTCGGCGGAGCCCTGGACCTCGATGAATTTGCCGTCGCCGGTCATGACGATGTTCATGTCCGTCTCGGCCTTGCTGTCCTCGGCGTAGTTGAGGTCGACGATCGACGTCTTCTCGAACACGCCGACGGACACGGCCGCCACTTGGCTCTTCAGCGGCCACGCGCGCAGTTGTCGCTTCGCGTCCATCCGGGTGAAGAGGTCGTTCAACGCGATCCACGCGCCAGTGATCGCGCACGTGCGCGTCCCGCCGTCGGCCTGGATCACGTCGCAGTCCACCCACACCGTGCGCTCGCCGTACAGCGTCGTGTCGACCACCGCGCGCAGCGAGCGACCGATCAAGCGCTGGATCTCGACGGAACGACCGTCGGTCTGGCCCGGCCGATCGCGCGATTTGCGCGTGTCGGTGGAGGACGGCAGCATCGAGTACTCGGCCGTCAACCAGCCCTTGCCGCGACCTTGCAAGAACGGCGGCACGCCGTCCTGGGCCATCGCCGTGCACAGGACGCGTGTGTTGCCGAAGCTCGCCAGCACCGATCCGGGCGCGCGCGACGTGAATCCGCGTTGGAACGTGACGGGGCGCAGTTCGGAAGGGGATCGGGAATCGGGGCGGGGCATGGGGCTCTCGTCGGTTTCGGGGGCGAAGACTCTATGCGACCCGCGACGATCGATCACGCGCGCGGGTGGTCAGATTGCCGCGAGCGCGCGCACGTGCTCCAGCGCGAGCCGTGTTTCCCCGCCGGAATCGTCGCGGACGACCAGACCCCCGGCGATCGAGAGACCGACCAGCTCGCCCGCGATGGTCCCGGCTGCGGATTCGAGCCGCACGCGGCCAGCGAGCTCGGCACCGCGAATGAAGTCGTGCTCGAGCCGCTCGAGATCGCGCTCGACGAGGGCGCAGCGTGCGGGCACCGCACGCAAGAGCTCTGCGAGCAACTGCTCGACCGTGCAGGCGATACCGCACAACGCGAGGCTCGTCACCGCGCGTTCGTCCGTCAGCGTGCGCGGGAAATCGCGCTGCGCGACGTTCACCCCGATGCCGGCGACGTACTGCGGACACTCGGGATCCAAGTTGCGCGTTTCGGCCAGCACGCCGGCCAGCTTGGCGCCGTCGACGACGACGTCGTTCGGCCACTTCAGCCGAGCGCGATCCAATCCGACGGCGCGCACCGCATCCAGCGCCGCGAGACCGAGCGCGATCGTCAACGCGGCCGCGTTCCAGGGTCGCGGCGGCATCAGCACGAAGCTGGCCAGGAGCGCGGCGTCCGTCGGGCTGTGCCACGGTCGTCCGAGGCGACCGCGCCCGAGCGTCTGGCCGCGCGCGACGTGCACGTCGCAGTGACGCGCGCGACCGGCGGCCAGCTCGGCGAACGCACGCTCGGACGTCGAGTCGACGACGCCGTGCCGCACGATCCGCACCGGTTCCGCGGCCGATTCCATGCAGCCGTTCTAGGGCCGAGACGCACGCTGCGCCACGTCGCGACGAGCCGAGGCGTGCAAGGATCGGTGTCCCGCGCCACACTGAGGTACGCGCATGCTCACGTCCTTCGTCACTGGTTGCTTGCTCCTCGTGCCGACGGCACAGGCTCAGGTTCCCGAGACGACGCAGCTCGAGGAGGTCATGGCGAACGTCCGCGCGCAGTCCCTCGGCTCCGGCACGGTCGACGATCTGGCGCTGCCCGAGGATTTCCTGCGACGACTTTCGGACCGCATCCTGCGCCGGTCATTCGAGGACCACTTCCGCATCGTCGTCGATGCACAGGTCGCGGAAACCGCGGCCGCCGGCTCCGTGTCTCCCGGCGGGACGGCCGCAGGCACGGAGCCGGCGGCCGGGACTTCGATCTTCCGGTCGGTACTCGACGTGCTTGCGCTGCTCGCGCTCGGCGTCCTGACTGTGCTGGCGTACTTCGCCTGGAAGGCGCGCGCTCGGCGCGACCGATGATCGCACTCGTCGCCTGCTTGATCTGCGCGCCGAGCCCGAGCGTGTCCCTCTCCATGCCCGGCGAGGTCGTCATCCTGCGCCCCGCGTTCGATGCGGCACGCGTCGAGATCTGGCGCACGGCCCCGGAAGAGCGTCCAGGTCTGCGCGGCTTCCGCGCGCCGATCTTCGATCGCGCGGGGGATCCGCTCGTGCTGCAGGCCGAGCCCGGCGTGGACGCGGGCGTCGCACGCATCATCGCCGAGCGTCTGGCGCGCGAGGGGCTGCGCGCGACACTCGTCGCCGCGCTCGTGCGACTGCGCGCGGATTCGAACGGCGGTCTGCAGGCTGCCGAGGTCGCACCACGGCTCGAAGGCGCCGGTTTTCCCGTGGACTGTCTGCGTTTCTGGTCGCCTGCCGGCGCGGAGACACTCGTCGAATCTGTCTGGAAAGAAGTCGACGCTGACCGACCGGCGACGGAGATCACGGCCGACCTCGCGCGGCTGAATTTCGCGTTCGAGCCCACGGTCCCAGGCTTCCGCATCGTCACCGAGTGTGGCGAGGAAGCGGTCGGCGCGGTGCGCCTGCAGGTCTCGAGCGCGACGGACTACGCCGAGCCCGGCGCCGGGGGCGCGATGGACGTGTTCCGCAGTCTCGCCCGGCGCATGCCCGATGCCGAAATCCTCGTCGGCGTCGAGACGAAGCACCTCGCCGGCGTCGAGGCCGAAGCGCGTTCGCTCGCGGCAGCGCGCAGCGCGCCGATCACGATCATCGAGTCGCCGCTGCCGTTGGCGCAGTGGGCGCAGGACAACGCGAAGGCCGGGATCGTCGAGGCGTCCGAGGCGCGCAGCGTCGTGTGGCTCGCGCCGCGCTACGCGAGCCGCGGCGAGGACGGGACGACGTTCATCCCCGCGGAGAACTTGGCGCTGGAGGGGCTTGCGTCCGCGGGCCGCAGCGTGCGCGTCTCGCCGCTGCTCTTCCAAGGCGGCGATTTGATGGCGTTGCGCGATCCGACGAACGGCAAGCGTTACCTCCTGGTCGGCGAGGCCGAGATCGCGCGCAACCGCGCGCTCGGTCTGACGCGCGACGAAGTGCTCGATGCGTTCCGCGGCGAGTTCGGCGTGGACAGTTGCGTCGTGCTGCCCGCCGTCTCATTCCACGTCGACCTCGAAGTGTGCGTGCGCACGAATTCGGAGGGCGTCGTGGCGTGCGTCCTCGACACATCGGCCGGAGCGCGCGTCGTGCTGCACTGCGGAGTCGCCGCGCTGGAGCGTGCGCACCTCGTCGACGCCGACGCGGCGCGCCTGTCCGACGCCGACATCGACGCGGATCGGCATGCGGAGTTCTTCGCGCGCATCGGTCCCGTGCTGGAGACCGGACAGCATGCGGCCGGACGGTTCACGCTCGAATTCGCTCGGCATTTCCAGCTCGGGGACGCGGACTCGGGCGTCGGGAACCTGGAGCGCTTCCTGCTCGCGATCGACCTGTGGACGGCGGCGCGGATCGGCGAGTCGAGCGCGGAAGAGCTCGGGCTCGACCCCGACTCGTTCGCGTACCTGACCTCGATGCGTCGGCGCGAGGCCGATCGGATCCGTGTCGCAAACGCGTTCGCGGGTCTGGGGTGGAAGCTCGCCGCGGTGCCCGGGCTCTCCGACGAGACGCGGAGCATCGACCCGCTCAACGGACTCCATCTGCGCGGCGCGTACTTGATGCCCACGTACGGCGGGCTGTTCGCGCCGCTCGACGACGCGGCCGAGACCGCGTTCCGCGCCGCATTCGGGACCGACGTCTCCGTCGAGCGCGTCCCCACCGGAGAAACACAGCGCCGTGCGGGCGGACTGCACTGCGCGGCCGCGCTCGAACCGGTGCTGAAGCTGCGCTGAAGGCCGTACGGCCGGGCGCGCCTTCCCCCTGCCGATCAGCTCTCCCCGTGGCCCACGGGATCGCTGGATCCGGGGTAGGCTTGATCGGACGCCGGTGCGTCCTGGAAAAATCTTTCACCCCACGATTGGGCGAGTACCGCTATCGTCATGGATTCTGCGGCGCCAAGTCGCCGCGGGTCCTCTCACGCGAACGGTCCGATCCGTGGCCGTCGTTTCTCGGTTCCCCAGCAAAGTACTCCGACCATGACGCAAAACTGGCAGCGCAGGACTGGCGCCGCTCTCGCCTTCGTTGGCTTGGCGGCTTTTTCCGGTTCGGCTTCGGCGCAGTGCACGCCGACCGCGACCTCCAATGGCCCCGACGTCATCGTCGGCGATCTGACCGGCCCGGCGAACTACAGCTCGTCCGGCGGCATCGAGGCCCTCGCCATCGGCACAACGTCCTGCAACATCGGGGACGTCTGGCTGAACTGGTTCGCGAACATCAACCAGCACCCCGTCATCGGGCAGACGCTGTACCGCTACGAGGTCGTGAACGGCGCCGGCCAGTTCAGCCAAGTCGGTCAGGGCTGGCTGAAGCACGGCTTCTACGCCCTCAGCAACACGCTGTGCTGCTCGGGCTGCCAGGGCACGAACGGCGAGCACCTGGGCGTGCACTGTGCCGACCCCTACACGGCTTCGCGCAACGGCGGCCAGTCCGGCGCGGGCCCGAAGTGGCAGGTCAACGCGCACACCGGCGCCTACACCTACCCGCCGGCCAACCCGGCTTGGTCGGGCTCGGTCGCGCGCCGCGTGCAGGTCCCGATCACGGAACTCGCGACCTCGGGCGCCAGCAACCGCTACTTCGGCACCGGGCAGTACGTGACGCCCGACGACGCGGCCGCGGGCAACCAGAACAACAACGAGTCGTGGCGTGAAGTCACGGTGTCGGGTTCGGGCTCGGCCTGGACCTTCGGCTTCACGGGCAGCACGCACCGCGCCGAGTACGGCATCAAGGCCTGGAAGTTCGCCGATCCGAGCGTGACGCTGAACGAGATCCAGGTCGCCGGTGACGGCCTCCTGATCGTCGGCTTCAAGTCGACGATGATCGGTGGCGGCCTGTACCACTACGAGTACGCCATCCAGAACCTGAACAACGACCGCTCGGTCAGCTCGTTCTCGGTTCCGGTCGGCGCGGGCGTCACGCTGCAGAACATCGGGTTCGACGACGTCGCCTACTCCAATGGCGACGGCGAAGGCAACGTCTCGCGCGACGGCACGGACTGGGTCGTCACGCAGGGCGGTGGCTCGATCACCTGGGCTACGGCGCAGACGTTCGCGCAGAACTCGAACGGCAACGCGATCCGCTGGGGCACGACCTACAGCTTCCGGTTCGACGCCAACGCGGCGCCGACGTCCGGCATGGCCACCCTGGGCGACTTCAAGATCCCCGGCACGCACCTGACGACGGTCGATGCGCCCGGCATGGGCGGTCCGGCTTCCTTCGCGTACTGCTTCGGCGACGGCTCGGCCGCGGCCTGCCCGTGCGGCAACAACAGCATCGTCGGCAACAACGCAGGTTGCGCGAACTCGCTCGGAACGGGCGCGGCGCTCACCACGTCCGGCACGGCCAGCATCAGCGCGGACACGTTCAGCCTCATCGGCAACGGCATGCCCGACAGCTCGGCCCTCTACTTCCAGGGCACCGCGCAGCAGAGCGGTGGCGCGGGCGTCGCCTTCGGTGACGGTCTGCGTTGCGCGGCCGGCAGCGTTGTCCGCCTGGGCACGAAGGTGAACAGCCTGGGCAACTCCACGTACCCGACGGGCGGCGATCAATCGGTCAGCGTCCGCGGCGGCGACTCCGCCGGCGACGTGCGCACCTACCAAGTCTGGTACCGCAACGCGGCCGCGTTCTGCACCACTTCGACCTTCAACGTGTCGAACGGCTGGCAGCAGGTCTGGGCCCCGTGATCGCTTGACGTCGGTGGGTTGGATCCATCACTGGGTTCGACCACACACCGACCGAAATGAGAGACGCCCCGCGCGGTTCGGCCGCGCGGGGGGGCTCTCATTTCGGCAAGTGCTTGGCCGGGCGGGGCGGTTGGATCCAACGGACGCCAACCTCAACCTCACATCAGCAGCGTGCCCGACTTCTGTCCGAGGAGGTCCTTCAGGCGCAGCATCACGTTCGAGTGGATCTGGCACACGCGGCTCTCGGTCAGGGCGAGCATCTCGCCGATCTCGCGCATCGTGTGACCGACCTGGTAGTACTGCTCGATGATGAAGCGTTCCTTGTGCGTCAGCGAGCGCGTCAGGAAGTGCATCATGTCGCGCTTGTTCAGCTCGCCGATCGGGTCGATCGCGCGACGGTCCTCGAGCACGTCGACCTTCTCGACCGAGCTGTCGTCCTCGCGGTCTTCCCACTTCTCGGAGAGGGAGAACATCGCCTTGGCGTTCGCGCTGCTGATCTCGACCGCGAGCTCGTCGTGCTCCATTTTGAGCTCCGAGGCCAGCTCGGCGTGCGTCGGCTCGCGCCCGAACTCGCCCATGAGCTTCTGGTAGGCGCGCTCGATGCGCGACGCCTTGAGGCGGACGAGGCGCGGCACCCAGTCCTGCGAGCGCAGATGGTCGAGGATCGACCCGCGGATGCGCATCGTGCAGTACGTCTTGAACTTGATATTGCGCTCGGGCTCGAAGCCGCGGATCGCGTCCATGAGGCCGAAATTGCCCCACGAGATCAGGTCGTCGATGTCGATGGATTTGGGCAGCGACTGCAGCTGGCGTTCGGCGATGTAGCGCACGAGCGGCTGGTGGCGCTCCATGAGGCGGTTGCGCAGCTTCTCGACGTCCTCCGTCTTCTTGGCCTTGCGCGCCTTGTGGTAGAGCGTCCAGATCTCCTCGGTCGTCGTCTCGCCCGGCTCGCCGGCGCCCGACAGACCGCGGCGCTGCGGCGCGCTGGGGAGCGGCTCGACGCGACTCTGCTTTGTTTCCCCGACCTTTGTTTCCCCGACCTTTGCTTCCCCGAGGAGGCGCAGGCGCGACTCGGGCGGGGTCTCGACGGGTTCGCTCTTCTTCGCGGCGGCGGACTTCTTGGGGCTCATGTGTGCGCAGTTCTCCGGGAAGGGCGGACCGAGTCCGACCTCAGGTCGTCATCAACGAGTGAACGGGTGTGCCGCCGAGGCGTTTGCGGCCTTCGAGGAAGCCGAGTTCGATCACGAAGGCGCAAGCGACCGGTTTGCCGCCGACGCGGCGCACCAGCTTGAGTGCCGCCTCCATCGTGCCGCCGGTCGCGAGCAGGTCGTCCACCATCAGCACGCCCTGGCCAGGCTGGCAGGCGTCGAGATGGATCTCCAGGCGGTCCGTGCCGTACTCGAGCTCGTAGCTCTCCGCCGCGGTCTTCCAGGGCAACTTGCCCGGTTTGCGGATCGGCACGAAGCCCTTGCCCAAGTGGTGGGCCAACGCCGTGCCGAAGATGAACCCGCGCGACTCGATGCCGCACACGAGGTCGAAGCTCGCGGGATCCACCTTCGAGGCGAGTCCGGCGATGGCCTCCTGCAGACCCTCCGGATGCCCGAGCAGGGGCGTGATGTCCTTGAACAGGATGCCCGGCTTGGGGAAGTCTTGGACGTCGCGGATGTAGCGCTGGATCACGTGGCGTTTCTTCCTGCGTCGTCCACCGACACGGCCGGAAGTGGAAAGCGATTCCTTTCCACTTCTGGGCGCGAGGGCAGCCCGACGTCTTTCGGCAGGGCCTCACCCGGTCTTGAGTGCGTCCTACATCTCCTGCGGGGCCGCGCAGCCGAGCAGCCGCAAACCGTTACCTATCACTGTTTTGGAAGCGCGCACGAGTGCCAGTCGCGCGGCGGTGACCGCCGGTTCCTGACCCAAGACGCGCGCTTGCACATACCACGTGTTCACCTCGCGTCCAAGCGCGAGCAGCGCGTTGGCGATCTCCGACGGCTCGGCGTGTTCGGCTGCGGAGCGCACCACG
>JBBQCC010000041.1:0-21358 GCA_038318285.1 Planctomycetota bacterium | reverse complement strand
AAGCGCCGCAGGGGGCGGCGTCCGGCGGCGTCCGCGACCGCACTGCCCCGGCCCGTCAGCGCCGGGATCGCGACCGGTGCGTCCTCTTCGAGGCCGAGGAGGAGCGGCGAGGGGGGGGCCACGGCCAGGGTCCCGACGAATCGGTCGCACTGCGCACATGTCGCCAAGTGCCGGTCGATCGCAAGACGCCGCTGGACGGGCAGGGGCACGGCCCCGGGGCCAGCCGCGAAGTCGTAGAGCTCGTCTGCCGGCGGGCAACGGGTGGAGTCGGGCCCCGGTTCCGTTGCACCGTCCTGGGTCCGGAGGGCGATCGTTTCCGCAGCGCGTTGCCGCAACCAGCCATCGGCACGCTGCAAGGTCTCGAGCCGCCCCCCGTGTTCTGGATGCAGCGCGAGCAGCCTCAGGATCTGCTCGCTCTGCTCGTCCCAGCTCAACAGGGCGTCGTGGGCGGCCTTCGGATCGTTCTGGAGGTCGGCGGGGGAGAACCGGGGCCCGTTCGCAGTGTTCTTCATCGCCGCCCGCAAGTCCGTCGCCTCCGGGAAGAACGGGTCCTCGCGATTCGATATTTCCCTCGAATTCCCGTTCATCGCACGGCCTCCTCGATCGCGAAGTCGTTCAGGAGGACCCGGCGCAAGCTCGTCGCGGCGCGCTTGAGTCGGTACTTCGTCTGCTCGACCGAGATCGACAGTTCCTCGCCGATCTCGATCAGCGTCCGGGCGTCCACGTAACGCATGACGAGCAGCCTCTGGTCCTCGGGTTCGAGCAGGGACATCCCGCGCTGGACGAGCGCGCCGATCTCTTCCGTCCCCGCGACTTCCCCCGGGCCGGGCGTCATGTCCGGTCGCTCGGGCACCTTGTCGCCGACCGGTGTGAGCATCGGCGTGCGACGCGCGTTCGCCTTGCGCTTCAGGTCCACGCAGCGGCACCAGGTCACGCGGTAGAGCCACGTGCCGAACGAGCCCTTCTCGGGATCGAAGCTACCCGCGTCGATGCGCTCGAGGACGTAGAGGATCACCTCTTGGTGCAGGTCCTCCCGCGCCGAGGCATCCGCCTCGAAGTTGCCGATGCAATGAAAGAACAGAGACCGGTACCGCTCGAGGAGCGTGTGTACGGCCTCTTCGCGACGATCGCGGAGTCCCGCGACGAGTTCCAGCTCTTCCACGCATGGAGAAGGTCGGGGGCAGACCTTCCAGACTCCAGTCGTATCGCACCCCGGAGAGCGCCGCAAGGTCGCTGCTGCGGTCTCGCTCCAGCGATCGTGCCCGATCTGCCGATCGACGACCTGAGTCATGCCTCATTCCGTCGAACTCCCCCTCGACATCCACGAGCCGCTCGAGAAGTTCCTGCTCGAGCACCTGGACCTACCCGTGCTGCCCGAGGCGGCTTCGCGGATCATCCAGCTGTGCGAGGACCCGGACTCCGACCCGCGGGACATCCAGACGGCGTTGGAGCGCGATCCCTCGCTCGCGGCGCAGATCATGCGGATCGCGAACTCGGCCCTCTTCGCGCCGGTCGAGCCCATCAGTTCGCTGCAGAACGCCGTCAGTCGCCTGGGCATGACGACGATTCGCAACCTGTCGCTCGCTGCTGCGCTGCAGGGGCCGCTGTTCACGAACAGGCAGCACGAGCAGACCATGCGGGCGGTGTGGAAGCACTCCGCGCTCACCGCGGTCTTCGCGCGCGACGTCGCGCGACGCGTGCGGGTGAGCGGCGAGGTCGCGTTCCTGTGGGGCCTGATGCACGACGTGGGTCGGCCGCTCGTCCTGCAGGCGGCTGTCGAACGCCCCGACCTTCTGGGCTGCGGTTCGGAGAGCCCGCAACTGCTCGAGGCCGCGATGGACGCGTTCCACGGGCGCGTCGGCGCGCGTCTCGTGCGCGCGTGGGGGCTGCCGTACCCGATCGCGCAGATCGTCGGCTGGCACCACGATCCCGAGGAAGCCGGCGAGCACGCGCGCGGTGCGCGCATCACGCGCGTGGCGGACCTGCTCGCGCACTGGGCGCTCGAGGACGGCCTCGGCGTCGAGGACTTCCCGCGCGACGATCCCGCCCTCGTCGACCTCGGGCTGCCGGACAGCGAGCTGGACGAGATCCTCGCGCTCCGTCAGCAGGCGATTCTGCTGGCGCTGGGCCTCGGCTGACCGATCACGGCGCTCCGCGAGGTCACCGCGCAGCCCTCCGGCGTCGCGACCCCGCGCCGCCATCCTGCGCCGCCATCCTGCGCCGCTATCCTGCGCCGCTATCCTGCGCCCTGATGAACCCGCGTCCGGAGCAACGCGGTCCGCCGCCGTGGATCGCAGTCGGTGCCTGGACGGGCGTGGCGCTGGCCGTCGTGCGGCTCGGCCTCGTCTACGCGATGGACCACATCGGTCGCGGTCTGGACGATGCGATGACACGCTGGCGGGTCGGCGAGCGCGTGCCTTGGGTGCTCGCCTGGGCACTCATGACGGGTTGGGTCGGGGCCTGGATGCTGCGCGCCCCGCACTCGGCCACACGCACCATGCGTGTGTTGGTCGTCGCCGCGGCGGTGGGAGCGGTGCTCGCCGGTTGGCCTTTCGACGATGCGTTCCACATTCCCGGACCGGGATCGATGCGCGGCTCGGTGACGCTCGCCCTCATCGCGGTTGCGGCGCTCGGCATCGCGCTGGGCATCGCGTTCGTCTCGGCGCGCGCTGCACACACGGAACGACGCGCGCGCGTCGTTTCGCTCGCGACAGCGCTCGTCGTGTGCCTCGCGGCGGGGCTCGCCGCGCGTCATGCGAACGCGGATCCGGGCGAGACGATGACCGTCCGCGTCGTCGAGCGCGATCTGACGGGCGACGTGGGTGCGTGGACCGTCGAGCGCGCGCGCGACTCCGCGCCCCCGCGTTCGGGCAGCCTGACCGCGAGCCTTGACGTCCGCAGCGACGGCGGTGAGCAGCCAGCGCTGGTGATGCCGCCGCCTTGCCGCGTCGTCCACGTCGTGCAGCCGGACGAGGTCGGCTTGCGGCTGCGCGCCGCGGCGGGTTGCGACACCGCCGTGCCGAGCGCGTTCGCGACGCGCGCGGCAGTACCGACGATCGTGTTCCGCATCTCGATCGGCGATCGCGTCGTGTTGGAGCACCGGCGCACGCCCTGGTCGGGCGAGGAGACCGCGGCCGCGGTTTGGGCGCGCCTGGGCGACGGCGACGGCGTCGCGGTCCACCCGGGCGACCGCGTGACGCTGGAGACGGACTTCGAGGGCGGCGAGCCCGACGCGGCCGCGCTGCAAGCGACAACGGAGGTCGGGTTCGGCGGCCTCGCGCTCGAGCGTCACGACGAACGGCCGCGCACGCGCGCCACACAGGACGCGCCGAACATCGTGCTGGTCGTCATGGACACGCTGCGCGCGGATCGCACGTCGCTGCACGGCTACGCGCGGCCGACGACGCCGGTGCTCGACGCACTCGCCGCGCGCGGGATGACCTTCGAGAACGCGTGTGCCACGTCGAGTTGGACGTGGCCGTCGACGACTTCGATCCTGACGGGCCTCGAGCCGGCAGCGCACGGCGTGATCTCCGACGAGCGGTGCTACCTGGCGGACGAGATCGAGACGCTGCCCGAGGTCCTGCAGCGCGCCGGCTACACGACGGGCGCGTTCGCCTGCAATCCGCTCATCGCCCCGAGCCGGAACTTCGCCTCGGGCTTCGAAAAGTTCGAATACACGGCCGAACACTTCCTGACGTCGGAGCAGGTCATGCCGAGCATCCTCGGCTGGCTCGACGCGCACGCGTCGGTGCGCTTCTTCCTGTACCTGCACCTCGTCGATCCGCACGAGCTGCACCGTTCGCGCGCAACCGATCGCGCGCGGTTTGCTGGGCCGAAACCGGAAGACCTGAGCGAGCACGCGCTGCACGAGTACTCCGAGCGCTTGCTCGCGGGCGAGGGGCGCGCCGCGGACGGGTCGTGGGATCCCAGGCTGGTCGTGTCGCCCGAGCACTTGCGCTGGCTGAGCGACGCGTACGACGCGGCCGTCGCGACGGGCGATCACGCGTTGGGTTGCGTCCTCGACCGCATCGACGCGCTGTCGCTGCGGGACGACACGATCGTGCTGTTCACCAGCGATCACGGCGAGGAGTTGCTCGAACACGGGCTGTTGCAGCACGGCCAGGCGCTGCACACGGAGCTCGTGCACGTCCCGCTCGTCCTGGCCGGGCCGGGCGTCGCATCCGGTGTGCGCGTCGCGGAACCGGTGTCGAACCGGCACGTCGCCGCCACGCTGGCGCGCATCGGCGGCGCGCGCATCGGCGGCATCGCCGACGTGGACCTGCGGCACGCGATCGCGCCCGCGCCCCTGTTCCTGGCGACCGACTCCGGCTGGTGGAACGGTTCCACGGATGTTTCCGTGCGCGCGCTGCGCGAGGACGGATGGTCCCTGCACTGCTGCCTCGACGTGGACGGCCCCGCGCGCCTGTACGACATCGCGCGAGATCCCGGAGAGCTGACGGACCTCGCCCCCGTGCACCCCGATCGCGCCGCCGCGATGCGCGCACGCATCGTCGCGCACGAGCGCGAGCTGACCACGCTGCGCCCACGCGCCGTGCGCGCCGGCAGCGGGACGCGCGAGCTGCTGCGCGCGACGGGCTATGCCGGCGACGACCGCTGACAAAAACCCCGTCCGAAGTTACCTGGCTCCGTACGGGGTTTTCGTCAGCCCTTGGAACCCTTCTTCTCGATCTTTGCCCACGTGTCGCGCAGTGACGCCGTGCGGTTGAACACTGGCGCGCCGGGTTTCGAGTCGACGCTGTCGGCGATGAAGTAGCCGACGCGCTCGAACTGGAAGTGCGCACCGGGCTGCGCGTCCTTCAGTGACGGCTCGAGCTTCGCGCCTTCCACTGCGACGAGGGATTCCGGGTTCAGGTTCGTCTTCCAGTCCACGCCCTCGGGCACGTCGTCGGGGAACTCGGCCGCGAAGAGGTGGTCGTACAGGCGCACCGGCGCTTCGATCGCGTGCTCGGCGGAAACCCAGTGCAAGATGCCCTTCACCTTGCGGCCGTCGGACGTCGCGCCGTGCGCGGACTGCGGGTCGTAGGTGCAGACGAGTTCGCTGATCTCGCCGCTGGCGTCGCGACGAACTTCCTTGCAGGCGATGACGTAGCCGTAGCGCAAGCGCACTTCCTTGCCCGGCGACAGGCGGAAGTATCCCTTGGGCGGATCCTCGCGGAAGTCGTCGCGATCGATCCACACCGTGCGCGCGAAGGGCAGCTTGCGCGTGCCGGCTGTCTCGTCCTCGGGATTGTTCACGGCATCGATCCACTCGACGCGGCCTTCTTCCCAGTTCTCGATCGTGACCTTCAACGGATGCAGTACCGCGAACACGCGCAGGGCATTGCGGTTCAGGTGGTCGCGCACCGCGCTCTCCAGCACGTGCTTGTCGACCGTGCTGTTGAAGCGTGCGACACCGATCGTGTCGCAGAACGCACGCAAGGACTCGGGTGTGTAGCCGCGTCGGCGCATGCCGGACAGCGTGGGCATGCGCGGATCGTCCCAGCCGCTGACGATCTTCGACTTCACCAGCTCGAGCAGCTTGCGCTTGCTGAGCACCGTGTAGGTCACGTTGAGTCGCGCGAACTCGATCTGACGCGGCGTGTGGGGGACCGGCAGGTGCGCCAGGAACCACTCGTACAGCGGCCGGTGGATCTCGAATTCGAGCGTGCAGATCGAGTGCGTGATGCCCTCGAGCGCGTCGCACTGCCCGTGCGCGAAGTCGTACATCGGATAGATGCACCACGTGTCGCCCGTCCGATGGTGGTGCGCGCGCAGGATGCGGTACAGCACCGGATCGCGCAGGTTCGGATTGGGCGAGCTCATGTCGATCTTCGCGCGCAAGGTGCGCGAAGCGTCGGGGAACTCACCCGCGCGCATGCGCTTGAAGAGCTCGAGACTCTCGTGGGGCGTGCGCTCGCGGTACGGGCTCGGACGGCCGGGCTTGTCGAGCGAGCCGCGGTACTCCGACACTTCGTCCGGCGTCAGGTCGCACACGTACGCGTTGCCCGTGCGGATCAAGTGCGCGCCGAACGAGTACAGCGTCTCGAAGAAGTCGCTCGCGTACGTCAGGCGATCCCAATCGAAACCCAGCCACTTCACGTCGGCCTGGATCGAATCGACGTACTCCTGCTCCTCCTTGGACGGATTCGTGTCGTCGAAGCGGAGGTTGCACTTGCCGCCGTAGTTCTCCGCGAGCCCGAAGTTCAAGCAGATCGCCTTCGCGTGCCCGAGGTGCAAGTACCCGTTCGGCTCGGGCGGAAAGCGCGTCTGGACACGACCCTCGTTCTTCCCCGCGGCGAGATCCGCCTGGATCTCCTCGTGGATGAAGTGGTGGTGGCGCGGCTTGTCGGCTTCGGTCGAGGGCGGGGTGTCGTGGCTCATGGTCTTGGGCTTCGCACGGCAGCGCAGGCCGCGGCGAAGCGGGGGAGGATAGCAGCGCGGCGCGGCTGGTGCGGGCTTGGAACCCGCGGCGGCTGTTACCGTGCGCGCATGTCCTCACTCTCCCTCACGTCGCTCACCGCGTTCCTCCTCTTCTCGCTCACGAGCCCCGCGATCCAGGGGACGCCGACCGATCGGCCCGTCGCCGTCGTGCCCGCGCCGCGAACGGACGAAGGCGGCGCGCGTCGCCAGGCCGAGTGCCTGCGCCGTGTGCGCGAGAGCGAGCCGACGAAGGTCGTGTTCCTGGGCGATTCGATCACCGAGGCGTGGGAGCACGCTGGCGCGAGCGTGTGGAAGGAGCACATCGCGCCCTTCGGCGCGCTGGAGATCGGCGTCGGCGGCGATCGCACAGAACACGTGCTGTGGCGGCTGGCGGAAGCGCCGCTCACGCGCCTCGAACCGCGCGCGATCGTGCTGATGATCGGCACGAACAACCTCGGTCACGGCTCGAGCAACGCAGAGCAGACGCTCGCCGGCGTCCGTCGCGTGGTCGCCGTGCTGGGCGAGCAGTGCCCGCGCGCCACGATCCTGCTGGTCGACATTTTTCCACGCGGCGAGCGGATGAACGCGATGCGCGGCGACATCGCCCAGATCAACCAAGCGCTGACGCGCCTCGACGACGGCACACACGTTCGCTTCGTGCGCGTCGGCGATCGGTTCGTCGAAGACGACGGTTCGATCCGCGCCGAAACGATGCCCGACTTCCTGCACCTCACCGAATCGGGCTACCGCACCTGGGCCGACGCGATCGTGCCCGAGCTCACACGCGTGCTGAGCCAACCCAGTGCGAAGTGAATTCCGTACGGTGTCAGACACCGTACGGATTCATTCCGGAATGCAGATCGCGCGGAGATCAGCGCGCGTTCGCCACGAGCCACTCCGCCGTCATCTGCGCCAGCGCGCGTGCGCCGACGGGCAGCGCGCTCTCGTCGATCCGGAAGCGCGGTGAGTGATTCGAGTCGGCTTTCGCGCACTCGGCTTCGGGCGTGATGCCGAGGAACAGGAACACGCCCGGCACCTTGCGAGCGAAGAACGAGAAGTCCTCGGCGCCCGTGATCTTCGTCACGTCGACGACGTGGCCGGGCGCGACGCGTTCCAACGTCGGGCGCATCGCCTCGACGAGCGCGGGATCGTTCGACGTCACGGGATAACCGCGCTCGACCGTCACTTCAGCCGTCGCGCCGTGCGCTTTCGCGACGTTCTCGGCGATCTGCTTCACGCGCGCGTGAACGTCGTCGCGCATCGCTTCGTCGAACGTGCGGATCGTGCCCACGAGCCGCGCCTTGTCGGGGATGATGTTGTTGCGCACGCCGGCATCGAACTGGCCGACGGTGACGACGACGGGCTCGTGCGTCAGGTCCTGCGTGCGCGAGACGATCGTCTGTAGCGCGCCGACGATCTCGCTGGCCGTCACGATGGGATCGATGCCAGCCCAGGGCTTCGACCCGTGCGCTTGGCGCCCCTTCACGGTGATTTCGAATCGATCTGCAGCTGCCAAGATCGGGCCGGCGTGCAGGCCGATCTGGCCCGTGGGTCGGCCGGCGAACACATGCAGGCCGAACACGACGTCGACCTTCGGATCGTCGAGTGCGCCTTCCTTCACCATCAGCTCGGCGCCGGCGGGGTACTCGGCGATCGGCACGCCTTCTTCGGCGGGTTGGAAGAGCAGAACGACCTTGCCCGGCAGCTCGGCGCGCACCTTCGTCAGCGCTTCGGCGACCGTCAGCAGGATCGCCGTGTGCGCGTCGTGACCGCAAGCATGCATGACGCCGACCGGTTTGCCCTCGTACGTGCTCATCGCCTTGCTGGCGAAGGGCAGGTCGACCTCTTCCGTCACGGGCAGCGCGTCCATGTCCGCGCGCAGCGCGACGACGCGGCCGGGCTGGCCGCCTTCGATGACGCACACGATGCCGTTCTTCGCGACGCCCGTGCGCGGCTCGAGGCCCATCGCGCGCAACGCTCCGGCGACGTACTTGGCGGTTTCGACTTCGTGATTCGACAGCTCCGGATGCTCGTGCAAGTGGCGGCGCCATTCGATCAGGTGCGGTGTCGCGGCCTCGACGGCGGCGTCGATCGCCCGGTTGAGCGCGGTCTCGGGCATGGGCGCGGTCGAGCTGGTCGCTGACTTCGCGATCACAGCCGGCTGGGAAACGACAGCCGGTTTCGCGGCCGACGGCTTGCCCTGCGCGGCGTACGCGCGCGTCGTCGTCGTGTGCGATGTGGACGTCGCGCAGCTCGCGGCGAGGCAGAGAGCGATCGCGGCCTGGAAGCAGTTCGTGTGCGACATCGGATCAGTCCGGAATGGGGGTGGAGCGGTCGGCGAAGCGACCGAGGTTGCGCAACGGTAGCGCGAACCACAAGACGAACACGATGACCGCATAGGTCGGCAGGAATTGTCCGATCGACTCGAGGACGGACTCGAGCTCGCCCGTGCCGCCGTGCTGTTTGCAAGCGATGGCGACGAGGACGATCGCCGAGGTCGCGCCCACGATCGCGAGACCCGCGCGCTCGAGCAACGTCCCGGCCAGCACGGTGACCAGCACGAAGTTCACGACGTTCACGTGGACGTCCTCGCCGCTCGACCAGGCCAAGGCCGCCACGAGCGCGAGCAGGCCGAAGACGAGGCCGCGCGCTGGCTTCTCGATGTGATCGCGCGCGCTGACCCGCAGCAGGGCGATCGCACCGAGCGCCGTCAGGCCGTTGGACAGGGCGACTCGCGCCAAGCGGCCGGCCTCGAAGCGCTCGGCCAGCAGGAATCCGGGCGCGCTCAGCACCGCCGCCGCGAGGAGGACCCAGGCGATGGATCGCAGCAGGCGCGCGCGCGGGTCGGGATGCATCGTCGGAGGGTGGGGCTCGCGTGGACGGTTCGCGGACGCCGGTTCGCACGAGCATAGCGGCCGCGATCCTGCGCGCGCAGCATGGACACGGCCGCGCGCCGACGTAGCCTGCGCGCGTGATCGTGGACCTCTCCGACGGCGTCGCACCGCCTGCGCGCGAATACGATGTGTGCATCGTCGGCACGGGACCGGCCGGCGCGACGGTCGCGCGCGAGCTGGCCGGCAGTTCGCTGCGCGTGTGCGTGCTCGAAAGCGGCCGGCGCAAGCCGACGCAACACGGCGACGCGTTGCGCGCCACCGAGAGCCTCGGCATCCACGTCAAGGAATGGTCGCGCGAGCGCGTGCTGGGCGGCGCGTCGACGACGTGGGCGGGATTGTCGAGCCCGCTGGATCCGATCGACATGACGCCGCGACCCTGGATTGGGTCAGGTGGAACTGGCGGATCCGACGGTTGGCCGATCGACCGCGCGGACTTGCTGCCGCTGTACGAGGAAGCGTCGCGTCGCTACCGATTCCCTTCGTCGAGCACGTTCGGGCCGGGAGGGTTCGGAGCCCTGCGCGCGAAGGGGGAGTCGCAACCGGCGTGGAAACACCTCGAAGAGAAGGTGTTCCTGGCCTGTGCGGAACCCCAGGACTTCGGCGTCGAGTGCGCCGATGCGTGGAGCGCGGAGAACGTGGACCTCCTGCTCGACGCGACCGTCGTCCGCATCGATACGACTGGCGATCGTGACGTTGCTTCGTCCGTGCGCGTGCGAACCAGCCACGGTGTCGAGTTCGACGTGCGCGCGCGCGCCTTCGTGTTGGCGACGGGCGGCATCGAGAACGCGCGCCTGCTGCTCGTCTCGGGACCGAACGGCCTCGGCAACGAACACGGACAGGTCGGCGTCGGGTTCATGAACCACCCGAAGAACTACTTCGGGATCCTGCGGCTCGCGCGTCCGATCGAGGAACTGCCCTATTTCTTCGGTGCCATGCACAAGGGCTTCGCCGGGTACGCGGGCTTGCGATTGACGGAAGCGCGCCAGCGCGAGCTGGGCGTGCTGAACAGCTACGCGCGCTTCGAACCGCTGTTCCCGTGGTCGGACGACGACGGTGTCGAGTCGCTCGTGACGCTGGTGAAGCGCAGCAAGGGTCTCTTTTCGAGCTGGAAAGCGCGCAAGTCGGACGAGGTCGTCGAACTGCGCGACTGGTCCGAGACCGGCGACGACTCGGAGATCCAGAACGCACGGCGCGGCCCATTCTCCGCGTTGAAGCTGGTCGGCAACGTGCTGCTGCACCTGCCGAGCGTCGTTCAGTACGCGTGGTTCCGTCTGGGCAAGCGCCGTCCGCGCGTACGCCGCGTCCGGCTGCGCCACTTCCTGGAGATGCAGCCCAGCGAGGCGAACCGCGTCGAGCTGTCGAGCGTGCTCGACTCGAACGGCGTTCCGATCCCGCGCGTGCGGCACGCGTGTACGGAACTCGATCGACGCTCGCTGGTCGAGTTGTGGAACACTCTGCGCGTGGAACTCGCCGCGAACGGTCTGGGTGAACTGGAAGGTGACCTCGAGCTCGCCGAGCCGTGGCCGATCGACCAGGACGCGTCGCACCACATGGGCGGCACGCGCATGGGCGCGGACGCCCGCGCGAGCGTTGTCGACGCGAACTTGCGAATGCACGCCATGCGCAATGTCTGGATCGCCGGCGCCTCCGTGTTCCCGACCAGCGGCTGCGCGAACCCGACGATGACGATCGTGGCGTTGTCGATCCGGCTTGCGCGGCAATTGAAGTCCGAATTGAGCCTGAAAGCAGGTCTTTCTTGAGCGTGCGGCGTGTATGGATCGTCGGCGCGGGCAAGCGCGTGCGCGAAACGGCGTTGCCGTCGTTCCTGTCGCTCCCGGACCGGTTCGAGGTCGCGGGAATCCTGGCGCGCTCGGCGCGCGATCTGGAAGTCGCGGGTTCGCGTTTAGCGATTCGATCGCTGACCGATGTGCAGGCCACAGACTTCGCCGCGGGCGATCTCGTGTACGTCGCGGTGGGCAAGGACGCGATGCCGCGCGTGTTGAAACGGCTGGCCACGTTCGACCGCGCTCGACTCGAGCTGCTGATCGACACACCCGTGCTCAAGATGAAGCACCTGCGGCACGCGCGCCTTCTCGACGGCTGGAAGCACGCGAGCGTCGCCGAGGACGTCGTGCACTTGCCCTGGTTCGAGACGCTGCGCGCAGTGACCGGCGAAGTGCGCTCGGTGACGTTCGATCGTTCTGCTTACGCGTACCACGGGATCGCGCAGTCGAAGGCGCTGTGCGGGTCTCGCATCGTGCGCGCACGCCGCCGCAAGGTCGCCGGCGGTGCGCGGCGCGAGTTGGAGTTCGAGAACGGCGCACGCGCGACGGTGATCGAGCCGCGCGACTACGCGCTCGGCAGCGTCTTTGCGGAAGGGATGCACGCGTGTGTCGCGGACCGCGTCGGGCTCGGCGAACAGACCGTTGCGCTCGCGCCCATGCTGGTGGGTGACGCGTGCGTCGGGTTCCGCGCCGGTGACGTCGAGACGCGCCTCACTCCGGAGGAGATCGCGCTGCAAGGCCCGGTTCCACGCGCCGCCGGCGTCGTCGCGCGCATGGAGTCGCTGAAGCGCGTCGCGTTCCGCCGCCTCGCGGTCGATGTCGCTGACGGTCGCGGCGGATACCCGATCGTGGACGGTCTCGAGGACATGGCCGTCGACTGGTTCCTGGAGCGCTTCGGACGGTGGAAATCAGGCGGTTTGCGCGATCTGCGCCGCCCCGCGGCGATGCGCGTCTGGTCGGGGGTGGGACGGCTCGGCTGAACTCTGCGACCACCGTGCATGCGGAGGTAGACTCGAACTGGATGGAACCGCGCACGCGATCTTGGCCGCTGCTCCTCGCGACCATCGTCTTCGTGGGATTCGTTCCGCTCTTTTGCTTCTTGCCGGCCTGGCGGGTTGGCGTTCTGGACAACGTGAAGGTCCTCGGGTTCGGATCGATGGCTCTGACCGCCTGCGGGTGCTTCGGCTAGGCACTGTTCGAGCAGTGCTTGCAGCGCCACGCAGCCTACTTCTGCGGACTGCTCGGTGGCGCGACGCTGCTCGCGACGTGCTGGTCGTTCATGTTCGTGATCGCCTTGTTCCTCGCGCTCCTTCCGGCATCGACGGCCCTCGTCCTGCTCGTGTGGACCCGACGCGCACTCGTGGCCTCCGACAAACAGAAGGTCGGCGTGTTCCTGGTCCAGATCGTGCTCGGTCTCTCGACGATGCTGCTCCTACCGAGCCTGGTGCAGTCAGCGGTTTGGAATGCCGAGCAATCGGTCACACAGCGCCTCGTTCGCGCGCCAATGGACGAAGGCCGTGCGATTGCTGCCGACGTCGGAGCTTGGAAGTGCGCGGCGGGTTGGGGAACCTTCGCACAGGAAATCAGACAGGAGATCCGACGTGCTCGCAGCGTCCCCCAGATTCTGGACGAGTCTGCCGACGCGCGTGTCGAGCACCTCCTGGATTGCTATCAACGCCTCACGGGCCAGCCGCTGAGGCGGTATTGATCCGGCAGATCCGGAATGCACGATCGGCCAACTTCGTGCTGATTCGTGCCGAATTCGTGTCCGCGGCGAGGCCGGCGACGGATGCCAACGCTAGCTTGGACCCCTCACTCGAGGTCGCGCCATGTACGTCCAAGCCATCACTCCGATCCTGCGCGTCACGAGCGTCCCGAAGAGCTTCGCCTGGTTCGAGTCGTTGGGGTGGAGGCGCGTCTTCAGTTGGAACGGCGGCGGAATGATCCCGAACGCCGGCGATCGCAACGCGCACGGCGAGGCCGGCTTCGGCAGCGTTGGTTCGGGCGAGGTCGAGATCTTCCTGTGTCACGGCGGACAGGGTTCGCTCGGCACGCTGCGCCCGAAGTTTGCCGGTGACGATTCGACGGACGGCGTTTGGATGACGTGGTGGTTGAAGTCGTGGGCCGAGCTCGACGCGGTGCACGCGTTGGCCGTGTCGAAGCAGATGGACATCTCCATGCCGCCCCGCGACGAGCCCTGGGGCGTGCGCGAATTCCACCTGCGCCATCCCGACGGCCACACGTTTCGCGTCAGCGCGCGCGGCAAGGCGTCCAAGTGAGGCCGCTGCGTTGATCGAGACCGTCCTGTTCGACCTCGACGGAACACTGATCGACTCGATCGAGTTGATCCGCCGTTCGTGCGAGCACACGCTGCGCGTCCGCTACGATCGCGGACCGACGCTCGACGAAATGTTCTCGGGCCTCAAACCATCGCTGCTTGGCATCATGTCCGCGTGAGCTCTCGTCCCATTCACGATCTGCTGCACGAGGACCACCAGCGGCTCGCTGTCCTGCTCGACGCGTCCTGCGTGGACGGCAGAATCGACGACGTGGCGTGTCATGAGTTTCGAGCAGGATTGCTGCGCCATATCGGGATGGAGGAGAAGATCGTCATGCCGGCGGTGAAGCTTCAGAACGGCGGCGAGTCGCTGCCCCTGGCGCGACAGATGCGGCTCGATCACGCCGCGCTCGCGGCGCTGCTGGTGCCGACGCCGACCCCGGCGATCGTCGGGCGCATTCGCGCGCTGCTGGAAGTTCACAACGTGATGGAGGAAGAGGATGGGGGCATTTATGCGCAGTGCGACGAGCTCGTGCACGAGCATCTCGACGACCTGCTCGAGCAGTTGCGCCACGCCCGCCCCGTGAAATTGGCGCCGTACCAGGATGGGCCGCGCGGGCTCGCGTCCATCGAGCGACTTCTTCGCGCGACGGGTCTGGAGTGGAGTCCTTGAGCCCCCAACTCGCGACCCGAGCGGTGCTGTCATGACCGAGCCCGACATCGACGCCGCTCTCCGCGCGCTGCCGCACTTCAGGTCCGTGCCTCTGGATCTCGTGGCGCAGATCGTTCCCATGACGCGGATCCTGCGGCCGGAAGCTGGGGAAGTGCTGTTTCGCCAAGGCGAACCGTGCTCGGCGTTCTATGCCATCCAAACTGGTTCCGTGAAGCTCTACCGCGTTCAGATGGACGGGCGGGAGCACGTCGTGAACCACATTGTTGCGGGTGCGACGTTCGCCGAGGCTGCGCTTCTTTCGCTGCGACGTTTCCCGGTGAATGCGATGGTCATGCAGCCGTCCACGGTGCTGCTCCAGATCGGGGGCGAGGATTTCCTGGAGCTGTTCCGATCGGACGCGCGCCTCGCGCCGGCGATGATCGGTTCGCTGTGTGCGCGTCTCGCGTCGCTCGTCGGACGCGTGGAAGAGCTGTCCATCGTGCAAGCGGGCGCGCGTCTGGCGCATTGGCTCTTGCGACAGCAGGCGCAGGGGACGGACGAGCCTGTGATCGAGCTTTCGTTGGCGAAGAAGGATCTCGCCGCGCACTTGGCGATGACACCCGAGACGCTCTCGCGCCTCCTTGGGCGCTGGCAAGACGAGGGCTGGATTCACAACGAGCGCTCCGCGGTGGTGCTCCGCGATGCGCGGCCCCTCCTCGCGCTGGCCGACGGGGAATCCGACACGGCTTGACATCGGTCAAGGAGCGCGAACTCGCGGCGGACGATACTCCGGACATGGGAGGCAAGAGCCAGCTCCCGAGGAGATCGCCATGATTGCCACGGACGTCCTGCGCAGCGAACACGAAATCATCTTGGACGTGCTTTCCGCCCTCGAAGCGCTGTGTCGGCAGAAGGGCGACGAGTCGCTGGACCTTCGATCTGCAGGCGAGGCCGTGGACTTCCTGCGGTGCTTCGTCGACCGCTGCCACCACGGCAAGGAAGAGCAGCACTTCTACGCTGCGCTCGCCGCGCGCGGCTTGCCTCGCGATGTGGGTCCGCTGGCCGTCATGGAATCGGAGCACGAACAAGGCCGTGCGCTCTTGACCCGCATGACCGACGCACTGGCGGATGCAGCGCAATCCCAGGCGGGGTCGGCTGCCCGATTCCGCTCGGCGGGCGCGGCCTACGTCGGCTTGATGCGCGACCACATCGGGAAGGAGAACGGGGTGCTCTTCCCGATGGGTGACGGCATGTTGTCGGAGCCTGATCAAGCCGAGTTGTTGGCCGGATTCGAGGGTTTCGAGCACGACGACATGGGGGCTGGGACGCACGAGCGGTTACTCGACATCGCGAACGGACTGTGCACGAGACTCGGCATCGTGCGCGATCGATCTCTCACAGCACCGGTCCACACTTGCGGCTGCAAGGACTCCACGTGCGGGTGACTGCGATTCGCAGCGCGCGACTTTCGCTCACAGCTCGACCCGGCAAGCGGTACTAAGAGACGCATGGTCCGGGTGCAGAGGGAAGCGGCGATCAGCGCAGGCTGGGGCGTGCTCGTCGCGGGCATCCTCGCCCTGTTGATCGTCGTGGGCTCGCGCAACTTGGCGCATTTCGACGCCGCACTCGTCGGGTACACGTTCGCCAGCCTGTTCACGGCGTTCGGCCTCACGTATCGCTACGCGATGTGGCTGCAACGGCCGCCGACGGCGCTGTACTGGCGGCGCGGTTGGCAAGTGTTCTTCCGCCGCGGCCGCCGTCTGGGCAACGCGCGCGCTTGGTTGCAGCGCGTCGTCGGCGAATTCGCCCTGAACCGCTTCATCTTGCGTCGAGGGCGGGGGCGCTGGTTCGCGCACTTCTTGTTGATGTGGGGTTGCGTGGTCGCGGCCGCGATCACGTTTCCACTCGTGTTCGGTTGGCTTCATTTCGAGAGCGTGCCCGGCGACATCGAGAGCTACCGCGTCTTCGTGTTCGGCTTCCCAACGGTGGAGATGGGCGTCGGCAGCCTGCCGGCATTCCTCGTCTTCCACGGGCTCGTGTGGTCAGCCATCCTCGTGATCGGTGGTGTGATGTTGGCCATGCGTCGGCGCATGCGCGACGAGGGCGCCGCATCGCTGCAGAGGTTTCACGAGGACTTTCTTCCGCTCATCCTGCTGTTCGCGGTCAGCTTGACCGGGCTCCTGCTGACGGCGAGCTACACGTGGATGAAGGGCTACGCCTACGAGTTCCTCGCGATCATTCACGCGGTCACGGTGATCTTCACGCTGCTGTGGCTGCCGTTCGGGAAGTTCTTCCACATCTTCCAGCGTCCGGCACAGATCGGCGTGAGCTTCTACAAGGACGCGGGCGTCGAGAGTGATCCTGCCCGTTGTCGTCGCTGCGGATCGTCGTTCACGTCGCGCATGCACGTCGACGACTTGATCAGCGTGCAGCGCGCGCTGGGTTTCACCTACGAGACGGACGGCCCCGTCGAGCACTACCAGTGGATCTGTCCACCGTGTCGGCGCACGCTCGTCGCGATCGCGCAGGGGCGACCTTTCGGTCGCGAGATCGCTGCTCCTTCACCCGACCGCCCCACACCGGCACCGACGTACGCGAATCCTGGGCTCGGCTCCGGTCCGCTCGGCAGCGAAGACCGCAACAACTTCCATCCTTAGGAGCATCGTGGCCACTATTCCGAGCGAGTCTGCGGACATCATCGAGCGTTTCGGTCCGCACCGGTCCGTCGCGGAGGGTCTGCGTCTGGACACGGGCGTGGTGCCCGACAGAGCGGTGAAGACGCACTGTTGCTTCTGTGGCCAGCAGTGCGGGATGCAACTGCTCGTCAAGGACGAACAGGTCATCGGCATCGAACCGTGGATGGAGTTCCCGTTCAACCAAGGGAAGCTCTGCCCGAAAGGCGTCAAGCGCTATCTGCAGGGCGGACATCCCGACCGTCTGCTGCAAGCGCAGGAACGAGATCCCGATCAACCGGGAGGATTTCGAGCTGTCGATTACGACCGCGCGATCTCGCGCGTCGCGGCCGAGATCACGCGCATTCAGGCGCAGCACGGTGCCGACGCCTTCGCTGTGCTGAGCGGCGCGAGCTTGACGACCGAGAAAACCTACTTGATGGGCAAGTTCGCGCGCATGTGCCTGCGCACTTCGAACATCGACTACAACGGTCGCCTGTGCATGGTCAGCGCCGGAGCCGGCAACAAGAAGGCTTTTGGCATCGATCGAGCGGCGAACCCTTGGAGCGACATCCTCGAAGCCGATGTCGTTTGGATCAGCGGCGCCAACGTGGCCGAGTGCGCACCGATCACGACCGACTACGTTTGGCAAGCGCGCGAGAGGGGGGCCAAAGTCATCGTGGTCGATCCGCGCCTCACGCCGATTGCGCGCACGTGCGACCTCTTCTTGCCGGTGAAACCTGGCCGTGACGCGGCGCTGTTCAACGGCATCCTCCACTTGATGATCGAGCGGGATTGGATCGACCACGATTTCATCGCGCGCCACACCGTCGGTTTCGAAGCGCTGACGGAACACGTCGCGACCTGGACGCCGCGCCGAACCGCGGAGGTGACCGGCATCGCCGAGAACGCCATTCGCCAAGCCGCGGAGTGGTGGGGGACGGCCAAGAAGAGCTTCTTGATGCACGCGCGCGGCATCGAGCACAGCAGCCACGGCGTGCAGAACGTGCTCGGCGCGATCAACATCGTGCTGGCGTCCGGTCGAATCGGACGCAGCGGCTGCGGCTACGCGACGATCACGGGCCAAGGGAACGGACAAGGCGGTCGCGAGCACGGCCAGAAGTGCGACCAACTTCCGGGAGGTCGCGACATCACCAACCCCGAGCACCGCGCGCACGTCGCCAAGGTGTGGGGCATGGAGCCGGATGAGCTTCCGGGACTGGGAGTGGACTGCTACGAGATCCTGCGCAAGGTCGAGCGCGGCGAGATCAAGGGCCTGATCTCGATCTCGTTCAATCCGCTCGTTTCGCTGCCCGACAACGCGTTCGTCCGACGAATGCTCGAGAAGCTCGAGTTCTTCGTGGTCATCGACTTCTTCCTGACCGAGACGGCGCGCCACGCCGACATCGTGTTGCCGGGATCGCTGCACGAGGAGGACGAGGGCACCGTCACGACCACGGAAGGCCGCGTCATCCGCATCCGCAAGGCGATCGAGTCGCCCGGCGAAGCGCGCGCCGACTGGCGCATCGTGCAGGACATCGCGCGCGCGCTCGGACGCGAGCGCGGCTTCACGTTCTCCGGCCCGCGCGAGATCTTCGACGAGCTGCGCGCGGCCTCGAAGGGCGGCATCGCCGACTACTCGGGCATCACCTACGAGAAGATCGAAGCGAACTACGGTGTGTTCTGGTCGTGCCCGGACGATGCACACACGGGAACGCCGCGCCTGTTCGAGCCGGGCTCGTGGAATCCGATCGCCAAGGGGAGTGGACCCTTCTATTTTTCCGACGGAAAGGCGCGATTCGTCCCCGCCCAGCACGCGCTGCCGACCGAGGACGTCGATGCCGAGTATCCGCTGATGCTGACCACGGGTCGTGTCGTCAGCCACTTCCTGTCCGGCACTCAGACACGCCGCATCGCGCCTCTGATCGACCACTGCCCCGCACCCAAGATCGAGTTGCATCCGCAGCTCGCCGAACGTCTCGGCATTCGTGATGGCGATTGGGCGACGGCCGAGACTCGACGTGGAGCGTGCACGCTGCAAGCGTTGGTCGTGCGGACGATTCGGCCTGACACGATCTTCATTCCGTACCACTGGGCCGGAGCGAAGAGCGCGAATCAACTCACGATCTCTGCTCAGGACCCGATCTCGAAGATCCCCGAGTACAAGGCCTGCGCAGCCCGCTTGCGGAAAGCCGATGGACCTCCCGCATACGCCGAAGTACTCGAGCCACAACAGTAGAGGCCAGCATGCCCGTTCCCGACCACATGCAGTTTTTCGTGGATCAGAGCCGCTGCATCGGCTGCCAGGCCTGCGTGCAAGCCTGCACGGAATGCGACACGCATCGCGGCCACTCGATGATCCAGCTCGACTACGTCGATCGCGCGCTCTCGCCGCAGACGGTGCCGGTCGTGTGCATGCACTGCGACTCGCCGACTTGCGCCGAAGTCTGCCCCGCCGACGCGATCAAGCGAACTGCCGATGGGGTCGTGCAGACCGCTCGCAAGCCGCGTTGTATCGCCTGCAACAATTGCGTCCTGGCCTGCCCGTTCGGCGTGCCCAAGATGAACACAGGTCTTAGCCTGATGATGAAGTGCGACATGTGCTACGACCGCACTTCGGTCGGGAAGAAGCCCATGTGCGCGTCCGTGTGCCCGAGTCAGGCGCTCTTCTACGGGACGCTCGAGGACATCCAGAGGTTGCGTCCGCGTTCGCGCCCGATCGACAAGTTCCAGTTCGGCAATCAGACGATCACGACGAAGGTCAACATGATGGTCCCGCGTGACTCGGCGCTCACAGGGCTGGACGTGTTGAGTGCGCTCACGCCGGCGCGTGACGCCGATTTCGATCCGATGCTGTCCATGCTCGACATCCCCGACTGCGCACCTGGAGGAGCGAACACGTGAACCGTACCCCCGAAGAAGGTGGGACCGTCGCGCCGGATGGAAAGGCGTGGCCCGATCAGCCGCGCTGGCGGCGTGACTTTCCGATCGGTGTCGAGGCGGACGAGTACGTGGCCCGCCGCGACTTCACGAAGTTCATGGTGTTGATCAGCTCGGCCTTCGCGTGCGGTCAACTGTGGATCGTCGGACAGAACGCTTGGCGCGCGCGTCGCGGAATTCCGCCGCTGAAAGAGATCACACGCCTGTCCGAGCTCCCGGTCGGCGGGTCGATGACGTTCCGCTACCCGACCGAGGAAGATGCCTGCATCCTCGTTCGGCTGACCGAAACCAAGCTTGTTGCATACGACCAAGCCTGCACGCATCTGTCGTGTCCGGTCATCACGCGCGTCAGCGAGAAGCGCTTCGAATGCCCTTGTCACCACGGCAGCTTCGACATCGAAAGCGGTCAGCCGACTGCGGGTCCACCGCGTCGTCCCCTCGCCCGCATCCGGATCGAACTCGTCGGGGACAAGGTGCTCGCGAACGGGTACGCCTGAGCCATGCGCCGCATCCCTCGTCAGCAGCGGACGCCGATCGTGCTCGCGATCTTGTGCATCGTGATCACCATCGTCGTGATGCAGTTGTGGTTGTTCACAGCGACCATGGACGCATTCCTGCTTCGCGACGCGAGCGTCCTCGTCCCCGCTGCGATCGCGAGCATCGCCTGTGTGGCTCTCAACGTTGGGTTGCTCCTCCACATGCGGCGCCTCGATGGCTGAGCCGACCCTGCCTCCAGGGCGTTCGGTCGGGGCGCTCGAGACGCTCCCGCCGGCATACTTCGCGCTGGTCATGGCGACAGGCATCGTGTCGCTGGCTGCTCACTTCCTGGAGTTCGAGCCCGTAGCCGTCGCGCTTTTCTGGATCAACGTCGTCGCCTACGGCGTGCTGTGGGTCCTCACGTTCGCGCGTATCGCACTTCATTGGCGTAAGGTCCGCGCTGACATCTCGGACCATTCACGAGGCCCGGGTTTCTTCACCATGCCCGCGGGGACGTGCGTGTTGGGCGTGCAGTTCGTGATCCTGCGCGCGCAGCCGACGGTGGCCGCGAGCCTGTGGTTCGTGGCGATCGCTCTGTGGATTGTCGTGACGTACGGCTTTTTTGCAGCCGTCACGATCAAGGCCGAGAAGCCTTCGCTGGGAGTGGGCCTGAACGGAACCTGGCTCGTCGCCGTCGTGGCCATGCAGGCCATCGCGGTGCTGGGAAGTCTCGTGGCGCCGTCACTCGCCTCGCCGGAGCACGCAATGCTCTTCGCGGCGGCGATGCACATGGGCGGCTTCATGCTCTACCTGCCCTTGATCGCGCTCCTCTTGTACCGGTGGACGTTCGTCTCACTCAGTCCGCAGCAACTTGCACCGCCCTATTGGATCAACATGGGCGCGTTGGCGATCTCGACACTGGCTGGGGCGCGCCTGCTGCAGTCCGCGCACTACTCGCCCCTGCTGCAGCGCATCACGCCCTTTCTCGAAGGCTCCACGTTCTTCCTGTGGACCGCAGCGACGTGGTGGATTCCACTGCTCGTCGTGCTCGGATTCTGGCGCCACGTGATCCGACGTACGCCCTTCACGTACGATCCTCAGTACTGGGGCATGGTCTTCCCGCTCGGCATGTACACGGTCTGCACGATCCGGCTTGCCCAAGCGCTTAATTTGCCTTTCCTCCTGCTGATTCCCCGTGGTTTTATCTGGATCGCCCTGGTCGCCTGGCTGGCGACGAT